>JAXDIO010000357.1:0-3154 GCA_034663965.1 Thermoanaerobaculia bacterium | reverse complement strand
AAGGCGAAATCGGCGAGATCGATCTGATTCAGCGGCTCGTCGAGCTCGGAAGCGAGCAGTTCACCGGCGCGATCCGTTTCGAGAGCGACGGCATCATCAAGATCGTCTACTTCAAAAGCGGCGACGTTCTCTCCGCGTCGACCAACGATCGCACCGACGCCGTCGACGAAATCCTGCTGCGCGCCAACAAGGTCACGCGCGAGCATGTCAAGCAGGCGCTCGCAAAGCGCAAGGAAAGCGAGACGCTCGGCGATGCGCTCCTCGGCCTCGGCTTCATCACCCGTAAGGAGCTGACTTGGGCCCGCCGCGTCCAGGTCATCGGCATCCTCCGCTCCATCATCGGCTGGAAGAGCGGTTCCTACACGATCGTGGAAGATTACCTGCCGAAGCGCGAGGAGGGGACTCTTTTCCCACTGGCGCAGATCATCGTCGAGCTCGTGGTGACGGACACCGATCGAACGAAGTCCGAGCAGGCGATGGAGAGCGGCAACGCGATCTTCGAGAAGTCGCCGGACTTCGACGATGCCTTCCGCCGCCTCGGCCTGAACGAAGACGCCGAACAGATCGTCGCGAAGATCGATGGCAGCAACACCGCCGCCGACGTTGCAGCGCAGTCCGGGAAGGATATCTTCAATGTCTACAAGCTGTTGGAGGCACTGCGACTGCTGAAGCTGGTAACGCGTATCGACAAACCTCCAGCAAAACATGAGGTTTACGGCGGCGACGCCTGGGATGTCGAAAATCCCGACTTTACGCTCGATGATGTCGCGCCGACGATGCCGTTGGCCGCGGTTGAAGCGCCGAGGATCGATAGCGCGACGATGGAAATCCCGGCGCTGAATATCGCTGCTCCGGCGTCCTCGGTATGGGATGAGCCGGTCGATGGCGATCAGTTTTCGGCGACAGAAATCGCGCCGCCGCCGATCGGGCCGGCTCCCGAACCGCAGTGGGGGTTCGACGAGGCGCAGATCGAAGCCGCACGCCGTGCCGCCGTCCCACTGCACGGGGACGAAGTTCCCACCTCTGCGATGACATCCGACATCCTGACTCCGGAGCCGCGGAAACGTAGCATGCTGATGCCGTTGCTCCTCCTGCTCCTCATCGTCATCGGCGGATATGCCGGATGGAACTGGCGGCAGCAGCGGCAAGCCGCGAAACCAGTAGCCGCGGCGGCGGTCCCTCCGGCGATGACGAACACGCAACCTGCGACAACATCCTCGGCAGCCGCGGTAACGACTTCAAACCGGAACGCTGGCGTCCCGCCGGCTGGCTCGGCGGCGTCCTCGCCGCCGACTGTGACGAAGCCGCAGATGGTGACAACATCCGGGACGCCGATAACGACGACGACCATTTCGCCGCGTGTAGCTGCAACCACCTCGGCCGCACCGAAAACCACGATCACCGCTCCGCCACGCGTCGCCGCGACCGCGCCTCCCAAGGCCGCGCCAAAACCCGCAGCCGCGTCAACGAGCACCACCCATCTCGAACGCACCGCCACCGGCGCGACGATCACCAATGCATCCGCCGTCCCCGCCACCGACGCTACCCGCGCCAAGTACGACGGCATGGCCAGCGACTTTGCCGCGCAAAAAGGCGGCAACTACACACTGCAGTTCGAGCTCGTCTGCGAAACTGCCTCGGTCACGCGTGCCCTCAACGAAGGGGGCGGGAAAGTCTGGTTCGTGCGGACGAGTTACCGCAGCCGTCCGTGTTACCGCGTCTTCTGGGGCCGTTTCGACAACAGCGCCGACGCGAAAGCTGCGGCGACGGAACTTCCGGCGTCGCTTGGCTCCACCCCGGTCGTCGTCAAAATCCCGCGCTGATGATCGCCTCGCTCCTCACCTCGGCCGGACTTGGCCTCGGCGCAGGCATCAACGCCTACGCGACGCTCCTCGTTTTCGGACTCCTGGCGCGCTGGCAGCCGGCCATGTTTCACGACGACATGGCGCGCTTCTTCGCCACTACGCCGGTGCTGATCGTCGTCGGCGTTCTGTATCTCATCGAGTTCCTGGCCGACAAAGTGCCGACCGTCGATCACGTCTGGGATCTCATCCACACGCTGATCCGTCCCGCTGCCGGCGCGCTCGTGGCGTGGGCCGCCGTCTCCGACCGCATCCCGCACGGCGCGGTGATCGTGGCTTCGGTTATCGCCGGAGGCGCCGCGCTCGGATCCCATGCGACGAAAGCGACGCTACGCGGAGCGAGCACGCTGATGACGGGAGGCCTCGGCAATCCGTTTCTCTCGCTACTCGAAGATGGCTTCGCGTTCGTCAACGCCGTCGTCGTAATCGTGCTGCCGTGGGTGGTCATCCCGATGTTGTTGGTGATGACGTTGCTGTTCATCACGGCGTACCGCCGGCTGCGCCGCGTGCGGGCATGAGCTGGGTCATCGACGGCAACAACCTCCTCGGCCGCGCCGGAGCCTCGCGCGATGCCTCCGACGCGAAACGCCAGCTTGTCAGATCGCTCGCCAACTTCGCCCGCGCCAAGCGCACGAAGGTGGCCTGCTACTTCGACGGCAGTGAGCCTGAAAACTTCGGCCGTCACCTCGGCAGCGTGAGCGTCATCTTCAGCGGCGCTCGTTCCGCCGACGATTTGATCGCAAACAAGGTCGCCACCGGCAGCGGCTGGAAAGTCGTCACCGCCGATCGTGGACTGGCTGCGCGCATCCAGCGGAGGCAGGTCGAGGTCATCAACCCGGCTGGATTCATGGCGAAATTGGAAGCGGTCCCGATAGGGGAGGAGAAGGTCGCGGACGAGGAATGGCTGACTTGGTTTTCAGACCCGAAAAACCGGAATATATTTTGATGTCGGCGTGCCGACATCGATTGTAAGCGACTGAAACAGCAACAATTTATCGCGAGTCATTTCGGGAATGGCCGCCGCGTCAGTCTGTTACTCACACCCGTGTGGAGTGGACTGGAGGATCGCGGCGCTGCAAGGCATCGAGGAAAGTCCGAACTCTCACGGGCAGCAGGCTGGCTAACGGCCAGGCGCGGCGACGCGACGGAAAGTGCAACAGAGAACAGACCGCCGATCGCCTCGACACCGCAAGGTTCGAGGAGGAGGTAAGGGTGAAACGGTGCGGTAAGAGCGCACCGCGTCCCACGCGAGTGGGTACGGCACGGCAAACCCCCTGCGGAGCAAGACCAAA
>JAXDIO010000035.1:0-12747 GCA_034663965.1 Thermoanaerobaculia bacterium | reverse complement strand
GTTTTTTGCTGGAACAATAGAGCGGCACCATCGCCGCTAAAACCGTTGCGGCCCCTGCGATGACAGCCGGCACAATCTTCACCCAACTTCTCTCCTTAACCTCCATGTTTACCTCCGCCCAATATTATACGTATGCGTCAGAGGTGCGAGAGAACCGAAATGTGTTCCGCCAGCAATACGCTAGTAATTCTGCCGTCCCATCAGACCGGCAAGTGCACGATGGCGCTCAGCCAAGCACCGAGCACTTCGCCGATGACGACGGCTACAACATCGACGTACAGGATGCCGGTCGCTGCCATCGTCGAGCGGATCTTCACTGTCCCCCACACCATCGGGTAGAGCAGCAGCGGTCCGGCCAGTCCCCATCCCGCGCGCATCCAGAAGAAAATGCCCTGACGAACGGCGACTTCGTACCAGGCACCGCTGGCGACGATTGCGATCGTGACGACGACGATTTTCACGACCGTCGCGCCGAGCGTGACGAAGGTCAGACGTTTCAGCGGATCGATGGCCATGCCGCGCACGACGAGGTACCAATGTCCGAGAAGCATCGCCAGCGTGACGCTGCCGAGAATGGCCACGCTGGATAGCGCGCCGGCGATCGACCAGAGAATCGACGCATGCGTCGCCTCGCGCCACGCGATCACCGGCGCGACGATGTAGACGACGCCGAGCAACGCGGCGGGGATTCGGAAGATCAGGCGTTTGGGATAACGAAGGGTGACGTAAACGATGATCGTAAGACCGACCGCCATCGCTTCGAAGGCGCTGAAGTGTTGCGAGTGCGCCAGCTGTGATGCGACTCGGGCACCAAGCGCCAGCGCGCCGGTGGTGATCAGGATGAGCCGGTAAAACTTCACGCCAGCGTTGCGGCGTCCAACGAGCGGGAGGAAGAGATACAAACCGGCAGCGAGGTCGATGAGAAAAAGCGCGAGCAGCATTGGGTGGTGGAGTGTAGCGCCGGCCGCTGGCCGGCTGGACCGCCGGCGGCTCGCCGGCAATGCCTCGCAACGCGCCGCCGAGCCGGCGGCGATCCAGCCAGCGGGCCGCTGGCGCTACGTGCGCGTCACCGCACCACCGCGCTCGCGCGCACGAAACGAAACCCTTCCGCGCGCAACTTTGGCGCGTCCTCGGTCAGGACTTGGATCGTCGATGGGTACATGTGTCCGATGCCGACGGAGACGCCGCGCGAAGCGGCGGTATCCGCCAGTTCGGCCAGCTGGCGTCGAATGGAAACAACATCCTGCACGTCATCGAGGAACACATTCCGCGACGCCGTCTTCACGCGCATCGTGCGCGCGAGCGGGCCAGCGATCGAATTTCCGGTGGTCTTCGAGTCGATGAAGTACATCCCTTTCGGCAGCGCGCCGAGGACGTCGGTCATCACGCGCCGGTCGGCGGTGGCGCGCGAGCCCATGTGATTGTTGACGCCGCGCGCGAAACGGATCGATTCGATATTCGCGCGTGTGGCGGTGGCGATCTGCGCATCGGACATCGTCGTCAACACGGCGCCGTCGCCGGGCGAGATGCGCGGGAAACCTTCGGGCTCCATCGGCAGATGACAGAGCAGCTCGAAGCCGCGAGCATGCAGCGTCGCTGCAAACTCGATCGAGCGCCTGCCGTTCGGAAGCACGGCGAAATTCACATTCGGATCGATCGCCATCGCGGAGTCCAACGGCTGATGATCGAAGCCGACGTCGTCGAGAATCAGCACGATGTCGCCGCGATGCTGCGTCCCGAGCACCGAAGCCTCGCTATGTGCCGGACGGTGCAGCAACGAGAGCGCGTTGTGCAGGAAATTCCAGAGGAAAATGAGAACGATGCCGGCGACCGGGATGAGCATCAGGAGGGCGACCGTCTTGAACGAGCCCGTTCGCCGCGTCAAACCGCGCTTCCCCTCCCGCCCCGGCATGCAGTTGCAGAGTATCGCACAGGTATGTTAACGTCCGGCCTCCCACCGAGACCGCCTTCCTGCGCGGTTGCCTCTCCGTCTTTCCAGCACCACGCAAAACGCTATGAAACGTTTCATTCTTTGCGTGTCTCTCGTTGTTTTCTCTCAGTCGCTGCTGGCCGCCGTTCCGATGGCGCGCTTTTCCAAAGTGATCGACAGCCGCACGATCGTCGTCGAACGCATCGACGGCACTGAGGTCGTGCATCTCACCAACGTCGCTATCCCTGCCGAGGATGAACAGGCCGCGCGCGACTACCTCACGGAGAAGCTGACCGGCTCGTTCGTCTACGTCGAGAACGGCAACGTCTACCGCTCGCCGGACGCGCTATTCATCAACCGCGAGCTCGCATACGGCGCGTACTCCGCGCCGTCGCTGAAGATGCGCGTGTTCGGCGAGATCAATCCCGGGACGCATCCGCAGAAAGCGCCGGGCGTGCGCGAGCCGATGCAGGTGCCGAAGCCGGCGCATCACGCGCGACGACGATAGGTTTCCATCCTGCGCAACGTGGTGTCCAACGCCATCGATACGGAGGAAACATCATGAGAAATCGTCAGATCCGATCCGCTCTCGATGGCGTTGTGCTCATCCTGTCCGCGGTTCTTTTCACATTGCTTGCGCTGGTCTCGTGCAAGAGCGAGATGAAGCCGGGCACCGCTGCGCTCGCGCCGCCGCCGGCCGGCCGAACTGCCGTTGTCGAACAGCCGAAAGGCGTTCCCAATGAATTCGTCGTGCCGGCACCGCCACCGCTGCCGGCGAGCGCCCCCGGAGGTGTCTACGGAGGTGTCGAAGGCGGCGTGGTCGGTGGAATCATCGGCACCGGCGACACCAGGGACAGACTCGCGGCGGCGAAGATGAGTGTCGACGCCGCGCAGTTCAACACCGAGGAGTACGGCCGCATCGTGGAGAACGAGTTCCTCGCCGTCGCCGACAATCCGCTCTCGACATTTTCTGTCGACGTCGATCGCGCGGCGTACAGCAACATCCGCCGCTTCCTGCGCGACGGACAACGCCCGCCGCGCGACGCAGTGCGCATCGAGGAGATGGTCAACTACTTTACCTATGACTATCCCGATCCGTCCGGCGCGCAGCCGTTCTCGGTCACGACCGAAGTCGCGTCGTGTCCGTGGAACGAACGGCATCGCGTGCTGCTCGTCGGATTGCAGGGACGGCGCATGAAGACCGCCGACCTGCCGGCGAACAACCTCACCTTCCTCATCGACGTCTCCGGTTCGATGATGTCGCCCGACAAACTGCCGCTTGTCAAAGAAGGGCTTGAACTGCTCGTGAACCAGCTCCGGCCGAAAGATCGCGTGGCCATCGTCGTCTACGCGGGCAATGCGGGACTGGTGCTGCCGTCGACGCCAGGCTCGGACAAAGGGGTGATCCTCTCCGCGATCCAGTCGCTCGAAGCGGGCGGCTCCACGGCCGGCGGTGCTGGGATCAAGCTCGCCTACGACGTTGCGAAACAGAACTTCATCGACGGTGGCAACAATCGCGTGATCCTCGCCACCGACGGCGACTTCAATGTCGGCGCGTCGAGCGACGGCGAGCTGGAACAGCTCATCGAATCCAAACGCGCCGACCGCATCTTTCTCACCGTCCTCGGATTCGGCACTGGCAACATCAAGGATTCGAAGATGGAGCTGCTGGCCGACAAGGGCAACGGCAACTACGCGTACGTTGACAGCCTGTCCGAGGCGCGCAAAGTGCTGGTGTCGGAAATGGGCGCGACGCTCTTCACGATCGCGAAAGATGTGAAGCTGCAGATCGAATTCAATCCGGCGAAGGTGGCATCGTATCGCCTGATCGGTTACGAGAATCGCCTGCTGCGCAAGGAAGACTTCAACAACGATGCGAAGGATGCAGGCGACATCGGCGCCGGCCATTCGGTGACCGCGCTGTACGAACTGGTGATGCCGGGCGATGAAACCGGCACGGCAAGCGTCGATCCGCTGAAGTACCAGTCTACGAAAGTCGCCGCCGCGTCACCGGAGCTGCTCACTCTGAAGCTCCGCTACAAGGAACCCGAGGGCGATACGTCGAAGTTGCTGACGTACACGGTCAGCGACAATCACGCGGACGTAACCGCGGCGTCGGACAATCTCCGTTTCGCGTCAGCCGTCGCGGAGTTCGGCATGCTCCTGCGCGATTCGAAATTCAAAGGCGACGCGACCTACGACGAGGTCCGCACCCTCGCGCACAAATCCCTCGGCCGCGATTTCGAAGGCTACCGCCACGATTTCCTGACGATGATCAGCGACGCACAGAATTTGTCGCACGAGACGGTGGCGGCGAGCCGGTAGGGCCGGCTGTCGGCTGTCGGGAAACGAAATCCCGGCAGCCGACTAGCACCGGCGCGCCATTCACCAACCCGTTGATCTTCTCAGCCGTCCCGAGCCTCACCAGCACAGACAAGAGTGTCTGTGCCACATCGATCCTGCCGGAATTCGCAGATGCCGCAATCCGGTAGAGCTGGTGTGGCACAGACACTCCTGTCTGTGCTTGGGCAATGTGCAGTGCCTGATCTTTTTCACCGCCGCCACAGTTCGTTCGGCTGCCCCTTCTCCCACGGCTTGTACGTGAGGACGAAATCGATCCGGCGGCCGAGCGACGGATGCGAGTACCTCCACCATTCGATGAATCGCGGCGGCCTCGGATCCGCTTTCGAATCCTCGGCGAATTTCACGAAGGAGCTGGCCATCGCTTCGTTCAGGTGTGTCAGCTCGAGACCGAAGACGTCCGCCTGATGCTCGACGTGGCGCGAGTAGCCGGAGTAAACGGGCGAAAGCAGGAACGCGAGGATGCTGCTGACCGCGAGCAACCACGGAAGGGCCGCGGGATCGGCGCGGTCACTAATCTTCCAACCCACACCCCAACGCGCGAGACCCCATTCGAAGAGCCGCTGCGCGATGAAGAAGCCGAGAAAGGTGATGGCGATGGTGAAGGCGATGCCTTTCCAGAGATGTTTGAGAACGTAATGGCCCATTTCGTGGCCCATCACGGCGAGGATTTCGTCGCGGTCGAGCTTCGCGAGAAGCGTGTCCCACATGACGATGCGCGCCGAAGGACCGATGCCCGTGACGTAGGCATTCATCTCTTTCGTCTGCTTTGATTTGTCGACTTCGTAGACGCGTTTGTTTTCGATGCCGGCGCGCGATGCTTCCTCGATCAACGCCTGCCGCAGCGATGCGTCGCGCAGCGGCTGAAAGTTGTTGAAGAGCGGATCGATGATCAGCGGCTGCGCCAGGACGCCGAGAATGATCAGCGGAATCGATCCGATCCAGAGCGCGAGCCACCAGTGGCGGATGCGGCGGATGAGAATCAGCGCGACCGCCGCGATCGGCGTGAAGATCACGATGTTGACGCCGAGCGCTTTGCCGAAGTCGCCCATCCAAGCCGCGAAACTCTGGTTGGTCAGATCGAATTGGTGCGGAACGATGAACCCGCCGTAGAGGTCGAGCGGAAACGTCAGGATCGCGGTAACGAGCGACAGAAATACGAAGTACAACATCGCCGCGACGAACGGCCAGCGCACGTGCCGCGACGCGAACGCACGCATGCGCGCCGACCAGCCGGTGCGCAGGATGAGCAGCAGGACGCCGATGCCGTAGACGACGTCGACGAAGTAGAGAACGTCGTAGATCCGGCTGTGGCGGATCATTTCGGGCGTGACGTTGACTTCGAAATGTCGGGGAGTGGGGGGTTGGGTGTGGGGAGTGGGAGCCGAGGCCGTGGTCGTCGGATGTTTCAACTCCCCACTCCCCACCCCCGACTCCCCTTTTGATTGCGCAGAAATCGTAAGAGCAAACACGACTGCGCCAAGCAGCATCACCTTCCGCATGAGACAGATATCATCGCACGCACCATGGCCTTCAAAATCCGTGAAGCGAACGAAGCCGATGTCCCGCAGATCCAGAAGTTCATCCGCGCGCTTGCTGATTACGAGAAGCTCGCGCACCTGGTCGTAGCGACGGAGGCCCAGCTGCACGAGACGCTGTTCGGCAGCCCGCGATACGCCGAGGTGATCATTGGGGAAGAGGACGGAACGCCGGTTGGCTTCGCGCTCTTCTTTCACAACTACTCGACGTTCCTCGCGCAGCCGGGCATCTACCTCGAGGATCTCTTCGTGAAACCGGAGTATCGCGGACGCGGCTACGGCAAGGCGTTACTGGCACGTCTTGCTCAAATTGCGCGCGAACGAAATTGCGGACGCGTCGATTGGGCCGTCCTCGACTGGAACGAGCCATCGATCGCGTTCTACGAATCCCTCGGCGCGCGGAAGATGGATGAGTGGCACACGTTCCGGTTGACGGGTCCGGCGTTGGATCGATTGAGCAAAAACCTTTGAACCACAAAGACACAAAGAAACACAAAGAGATCCCTTTGTGCCCTTTGTGTCTCTGTGGTGATTACGATCTGAGCGCTTCGACCGGCTGCAACCGGGAGGCTGTGATCGACGGATACAACCCCGCCAGCAATCCCATCGAAATCGCGAAGCCGCTGGCGACGGATAGGCCGAAGAGCGAGACCGGTAATCCCGCGGGGAAGAAGCCGGAGATCACTTTCACCACCACGATGCCGGCCGCGCAGCCGATCGCGGCGCCGACGACGGAGAGCGTGACCGCTTCGATCAGGAATTGCATGAAGATCTCGCCATCGCCGGCTCCGATCGACTTACGCAGTCCGATCTCGAACAAGCGTTCGGAGATCGAAATCTTCAGCACCGAGAAGATGCCCACGCCGCCGATGAGCAGCGAGATGCCGGCGATCGAGAAGAAGACGATGCGCCAGTTGCGCAGGATACGGACGATGTTGCCGCGCTCTTTGAGGATTTCCTTGCCGACGTTCTCGACGCGCACGTCGTGAATGTTGTTGTGCGCGTGCGCCACGATGCCGGCCGCTTCGTCTTCGGCGTCGATGCTTTTCTCCGGATCGTCGGCTTTGGCGAGCATGTAGGAGATCGCGTTCGCGCGGCCGAACATGTCCTGGTAAACCGTGAAGGGGATGTAGACGCCGCCGGTCTCTTTGCGCATGTCGTCATCGTTGACGAACTGCATGTTGAATTTCGTGCCGACGCCGATGACGGTGAGGCGGCGTCCGCCGACGCTGACCTGCTGGCCGATCGCGTCATCGCCGCCGAAGAGCTGTTCTTTTAATTTGAATCCGAGAATGCAGACAGGCTTTTTCGATTCGACATCGCTCTCGCCGAGGAAACGGCCGGAGCTGGTCTTGCGTCCTTTGATCGCGACGAAGGCCGGCGTGATTCCGTAGACGTCGATGCGGCGCGTGACGCGGCCGGCGGTGACGACGGCGCGCGTTTCTCCGACCGGACCGATCGAGGTAATCAGGCTGCTGCCTTCGAAGTACTTCTGATCCTCGATGCGCAGGCCGTGCGAAAGATGTGCTTTGGCACGCTCCATCGCGTCGGTCGGCTTGCGTTGCGAGAGAACGAGCACACCGTCCAATCCGAGGTCTTCCATGCCGCTCCACACGGCACGTCCGACGCCGTCGAGCACCGACATCACCACGACAATCGCCAGCGTGCCGAGGATGACGCCGATGAGCGTGAAGAACGAGCGGAGCGGATGCCCCTTCACTTCTTCGAGACTGGTGCGGACGGATTCGACGAGTTGCATTGGCTACTCCGCCCTCAACGCTTCGATCGGATTCAGCCGCGACGCGCGAATGGCCGGATACATCCCGAACACGAGTCCTGTGCCGGCGGCGAAGACAATGGCCCACACCGCGGTACCGACCGTGATCGCGGCGGGATCGCGCGTCAGAGCGGCGATGCCGTCGCAGAAGAACTTGCCGACCACGATGCCGAGGAAGCCGCCGACGACGGAGACCAGGACTGTTTCGGAGAGGAACTGAAAAAAGATCTGTGCGGGCGATGCGCCGACCGCTTTGCGCGTCCCCACCTCGCGCACGCGCTCGTTGAATGACGCGAGCTGAATGTTCATGACCACGATGCCGCCGACCAGGAGCGAAATGATCCCGCAGATCATGAAGGTCATGTCGTACATCTGGTTGTTCTGCTCGTTGCGGCGCAGGTTGGCGACGCGCGAGAAGACGTCGAAATCCTTCGTGCCGTGCTCGCGGAAGAGAATCGCTTTGATCTCGTCGACCGCCTCCTGATTGCGCTTCACATCCTTCATGCGAACGTGCATGAAGCTCACTTTGCCGCGCTCGAGCGACTCCCCTTTGCGCGTCACGAACGTCGTCAGCGGAATGTAGATCTGGCGGTTCAGCCAGCGCATCACGTTGCGTTTGTGATCGAAGCTGAAGTACTTCTCCTCCATCACGCCGACGACGAGGTAGCCGGTGCCGTTGATGGACATGGTCTTGCCGATCGGATCGTCGCTGCCGAAGAACTCCTGCGCGCGCTCCGTGCCGAGGACAACCACGCGCGCGGCGGTGGCGAGGTCGTTGTCGGTGATGAAGCGTCCGGAGCCGGCGCGAAAGTCGTTCATCGGCGAATAGGCCGGCGTGACGCCCATGATGCTGCGCGGCTTCTCGACGTCGCGGTAACGCAGCGTCATGTTCTCGTTGGCGACGGGGGAGACCAGGTCGATCTCCTTCCCTTCGCGCTTCAGAACCATCGCGTCGTGATATGTGAGGCCTTTCGAGGCGAGCGCCTTCGCATCGAGCGTGACCTTGCCCGTCGGCTTGTCCCACACCGAGATCTTCTGAATGCCGCCCGAGACCTTGTAGTAGTTCATCGACGCGGACTTGCCGGCAACGGACAGCGAGAACGTGGCCACGATCGATCCGGCGCCGAGGATGATTCCGACGAGCTGCAGCATCGTGCGGCCGAAGTGGTCCTTGATGTCGCGGATGCCGTCGAGGATGGATTCGAGAAGGATCATGATTGCTCGCTTTGCTCGCGGGGTGTCGGGTGTCGGGAGTCGGGAGTCGGAGAACCATCGGTGACGATCGTGCTTTTCTCCGACACCCCACCCCCGACTCCCCACTCCCTACTCATTCAGGATCTCTCCATCCACCAGCGTGATCCTTCGCTGCGTGCGTGCGGCGATGGCGGGATCGTGCGTGACCAGGACGATGGTCTCGTCGTGGGCGGCCAGCTCTTCGAAGATGGAGATGATGTCGGAGCCGGTTTTCTGATCGAGATTGCCGGTCGGTTCGTCGGCGAGGATCAGCGACGGATCGTTGACGAGTGCGCGGGCGATGGCGACGCGCTGGCGCTGGCCGCCGGAAAGCTCGTTCGGACGATGCTTGGCGCGCTTCTCCAGACCGACGCGCTCGAGCGCTTTGAAAGCGCGCTCGCGGCGCTCTTCGCGTCCGGCGCCGGCGTAGAGAAGCGGCAGCTCGACGTTCTTGAGGATCGACGCGCGCGGCAACAGGTTGAACGTTTGAAAAACGAATCCGATCTTCTGATTGCGGACGCGAGCCAGCGCACGGTTCGACATCTCCGCGACGTCTTCACCGTCGAGCCAGTACTTGCCAGTGCTCGGCGTGTCGAGGCATCCGAGGATGTGCATCAGCGTCGACTTGCCGGAGCCGGAAGGGCCGATGATGGCCACGAACTCACCCTTCTGGATGGCCACGTCGACGCCGCGCAACGCCTGCACCGCGTTCTCGCCGGAGTCGTAGATCTTGGTGATCTCGTCGAGCTGGATGAGAGCTTTGCGTGTCACTGTCTGCGGCTCTTTGAATTGGAGTAGTGCGCTCATGATTGCTCGCTTTGCTCGCGGGTGTGGGGGGTAGGGAGTGGGGTGTGGAGTTCGTGCTTTTCTCCCACTCCCCACACCCAACCCCCCACTCCCTAATCGTCGTTCTCGTTCTTCTTGTCCGCCGGCAGCGTCGGATCTTCCAGCGCCACTTCCTCGCCCGCCTTCAGGCCCTTCACGATCTCGACTTTCGAGTTGTCGGAGAGGCCGGTGACGACGGTCCGCTTCTCAAAGAACTTCTTCCAGCCGTCCTTGTCGGGCGCCTCCCCTTCCTTCTTCACGTCCTTCGTCGGGACGATGTTCGGGTCGAGCTTCTTCTTCACGAACACCAGCTCCACGCCGTCGCGCTGGAAGACCGACTCGACGGGAACCGTCAGCACTTTGTCCTTCCGCTCGCCGTTCACTTCGATGTTCGCGGTCATGCCGGAGCGCAGCTCGCGGCCCTGCGCGTCGAGCCGGATCTCGACGTCGAACACGCGCACTTTGTCGTCGATGCGAACGGCCGGCGCGATGCGGTCGATGCGGCCGGCGAACGAAACTTTCGAATACGCGTCGAGCGTGACTTTGACCGGCATTCCGACTTTGATCTTGCCGATGTCGACTTCGTTCACGCCCGCTTTGACGATCATTTTGGACACGTCAGCAACGCTGAAGAGGACCGTTCCTGCGTTGAATGACGAGACGCCGCTGGTGATCGACTCGCCGATCTCGACGTTCTTCGTCAGCACCACCCCATCCATCGGCGCGATGACGTTCGATCCCTGAAACTTGTTCGCGGCCTGCGCGATCGGGATGCCGCTCCGCTCGACGATGTTGTACTTCTCCTCGGTCTTCTCGTACTCCTGCTTCGCCGCCAGAAACTCGGCCTCGGAATCGCGATTCTGCTTGCCGGCGAGGAGGCCGGATTCGAAGAGGCTGTGGTCCGATTCGTAATTCTTCTTGGCCTGGTCGTAGCGGATCTTCGACGCCGTCAGCGCGTTCTTGACGTCGGCGATGGACTGCGCCTGGTTGAGATCGGGCTCGATACGCGCCAGCGTCTCGCCGCGTTTCACCTGATCGCCGTCGCGGTGCAGGATCTCGACGACCTTGCCCGACACGACGCTCTTGACATCGACCTTGACCTCGGGCTGCACGTTGCCAACCTCGGTGACCTTGACCTGGATGTCGGCGACTTCGGCTTTGCCGACCTTCACGGGCAGCTTCACTTCCTGCTTTTTGCCGCTCGCCTTCATGGCCACGAACGTGACGACGATCGCGACCGCGAGGACGATGATCGACCACACCGCGACTTTCTTTTTGCGCTTCCCGCTCATAGGACGCTCCTGAATTCGTTGCTGCCAGATTAACGTTCGAGAAGGGCGAAGGTTTCAGGATGTGACAGAGCGCTACACTTCGCGCTCCCACCGTCCAATGAAAGCCCCGGTCTCCTACGCGAAGCCTTAGTTTTTTCGCCTGAGAACCGAGCGGCCGTTAGCCGCCCTTCATGATGATCGGCGGCTGCGACTTCTTGAGGTCGTCCACGAGACGGTTGAAGGTCCGGGTGTAGTCGTCGTGCGATTTCCATTGGCGGAAATCGCCGATGCGGCGCTTGCGACGGATGTCCGCGGCCCACGGCTGCTTCGAGGTGAAGCCTTCCTCGTCGATGGCGATCGGGAAGAGGATGTCCTTCCCTTCTTTCTGCTCGCGTTCGAGCGCCGACTCCACTTCGGTCTCCACCCAATTGCTGTTGACGGAGTTGGCCGAGAGGATGATCACGAGCTTGTCGTGGATGCGGATCGACTCGTCGATGCGAGGGCGGATTCGGTCGCCGATCTTCAGATCCTCGGGCGCGAACCAGGTGCGGACGTTCTTTCCCTGCAGATCGTTGTAGAGCCGGCGAGTGAACTCGTTGTCTTTGGAGGAGTGGCTAAGAAAGCACGAGTAATACGCGATTGCTTTGCCGACGAGCGAGGCCGCGTATTGGATGAACTCCTCTGGGACGCCGGACTCTCGAAGGAAGGAGTCTGGGAGGCCGCCCGATTCAAAGAAGGTGTCTATACCGATCGAATTTCTAGCTGAATCGTGGATGCCATCGAGCCCACGTACGTTTCGTAGAGAGACGTCTGCGAAAGCGTTTTGGATGAATTGTGTATCGGTGAAATCACTTTCTTCGAGAAGAGACCTTCGGAACACGCTGAACCCTACTACCGCATTGGTGAAGTTACACTTTTGCAGCCGTGTGTAGTTAAACATGACGTTGCTCAAGACCGCACTAACGAAAGAGCACCCGTCGCAGATCGAGCGTGTGAAGGTGACTCGATCCAGGGTCGCACCTGAGAAGTCCGAAGAGTCTAGGTAGTAACCATCGAACGAATCCCCTACCAACACCACTCCCGAAAAATCGGGTTTCTCATTACTCGAATTCCGCCACGCGTTCCACGCCTCCACCCCCTCCATCAACTTCGCCACGTGCTTTGGATTCGCCATGCGCGAAGTCTACTGCCGTACGAAATTCTCCGTCGCGTCGCGCGTTTCCCCATCTAACCTTCGTAACTGTTCTCCGTCCAATACGTCGAACGCATGAACGTGAAAGCCTGGATCTCGTGCGCTGTGCTCGTAGTCGCTTCCGGATGCTTCTCGGGGTATCGCTCCGAGGCGGACTCGAAATCGCTGCGCGTGCGGCGCGGGACGTTTGCCAGCGACGTCGTCATCACCGGGGAGTTGCGGGCGGCGCGCGGCGAGGAGCTGGCGGTCCCTCGGCTGCCGCAGTGGCAGACCTCGATCAAGTGGCTCGCGCAGGACGGCATCGAAGCGAAGAAAGGCGACCGCATCGTCGAGCTCGACAACTCGACGTTCTCCACCAACCTCGACGCCAAGCGCCAGGCCGTCGCGCAAGCCGAGCAGCAGTTGCAGCAGAAAGAGGCGGAGTGGAAGGCCGACACGCTCGACAAGCAACTCGACGTGGAGCGGAAGCGCGCCGATTACGACAAGGCCAAGATGGATGCCGCGATGCCGAAAGAGATCGTGGCGCAGCGCGATTACAACGACCGGCAGATCAAGTACAAACGCGCCGAGGTCGAGCTGGCCAAGGCGGTGGACGTGTTGAAGTCGCAGCGGACCTCGGT
>JAXDIO010000307.1:0-5326 GCA_034663965.1 Thermoanaerobaculia bacterium | reverse complement strand
CGGCCCATCGGTATAATTCACCCCCTTTTCTCCGCGCCCTTCCAATCATGAGCGTCAGCGGCAATCTCAAAACGATGCTTCCCGGCGATCTGCTCCAGTGGCTGAGCCTTGGACAGAAAACCGGCACACTCTGCGTCCGCAACAAGGGCACCGAGAAGAAGATCTTTTTCCGCAACGGCCGCGTGATCTCCTCCGCCTCGAACGATCCGCGCGAATACCTCGGCCAGTTCCTCATGAGCCACGGCTACATCACCGAACCGGAGCTGATGAAGGCGATGGAGGTGCAGGCGCAGTCGCGCATCCTCCTCGGAAAAATTCTGGTGATGATCGACGTGATCACCGAAGAGGATCTGCAGCGGCTGATGCGATTGAAAGCGGAGGAAGAAATCTACGACATCTTTCTCTGGAACGAAGGCGACTTCCAATTTGCCGACGATGACCTTCCGCAGATGGAGATGATCCCGCTGCAGGTCGACGTCACCGGCCTGATCATGGAAGGCACGCGCCGCGTCGATGAATGGAACCGCATCCACACGCTGATCGGACACGAAGGCTTGATCCCGACGATCGTGAAAGAGATTCCGGAGGAAGAGCTCGAGGACGACGCGCAGCGCACGGTCATCAACGCAATCGACGGAAAGCGTTCGCTCGCGGAGCTGGTGCTGGAAAGCCGCTCGTCATCGTTCAACGTCGCCTCGACCGTCTTTCACCTGACGCGCGAAGGCTACGTGAAGCTGACCGATCCGACGATCGTCGTGTTGCCGACTGCTCCGAAGACAGACCCCGACTCGGCGCCGTTCGAGGAGTTCTCCGAGGATGACGAGATCGTTTCGTTGATCGCGCGTGCGCAGCAGTCGATGCGCGGCCGCGAATACGAGAAAGCGCAGAGGCTGCTGAAAGCGGCGGAAAACCTCGATCCGAATCATCAGCGTGTACGAAATGCCATCAAAGGTGCTGAGGCCGCCATCCTCTCCGACCTGCGGGGCCAGGGGCTGCACGATTCAAAAGTGCCGCGCGTCGCCAAACCGTTGGAAGAAATCACGCAGATGAATTTCACGCCGAACGAGGGCTTCATGCTCTCGCGCATCAACGGCCAATGGGATCTCGGATCGCTGATCAAGATCAGTCCGATCCGCGAGCCGGACGCGATGCTGATCTTCTACAAACTCTGGCGCGACGGCATCATCGCGCTGGAGTGATTCGCCGCGGCACGACACTTGCTAACTTGCGTCGCCGTGAGCGAGTTGGTCAACGAAGTGCTGGAACGGACGATCGACGAAGCGGATCACGAAGCCCGTCAGCGCAGTGAAGCCGAAGTCGATATGGCGAACGTGCTCCAGTGGATCACGCGCCTCCAGCGAGCCGACACCGCGGATCCGACCACGCTCGCCCCCGCCTGGATGAACGCGTAGCGCCGGAACGACTGCTACCACGAGTCGCTCGCGCCACCGCCGCCGGAATCACCGCCGCCGCCGTCGAAACTCGAATCCGAGGACGACGAGGAAGAGTCGGAAAACGAATCGGACGATGACGAGGATAACGACGACCACGATGAGGAATCGTCGGTAACCGGTATCACGCCAGGCGTCCGGTTGGTCCCACGGCGGCGGCTTGCGATAACCATGATGACGATGATGATTCCGAGGAAACCGAACGCCACCAGGGCCGCGATGGCAATGGGAAACGCGCTAACCTTCCTCCCCCTCGCCTCGTGCGCCGTCTGGCCGCTTCCCTTCAACCCTTCGCCGCGAACAACGGCCAGCATCGCGTCGGCGCCCTGCTCGACCGCGCCGTCGTAGTCGGCGGCCTTCAGGCGCGGCTTGATGATCGTGCTCGTGATCTGCTTCGACTTCGCATCGGTCAGCACGCCTTCGAGGCCGTAGCCGACTTCGATGCGCATCTTGCGGTCGCCGGTGAAGAGAAAGAGCACCGCTCCGTTGTCTTTCCCCTTCTGACCGACGCCCCACTGATGCATGGCGTCGTTCGCGAACTGGTCAATCGTTGAATCGGTCGGCAGGCTGCGATCGACGTAGACGAGGATCTGATTCGACGTGTCGCGCTCAAACTGCGCCAGCTTTTCGTTCAGTGCGTGAACGCGCGTCGCGTCGAGGACGCCCGTTTTGTCGGTGACGTACGTGGCCGGTTTCGGCGGAACCGTGATCGAGGCGACCAGCGCGAGCACGAATGCGAGCATCACTTCCACTCGTCGATCAGGTTCATGAACTCTCCGAACAGATGGAACGAGTCATGCGGCCCCGGCGCGGCCTCGGGGTGATATTGCACGGCCAGCACCGGCTCGCTCTTGTGCCGGAAACCTTCCAGCGTCTGGTCGTTGAGATTGATGTGCGTGTGTTCGATGTCGTTGTTCAACGAATCGGGATCGACCGCGAAGCCGTGATTCTGCGCGGTGATCTCGACACGGCCCGTGCGCAGATCCTTGACCGGATGATTGCCGCCGCGATGTCCGAACTTGAGTTTGTACGTGCGGCCGCCGAGCGCGAGGCCGAGAAGTTGGTGGCCGAGGCAGATGCCGAAGATCGGGATCTTGCCGATGAGGTGGCGGATGTTCTCCTGCGCATACGTCACCGGCTCCGGATCGCCCGGACCGTTCGACAACATTACGCCGTCGAAATTCTGCGCGAGGATTTCGTCCGCGTGCGTCGTGGCGGGATAGACGGTGACGTCACAACCTTCCTGCGAGAGATGGCGGAGGATGTCGCGCTTCACGCCGAAGTCGTAGAGCGCGATGCGCTTCGTCGGCTTGGCTGGTGGCTCATCGAACGTGTACGGACGAAGCGCCGTCACGCGCTGCACGAGATCGAGTCCGCTCATCGACGGTGCGCGACGGATTTCGTCGACGATCGATTCGACGCTGCGATCGCTCTCGCTCGTGATCATGCCGCGCATCGCGCCGAGGTTGCGAATATGGCGCGTGAGCGCGCGCGTGTCGACGCCCTGAATCGCGGAGATACCGTTGCGCGTGAAGTACTCCGCTAGTGGCATCTCCGACTGCGCGTTCGACGGCTCGGCGATCGCGTCACGAACGACGAATCCCGCCACCTGCGCCTGCTCATGCTGCGCGACGGCCGCCTCGATCCCGTAGTTTCCGATGTGCGGATACGTCATCACCACGATCTGAAAGCGATACGAAGGATCGGTGGCGATCTCCTGATATCCGGTCAGCGAAGTATTGAAAACGACTTCGCCGATCGAGTTGGCCGAAGCGCCGAACGCCTCGCCGTCGTACACGGTTCCATCTTCGAGAATGAGGCGTGCGGGCATCGGGCGGGATTGTGGCACAGACACTCTTGTCTGTGCTTCGTCACTCGTGGCGCAGCGCTTCCACTGGATTCAACCTCGCTGCCCGCAGCGACGGCAGGATCGTGGCGCCGAACGAGACCGCCAGCGAGAACGCACCGATGATCGTCAGATCCATCGGCCGCGTCACGAACGGGATCGACGAGACGAAGTACACCTGCGCGATCTCCGGCGGGAACGAGACGAGGTGGTAGCGCGTGATCACCCAACAGATCACGACGCCGAGGAGCATGCCGGTGGCCGTGCCGAGGATGCCGACCATCGTGCCGTACCAAACGAAAATGCGGCTGACGGTGCGCGATTCGGCGCCCATCGAGGACAGGATTCCGATCTCCTTCCGCTTCTCGTGCACGGTCATGATCAACGTCGAGACGATGTTGAACGTCGACACGAACACGATCAGACCGATGACGATGAACAGCACGAGCTGCTGGATCTTCAACATCGAAAAAAGCTGGCGGTTCATATCGCGCCAGTCGCTGACGGCGTAGCGATGTTGCGTACGCGTATCGATGGCGCGCGAGACGGAGTCGAGATCGGCGCCCGGGACGAGCTTGACCTCCAGCAGATTCGCCGCGCCCGGCGCGTTCAGCAGCGACTCCGCTTCGTGCAGATCGATGAAGAGCCAGCGCGCATCGAATTCGTAAAAGCCGGTGTCGAAAACGTTCGTGACGACAAACGACGCGCTGCGCGGCAGGAAGCTGCCGTTGTCTTCGACCGGAACGGTGATGCTGATCGACTGCCCCACCGTCACGCCGAGTTTGGTGGCGAGGTAGCGTCCGACGGCGACGCCGCGCTCCCCTTCCGGCGTATTGAACGCGCGACGCGGCCCGACGATCTTCGCCAGCATCTGCGATTCCGCCGCCCGCGACGGCTCGATTCCTTTCAGCATCGTCTCGGTGCCGGTCGAGCTCCGCTCCGTCGTCACCAGCGCGCTCTTGAACAACACCGGCGCCGCCTCGGCCACCCCCGGAGTCTGGCGTACAGCCGCGACAAGCCGCTCCGTGTCTTCGATCGGACCGCCGACCGAGTAGACGAAAATCTCCGCATTGCCGCCGAGAAGTTTTCGCTGCAGGTCGCCGCGATATCCGGTCATCAACGCCATCGAGATCACCAGCGCCATCACGCCGATGACCAATCCGAGGACGGATACAAATCCGACAGCGGAAACAAGGCGATCGGTCGGACGCCGCAGGTACCGCCACGCGATCTGCCGGGAGAGGTTCATTGCTCTAAGTCTATGGGAGTGGGGAGTTGGGTGTGGGGAGTGGGAGCGAAGCGGCGCAAGCTCGCCACTGCGCAGCCCGATTTTCCACTCCCCACTCCCAACACCCCACTCCCTCATCCAGCACCGATCTTGCTCTTCCCCACCTCGTGAAACTCAAAGCGATCATCTTCGACATCGACGGCACCCTCGTCGACTCCAACGACATTCATGCCCGCTGCTGGATCGACGCGTTCGAACATTTCGACAAGCACTTCAAGTGGGACGTCGTCCGCGGGCAGATGGGAAAAGGGGGCGATCTGCTTGTGCCCGATCTGCTCAACGCGCGCGAGATGCGGAAGTTCGGTGAGAAGTTGAAGGAGTATCGGGCCAGGCTTTTCAAGGATAAGTATCTGAAGGATGTGAAGGCCTTTCCGCGAGTGCGCGAGTTGTTCGAGACGCTGCACTCGCGCGGCATCAAGCTCGCGCTCGGATCGTCCGGCAGCCAGGAGGAGGTGCAGTACTATACGGCGCTTCTCGGCGTCGGCGACCTTCTGGAAGGCTCGACGTCGAAGCACGATGCGGACCTTTCCAAGCCTTCGCCGGAGATTTTTCAGGCGGCGCTCGAAAAGCTCGGCACCGAGGCAGGCAACACGCTCACCGTCGGCGACACGCCCTACGACATCCTCGCTTCGCATCGCGCCTCGCTGGCGATCGCGGCAGTGTTGTCGGGCGGTTTCGAACGCGAGCTGTTGACGAAGGCGGAGTTTCTCTTCGACGATGTCGGGGAGCTGGTGAGAGAGA
>JAXDIO010000236.1:0-14949 GCA_034663965.1 Thermoanaerobaculia bacterium | reverse complement strand
GTCTCGATCAGTTTTTCAAGTTCGGAGAGGTGTTCTTCGGCGACGCTGCGAGTGAGGTCCGGAAGAATCAGGGCGACTGCGATGGCGTTTTCGGGCACGTTGTCTTGGGGAAAAGATGATACAGAGTTTTTTCTGAATGAAAAGAAAAAGGCGCCGCGATTCGCGGCGCCTTTTTGCATTGAATGCAAATCCGTTTTATCGATGGTCGTTGAAGAACGTCCACTGTGCGACCGGCACATTGGCCTTGAGCTGCATCGCCTGCAGGTAGCCGTCGATCGCAGCGACAATCGACACGAGTCCGGAGACAGTGCCGCAGGTGAAGAAGAGTCCGAGGACCCAGGCGATGACGGCGACGATGCCTTTCATCTTCTGGCCGATCATGAAGTAGCCGAGGCAGCCGGCCACGACGAGATTGAGTACGGCGATCAGCACCGGATCTTTCGGCGGCTGTTGCGGGTAAACGAGGTCGCCGCCGGGAGCGGCAGGCGTTCCGCCCGTCGGCGGCGGCGGTGGTGGTGGGGTGTAGGAACCGCCAGGTGTGTCCATCGCGATTCTCCTTTCGATGACTACAGCTTCTCGCCGATGTCGGTGATGACCGGAATGCGGAAGCGCTCGCCCTTGACGGCTTTCATGATGCAGATGATGGAGAGGGCCAGGAATCCGAGCCACACCACGCAACTGATCATCGAGAAGCCGCATCCAAGAAGCGGAATGTGAGCGAAGACGAGGATGAATCCGAGGATCATCCAGGCGATCTCTGCTCCGAGCAGCGCCACGCCATTCTTGGCGTGCCACTGAACTTCGGGATCATCCTTCTTCGCAAATAGCGGGATGAGCGCGAGCAGGCCGAGGTAGGACAGCACGAGCATGATGGTGCGGTCGCTGCTCGCAGCCGGACCGCCGGGAGGAGGAGGCGGAGGCGGCGTGTAACTTCCACCGGGCGGAGGCGGGGGCGGCGGCGTGTAGGACGGAATGTCGCTCATTGCTTCTCCTGTCAGTTATCGAGTTAGTGGTTGGTTCGCCGCGATTCTAGCGGCTTTCGGATAGCGCGGTTAAACGTTTTTCCGCGGCGACGAGAGGGAACACGCAAAGCGCGATCGAGAGTGTGACCGCAGTCACGAGCGGGATGAGATCGGCGGCCAGTGCTTCGTGTTCGAGTCCGAAAAAGCGCGAGAAGAAGTAACGCGTGACCGGCTTCGTCATCAGCATCATGATCCCGCCGACATATGCGAGCGCCGCGCCCATGTATGCGAAGCCGCCGAGCGAGAGTCCGACCTGCAACGGATTTTCGGCATTGAAATCGGGAGCGAGCGCGCCGAGTCCGACGCCCATGCTGACCAGCGTGACACCGAGCATCGAGGCGCCAATCAACGTGAAGGTCCAGACCACGCGGTTGGCGTCGAGCAGGATGTCGGCGAAGGTCGTCAGCACGATCGAGAGGATCGTCAGCGGCGCGCTGTAGACGACCACTTTCACCATGAGCAATCGCCGGTACGACACCGGCGCGCTTTGCAGAATCCAGAACGCTTTCCCTTCCGACGAGATCGACGGATAGGCGAAGCGGAGGCAGATCGCGGCCACCACGAAACCGGCCATGCCGAGGTTCGCGTAGGCGACGATCGTGGCGCGGGCATCGCCGCCGAGCGGCAGCATGCGGATGTTGTAGAGATAGAGAAAAAGCAGCGCGATGAAGAGGAAAAGCTGCGACCACTGCGCGACGTCGCGCGTCAGGGTTCGCACTTCCTTGCCGATCATGGCGCGCATTGGCGGCGAGAACGGTTTCAGCAGGCGGTCGACGATATTCGTCAGGCCTGCCGCGCCGAGTGCGGAGGGCACCATGCTCTCGCGAGCGCGCACGAAGGCGGGAAAGTAGATCCGCCGGGCGATGAGAATGAACGCACCGAAGAGCGCGAACGCGGCCACGGCGATCTTCGGCGGCAACACGCTCGCGGGGCGGCCGTCCGCCATCGCCACCATCGAGTCAGCCAGCGCCGTTCCGGGATAACGGTCGAGCGACGGCAGCTCGACCGAGCGGAGGACGCGCGTGACGTCATCGGTATTGATGCTGGCGAAGAGCCGCTCCGGCCGCGACATGCGAAACGCGATCACGGCCACGGTCAGCACGATGATGGCGATCGTGGCCACGATCTGACTGACACGTTGAATCGGGAAGAAGCGCACCAGCACGACGATCACCAGCGCGCCGAGCGTGACCGGGATGGCCAGCAGCAGGGCCAGATTGATCAGCGCAATCGGATAGAACCGCATCGGCGTGTGATAGCGCTGCGCGAAGGCGCCGAACATCGGCGCGAGGAAGAGGTAGACCATCGTGGCGCTCTGCGCGAACGTTTTCGCCCACCGGCTCACGACGATGCGCGTCTTCGAAATCGGCGCGGCGTGAAAGATGTCGAGATCGAGATCGCTGAAGAACGCGCCGATGGCCGCGGTCATCGACGACGAGAAGAGCATCACCACCGCCGCGAGAAAGACGAGTGCGAGCAGGTTGCGCAGCAAGCCGAGCGCGAAGAACGGTGTGGCCTGCTCGACCTTGGCCATGGCCGCGAAGAGCCGGCGAAAGAGCGCAAAGTCGCCGTACAGAAACGCGGCAAAGAGCGCGGCCACGATGGTCGTGCGCGTGATCGCCGCCGCGTTGACGGGGCGGAGCTTGGAGAGCGTTATGCGGAGGGGCCACATCATGGTGTTCCTGGGAGCGCGGGCGTCCCGCCCGCTGTCGAGGTTCGCGCGACGTTCACAAGCGGGCGAGACGCCCGCGTTCCCAGGCTCACACGATCCTCTTCACCTCGTCGAACCACTTCATAGCGCCTTCCTGCCGCGCGGTGCGTGCGCGCCAACGTTCGATTCCGAGCTCGATGATTCGCTCGATCAGGCGCGGGTACTTCAGTTCCGTCGCTTCCCACAGCTTCGGATACATCGAGATGTTCGTGAAGCCGGGGATGGTGTTGATCTCGTTGAGGTAGAGCCGGTTCTTGCCGCGTTCGAGGAAAAAATCGACGCGCGCAAATCCGGCCGCGCCGATCGCTTTGAACGCAGCGATGGCGAGGCGCCTGAACTCCTCGATCTTTTCCTTCGGCAGCGCGGCAGGGATCACGAGCTGCGTCTTGTCGTCGACGTACTTGTCCTCGTAGTCGTAGAACTCTCGGCCGGCGATGATCTCGCCGGGGAGGCTGGCCTGCGGATCGTCGTTGCCGAGGACCGCGACTTCGATCTCGCGGGCATCGATGCCGCGTTCGACGAGCGCCTTCTCGTCGAAGCGGAATGCTTTCTCGATTGCAGCGCCGAGGTCCTGATCGTTCTTCACCTTCGTCACGCCGACGGACGAACCGCCGTTGGCCGGCTTTACAAAGTAGGGCAGGCGCAGCGCGTTGTTGACGGCGCGCAGAATCCGTTCGCGCTCGTTGTGCCAGTCGTGCTCGTGCACCTGGACGAATTCGACCAGCGGCAGCTTCGCAGCGGCGAAGGCGTGCTTCATGTGGCCCTTGTCCATGCCGATAGCCGAGGCCGTGACGCCGCTGCCGGCGTAGGGGAGGCCGAGGAGTTCGAGGTAGCCCTGCAGCGTACCGTCCTCGCCGCCGGTGCCGTGGATCAGTGGGAAGACGCAGTCGATGTTGGCCGTGGGCGTCCACGACTCCATCGAAAAATCGGCGTCGCCGGTGTCGCTTTTGTCGTTGCTGTCGAGAATCTTCGCGCTCCGCTCCGGCGTCACGAAGCGTCCGTCGCGCGCGATGCACATCGGCACGATCTCAATCCGTTCCTTCGGCGCTGCCTTCGCCACCGAACGCGCGGAAAGGATCGACACTTCGTGCTCGGCGCTGCGGCCGCCAAAAAGAAGGAGGGTACGAATCGACATGCGAAGGAGAGTGTACCTGTCCTCCTGAAACGTCTACGATCCGCGTTCTTAGGAGATTTCGATGAAGCGATTTGCATTCATTCTGACGCTGCTCTTCACGGCTTTCGCGCTGTCCGCCGCACCGATCACGTTGCGTGTCGATGCGACGAATGTGGCTTCGAACATCTATCACGCGCATCTGAACATTCCGGCCACGCCGGGGCCGATGACGCTGTTCTATCCGAAGTGGATCCCGGGCGAGCATGGGCCGACCGGTCCGATCAACGGTCTGGCTGGATTGCGCATCACCGCGAACGGTCAGCCGGTGATTTGGCTGCGCGATCCGGTGGAGATGTTCGCGCTCAATGTTGATGTCCCCGCGGGTGCGACGTCGCTCGACATCGATCTCGACTTTCTCGCGCCGGCTCCCGGCGCAAACTTCACCGCCGGCGCGTCGACCACGCCGCGGCTTGCGCTGCTGAGCTGGAACACGGTTCTGCTCTATCCGCGCGGTGTGGCCAGCGACACGATTCAGGTCGATGCATCACTGCGTATCCCCGCGGGCTGGCTGTATGCGACCGCGTTGGAGACACGCGGCCACACCGGCGACGAGATTCACTTCGAGCCGGCCACGCTGACCACGGTCGTCGACTCGCCGGTTGAGATCGGACAGGTGCTGCGCAAGATCGATCTGGTCAGCCATTCGCCGCTGCGGCACACGCTGAATCTGTTGTCGGATAGCGCCGAGGCGACGGTGACGCCGGACGACTTCGCGACGCAGTATGGAAGGCTCGTCGACGAGACTACGGCCGTCTTCGGCGCGAACCACTATCGCCACTACGACTGGCTGCTCACGCTCAGCGACAACGTCGCGCACTTCGGCCTCGAGCATCACGAGTCGAGCGACGACCGCGTCGAGGAATCGACGTTGCGCGAAGACATCAGCCGCAAGTGGGTGTCGGGCCTGATGGCGCACGAATTCGTGCACTCATGGAACGGCAAATACCGCCGCCCGGCCGGCCTGGCCACGAACAACTACGACAAGCCGATGACCGGTGAGCTTCTCTGGGTCTACGAAGGCCTCACCGAATACCTCGGCGATCTTCTTCCGGTGCGCAGCGGCATCCTGAGCGCCGACGACTATCGCGAGAATCTGGCGTTGACCGCCGCGCAGATGACCCAGCACGTCGGACGCACATGGCGTCCGCTGCTCGACACCGCTGTCGCCGCGCAGCTTTTGTACGAGGCGCCGGGCGCGTCGACGAACTGGCGGCGCAGCGTCGACTACTACCCCGAAGGCGAGCTGCTCTGGCTCGATGCGGACATGACCATCCGCGCGCAGACCGGCGGCAAGAAGTCGCTCGACGATTTCACGCGATCGTTCTACGGCGGCGCGAGCGGACATCCCGATCTAAAGCCATACACGTTCGACGACATCGTCAACGCGCTCAATGCCGTCGCGCCGTACGACTGGCGCGGATTTCTAAACCAGCGCCTGACGTCGATGTCCGCCACGCCTCCGCTCGGCGGCATCGAACAATCCGGCTGGCACCTCATCTACAACGACAAGCCGAACACCGCCCTGCAATACCAGGAAGGGCGCTCCAAAGGCGCCGACCTGAACGCGTCCCTCGGCTTCAACATCCGCGACAACGGCTCGATCGGCGATGTCGTGCCGGAGTCAATCGCCGCCCGCGCCGGTCTCGCTCCGGGAGCGCGCATCGTCGCCGTCAACGGCCGCGCGTACAGCACCGCGCGTTTGCGCGACGCGTTGAAAGCATCCAGCACCGCCACGACGCCAATGACGCTCATCGTGCAGAACGGCGAGTTCTTCACGACCGCATCGATCGACTACCACGGCGGCGAACGCTATCCGCATCTGGAGCGGACGACGGGGAAGCCGGATTGGATGGAGACGCTGATCAAGCCGCTCGCGCCGCCGCCAGCGAAGCCGGCTGCGAAGAAGAAGTGATGAAAAAGAAGTGGATTAGTCGATTAGTGATTCGTGGATTAGGACAAAGCACCTACTCCCCACCGACATTGCTTTCCTGATCTACTAATCCACTAATCTACTAATCCACTGACAACGAAAAGGGCGCGGTCGCCCGCGCCCTGCCGTACTGCGTTACCGACCAGCGAATTAGTCTTTGTGCATCCGGCGATGATGCTTCGTGGTCGTCTTGGCCGTCGTGTCAGTGGTGGTAGTCGTGGTGTCGGTGGTCGTCGTCTGCGTCTCTGTCGTGCTCGAGCTCATCGGAGCGGGAGTCTCGACGATGACAGGGGTCGGAGCCGGCGTCTCGACAATCACAGGCGTCGGCGCGGGCGTGATCACGGTGGTCTCGGTCGTGGTCGTGCTGGCGGTCGTATCGACGGTGGCCGGCGACTGCGTGATCGTCACGTCAGAACTGCTCTTCTTGGGGATGAGGTTTACGTTCGTGTTCGTGCCGACTCCGGATCCGTTGCCCGTCGAGCCGACCGAGCTGCTGGTGTACGCGCGGCCGCTGTTGTCAACCGCCGCCGGGCCCGAGATCACGGCCGGAGTGGATGACGTGCCGACGCCTTCCGTATTGGCCGGGGCCTGCACGGTCGCAACCGTGGTCCCGCTGCTGTCCGCCGTCGCCGGCGCCTCGGTGCGGATCTGGCCGTAACCCTGATCCGCCGCTACATCGTGGTGTGCACACGCGCTCATCGCGATCACGAGCGCCGCCGACCCCAGGCCGGCAACTGCCTTTTTCAGAATCGCTTCTGTTCTCATTTTTCCTGCTCCTTGCTGCCTTCGAACGGCAGCCGTCTAATGCCTTGCGGCACTGAACGGAAGAGCAACTAGCTTGCCTGAATTGATTTCAATAACATGCAATCCATGGCCGAGCGCGTCTGGAAAGTAAGTGAGCTCATCCGTCAGATCAACGTTGAGCTCTTTCGTTACAACGACATAAGCGTCGAAGGCGAAGCGACGAATGTCGTCCGTTCCGCTGCCGGTCATATTTATTTTTCGATCAAGGATTCCAAGGCCCAGATGCGGGTCGTACTCTTCGCCACGAATTCGCGCTTTCTCCGTTTCCGCATCGAAAACGGACTGCAGCTCGTCGTCCGCGGCCGGTTGACGCTTTACGAACAAAAGGGGGAGTTCCAGCTCAACGCGGTGGCCGTCGAGCCGGCCGGCCTCGGCGCGCTGCAACTGGCGTTCGAGCAACTCAAGAAGCAACTCGCCGACGAAGGCCTCTTCGACCCCGCCCGCAAGAAACCGATTCCGATGCTGCCGCAGCGCATCGCCATCGTCACCAGCCCGACCGGCGCCGCAATCCGCGACGTCCTCAACGTCCTCGGACGCCGGTTCGAGGGACTGAGCGTTCAGGTCTACCCCGTGCGCGTGCAAGGCCGCGATGCCTCGCGCGAGATCGCCATCGCCATCCGCCACCTCTCGCGCTGGCAGCTGCACGACGTCGTGCTGATCTGCCGCGGAGGAGGATCGCTCGAAGATCTCTGGGCATTCAACGAAGAGTCAGTCGCGCGCGCCGTCGCCGCCTGCTCGATTCCGACGATCTCCGCCATCGGCCACGAGACTGACTTCACAATCTGCGACTTCGTGGCCGACCTGCGCGCGCCGACGCCGTCCGCCGCCGCCGAAATTGTGATCCGCGCCAAGAGCGAGATCTGCACGCAGATCGATCACATGACACGGCGCGTGCGGCATGTCGTCGAGTCGCGCGTCCGCAACTATCGCCACGAGCTTCGCCATCTCGCATCGTCGGACCGGCTCGGACTCCTGCCGCGCCGCATCGCGTCGCGCCGCGAACGCCTCGACCGCAGCCGCGTCACGCTCTTCCGGATGCTCGAAGCCCGCGCGCGTTCGATGCGCGCGCGACTGGCCGCCGTCAATGCACCGCTGCTGCGCTTTCCGTCGCAAGTCGCGCGCGAACGCGAACGACTCCGCTCCACCGCCGCCACCCTCGGCGCCGTCTCGCCGCTCTCGGTTCTCTCCCGCGGCTACGCCATCGCCTTCTCGCGCACGAAGCGAGGCAAGCGCAAGCCGATCATGGATGCGAATGCGGTAAACGTCGGGGACGGAATCGAAGTGCAACTGAAGCGCGGCGCAATGCAATGCACCGTTGACGCGAAGACTCTCGGCATCGAATCGGTCTGGCCCGAATCACGGCCGGTAGGTGACGCCCCAGACACGCAGAAGCTCAGCGATGCCGCTCTTGAACGGGCGTAAAGAAATTGTCTGCAGCGCGGCGAGAGGCCAACCCAACGTTCTGGGATCGCAGTTTTTTGCCATTAACGGAACGATGCGACCGTCGTACTTCCTATCGATGAGCGCATCAGACAGTTCGCGTTTCACCCACATCGAATCGATTGCCTCGGGAGTGAGTACAACGACGAACCAATCGCACCGCCTGAGCGCTAAACCGATCTAGTCGAGCCACTGCTGTGCCCCAACAAGATGCCGCTCGCTGTACCAAACCGGGACTCCATGCCGGCGCAACTCCTCGGCGATGCGCATTGTCAATCGCTTGTCGTGATGCGAGTGCGAAAGGAAGATTTCAGCCGGAATCGACCGCATCGAGGTTGGCCTGGATCGCCTCGCCATCGTCTGCTCAGTTAGGCAATTTCGCTCTGGGTCCAGAAGTCTTTGGTTTTGCCGTCCTTGGCGACGACGGGCGGACAGCGGAACTGCTCTTTTGTTTCGTGGTCTTCGATCCTGCCGATCGCGGTGACGAGCGGCGGGGGATTGCATGATCCGTCTCTATCCGGGAGCGACGCATCACGGTTGCGATCGACTTCGCCACTCGATCCAGGTCGCGATCGACAGCATCGATGACATCCATTTTTTGAAGGATCCATGGGATGTTCTTTACGTCTCGGGAAAGAATGACCGGCACTACCCGATCTTTGAATCGAAGATTGGTGATCGCATACTGGACCTCGCTCCGCAACGCAGGCGTATCGACGCTATGCTCCGAAATCAGGAAGATGACCGCATCCGCGCGCTCGAATGCCCGGCCGGCCTCCAATAGCCAGTTGCTGCCCGGATAGATCTCCCGAGCCGGATCCCAGACGTCGAGTTTTTGCGCGACGAGCCGAGGGAACAACTGTTCGGCGATCTGCGCGTCACGCGAGTCGTAACTGAGAAACGTCCGCATGGCCTTCATTGTAATCCGTTCCAAATCAGTTATAACGACGCTCAATTCCGATGGCCCGCAAGTCGAACGAATTCGAAAAAGCCTTTCAGCATCTCGAGACGATCGTGAAGCGTCTGGAGTCGGAGGAGATGCCGCTCGATGAGTCGCTGCAGCTCTTCGAGGAGGGCATCCGTCTCTCGCGTTTCTGCAATCAGAAGCTCGAAGAGGTGGAGAAGAAAATCGAGCTGATCCTGGCCGATGCGAAAGGACAGCCGCGGATCGAGCCGTTCGAGAGCGAGGAGCTTGATGAGCAGTCCGAGGTTGACGAGGAGTGAGTGAGCTCGGCGACTATCTGAATTCGAAACGACAACTTGTCGATCGCGTGCTCGACGCGACCCTTCCTCCACCCGATACGCCTCCAACCGTCATTCACGAAGCGATGCGCTACGCCGTTCTCGGTGGCGGGAAGCGCATTCGTCCGATCGTCGCCATCGCCGCGGCCGAAGCGTGTGGCGCGAATGTCGATGACCTCCTCGTTCCGATCGCGGCGCTGGAGTTGATCCACACCTACTCGCTGGTCCACGACGATCTGCCGGCCCTCGACGACGACGACCTTCGGCGCGGCCGCAAAACCACGCATATGGTTTTCGGCGAAGCGATGGGCATCCTCACCGGCGACGCGTTGCTCACCGAGGCGTTTGCGTGGCTGGCGAGGCCGATTGCGGCGGTTGACGCGGCGCACCAACTCCGCGCCATCCGCGAAGTTGCCGTCGCCGTCGATTCGCAGGGGATGATCGGCGGACAAGTTGCCGACATCATCGCCACAGGCACGGACGAATCGACGCCCGAGCTGCTCGACTTTATCCACCGCAACAAAACCGGCAAGCTGCTGACCGCGTCCGTCGTCCTCGGCGGGCTGCTGGCGAACGCTCCTGACGAAAAGATCGACGCGCTGCGCAGCTATGGCAACGCGGTCGGCTTGGCCTTTCAGATCGTCGATGATCTCCTCGACCAGGAAGAAGATGCGGCCACGCTCGGTAAGACGGCCGGGAAGGATGTTGCGCAAGGCAAGCTCACCTACCCCGCGCTTTTCGGCACGGATGCGGCACGGGCCAGGGTGGACGCGCTCCTCGGCGAGGCGCTTCGCAACGCTGCTATCATCGCCGGCTCTGTGAACTATCTCCCCGGCATCGCGCGTTTCATCTGCGAACGGCGATCCTGAGAGGCGCCGCAACCTGCCATGACGCTCCTCGACACCATCAACTCGCCGCAAGACCTGCGCAAACTCGATCGGAAGCAGCTTCACCAGCTCGCCGGCGAGATCCGCCACCGCATCATCGAGGTCGTTTCAAAGATCGGTGGCCATTTCGGCGGCAACCTCGGCATCGTCGAGCTGACGCTGGCGCTGCACTACGTCTTCGACACGCCGCGCGATCAGGTCGTCTTCGATACCGGCCATCAAACGTATCCGCACAAGCTGATCACCGGACGCCGCGACACGTTCGACACGATCCGCATGCACGGCGGCATCTCCGGCTTTTGCAAGCGCGAGGAATCGGAGTACGACGTCTTCAACGCCGGCCACGCGTCCACCTCGATCTCCGCCGCCCTCGGCATCGCTGTCGCTCGCGATATCAAACATGCCGACTACCGTGTCGTAGCCATCATCGGCGACGGCGCTCTTTCCGGCGGCCTCGCGCTCGAAGGTCTGAATCAAGCCGGCCATCTCAAGCGCAAGTTGATGATCATCCTCAACGACAACGACATGTCGATCTCGACAAACGTCGGGGCCATGTCGGGATATCTGAACGGGATCATCAAAGGCCAGACCTACAACAAGGGCAAGGATCTGGCGCGCGGCATCATGGATCGCATCCCGCTCGTCGGCGGCAAGCTCCACGGCATGGCCAGCGACATGGAGCAGCTCTTCAAACACATGATCGTGCCGGGCACGCTCTTCGAGGAGCTCGGCTTCAAATACCTCGGGCCGTACGACGGCCACGATCTCGATTTCCTCATCGACCTCTTCGAGAAGAACAAGGATTACAACGGACCGCTCCTCGTCCACGTGATCACGAAAAAGGGCAAAGGCTACGTGCCGGCCGAGAACCGGCCGATCTGGTCACACGGAGTCTCGCCGTTCGATATCGACTCCGGCGACGTGGTGAAGTCGACGAAGTCGTCGCCGCCGAGCTACACCGCCGTCTTCGCGGAAGCGCTCATCGAGCTCGCGAAACGCGATCCCAAAATCGTCGGCATCACCGCGGCGATGCCGGACGGCACGGGGATGGACAAGTTCGGCAAGGCCTTCCCTGATCGCATGTTCGACGTCGGAATCGCCGAGGAGCATGCGGTGACGTTCTGCGGCGGCATGGCCACGCAGGGGATGAAGCCGATCGCGGCGATCTATTCGACGTTCCTGCAGCGCGCCTTCGATCAGGTCTTCCACGACGTGGCCATCATGGATCTGCCGGTCGTCTTCGCGCTCGACCGCGGCGGCATCGCCGGCGCCGACGGCCCGACGCATCACGGCATTTACGACATGGCCTACCTGCGCATTTTCCCGAACATGGTGTGCATGGCGCCGAAGGACGAGAACGAGCTGCGGCACATGCTGAAGACGTCGTTCGAAACGGGCCATCCGACGTCGCTGCGCTATCCGCGCGGCAACGGCTTTGGCGTGGCGATGGATGCCGAGCTGCAGTCGCTGCCGATCGGCAAGGGCGAAGTCATGCGCGAAGGCAACGCCGGCGCGATCTTCGCCATCGGCAACGAAGTCTGGCCGTCGATGCAAGCTGCCGAAATCCTGGCAAAGGAAGGCATCGAAGTGGCCGTCATCAACGCCCGCTTCATCAAGCCGCTCGATGATGAGTTGATCGCGAAGTACTGCCGCCCCTTCACGAAAATCATTACCGTCGAAGAAGGCTCCCTCGCCGGCGGCTTCGGCGCGGCGATCATGGAGCGCGTCCAGCAGCTCGGCATCCGCGGCGTCGCCTTCCACCGCATCGGCATCCCCGACGAATACGTCCACCACGGAGCGCAGGACGTCCTTCGCGCACAGTACGACCTCGATGCGAACGGGATCGCCAAGAGAGTGCGAGAGTTTCTCAGCGCCGCTGTCGCCGAAGATGAAGCCGATCCGAACCTGCGCGGGTTAAAGGCACGCGGCGCGACGCTCGGCGAAGTTGCCGAATATCTCTTCAAGGATGTTCCGAAAGAAGAGCTGGACCGCCTTCCCGGCGCGGACCACGTTGATGAGGTGGTGTACGGTCTTCGCCGCACCGCGACGAAGTAATGCACCGCTACTTCGTCGACACCTGGTTTTTCATCGCCCTCGCAGATTCCTCTGATTCGCATCACCGTCAGGCAAAGCACCTCGACCGCTCGCTCGTCGGTATCCCGCTTCTCACACACGACGCGGTCCTCACGGAACTCCTCACATACTTTTCCGCTGGCGGACGCAACTCGCGGTCGCAGGCGGCCATTTTTGTGCGCGACATCCTGCGACGCTTCGACTACCAAGTAGAGCGCAGCAGCGATCTTTTTTCCGCGGCGTTAAACCTCTACTCCCAACGCCCCGACAAGGAGTACTCCCTCGTCGATTGCATGTCGATGACCCTCATGCGCGAGCGCGGAATCACGCACGTCCTTACGAACGACCATCACTTCCGCCAGGAAGGGTTCACTGTCGTCAACGAATGAAGAAGCAGCGGCTGGACGTCGCCCTCGTCGAACGCGGACTTTGTGAGACGCGGTCGAAGGCGCAGTCGCTGATCATGGCCAGGCGGATTCTGGTCAACGGCGAGTATGTCGACAAAGCCGGAGCGAATGTCGCGGATGACGACGAGTTGCGCATCGAAGCGCTGGAACATCCATGGGTCGGACGCGGCGGCATGAAACTCGCGCACGCGTTGCGCGAATTCGGGATCAGCGTCGACGGGAAGATCTGCGCCGACATCGGCGCATCGACCGGCGGCTTCACGGACGTCATGCTGAAGAGCGGCGCGAAAAAGGTTTACGCGATCGACGTCGGGTATGGGCAGATCGATGTTTCGCTTCGCAACGACCCGCGCGTGGTCAATCGTGAGAAGGTGAATGCGCGCTACCTCACTGCCGCGGATTTCGAGGACGTCATCGAGTTCGTCTCCATCGACGTCTCCTTCATCCCGCTGAAATTGATCCTGCCGGCGGTGGCGACGTTTCTTCGCGGCGAACTGGTTGCGCTCATCAAACCGCAGTTCGAAGTCGGCAAGGCGGACGTCGGAAAAGGGGGGATCGTGCGCGATGAAATCAAGCGGGCCGCGGCTGTCGATGCCGTCGTCGCGTTCGCGCGCGAGACCGGTTTCGAGGTTCGCGGCGTCATCGAAAGTCCGGTCAAGGGCGCCGAGGGAAATGTCGAATACCTGATGTGCGCGGGGAATCTGGCGGATAGGGCCATCTAATCAGGGCAGCCGGATTCCGGCGGTGGAGCTGCGCTTCGTCTGGGTCGCGCAGTCAAGCCAATGGGTCCGGCTGCACTTTTACGGACGTTGCTGCAGGTATTCGCGCAGTCCCTCTTCCCACGATTCCGGTTTCACGCCCGTGATCCGTTCGTAGCGTTCCGTCGAAAGGACGGAGTACGCGGGTCGCGGCGCCGGCCGCGGGAAGGTATCGCTCGAGACCGGAGTCACCTTTACCTGATCGCCGACGAATGCGCTCGCGAAGTCGAACCAGGTGCACTGTGGATCATCGGCGTAGTGAACGATTCCGCGCGCGTCTTTGTCGTCGTGCGCGCGTTGCGCGAGGCGGATGATGGCGTCCGCCAGATGCGGCGTGTATGTCGGCCGCCCGCACTGATCGTTGACCACGCGCAGGGAGTTCTTCCCTTTGCGAATCTGATCACGGATCAATTCCACAAAGTTCGGACCGCTTACGCCGAACAACCACGACGTGCGGAGGATGATGTGCTTTCGCGCGATGCTGGCGGCCTGCTCGCCGATCAGTTTCGATCGTCCATACGCCGATAGCGGAGCCGGCGCATCGTTGACTTCGTACGGCGTTCGTTTCGAACCGTCGAAAACGAAGTCGGTCGAGATCTGGACCAGCAGCGCGGCGGCCTCGTTTGCCGCACCCGCGAGGAACTCGACCGCGGATCCGTTGATCGCAGTCGCGAGATGCTCATTCGTTTCAGCCTCGTCGACTTTCGTGTACGCCGCGCAATTGACGATCACGTCCGGCTCCGCGCGGCGAACTGCTTCGCGCACCGCGGCTGCATCGGTGATGTCGAGATCGGATTTCGTCAGCGGGAGGACAGTCTCACCGCGCGACTCTAGCGCGGCGCAGACATCGTGGCCGACCATCCCGCCCGCTCCCGTGACGAGCCAACGCAACGTCACGCGTACTTGCCGCCGTCGGTTTTGAGCTGGACTTTGATCTGACGCGGCTCGCGCGGAACGATCAGGCCGAGGGCGAAGAACGCATAGAGGATGCGCGCGTTGTCCGCGGACGGCAGCGGCGGCGTATTCACCAACTCGTAGAGGACCTTGCGCCCATCGACGGCGTCGAGCAATCCCTGCTCCTCGGCATCGAGCACCAGACCCTCGGTATGTCCAGCCGAGCGGCCGAAGAGCGTCGTCTTCGTGCCGAGTCGCGCCACGAGTGCGCGCGCCTCGGCCACGCGCCGGACGCCATGCAGAATCGCCATCGGCACCGGGATATCGACTTTGATGAACTCCAGCCGTTTGTCGCGGCCGGCGGTGAAACTGACGATGCCCGAGTCCCAGCCGAAGATCGGCCAGATGATCTCCTCGATCTGCCCGCGAACCGCCGTGAAGAGTTCTTCCGCCGAGAGCGCCTTCATCTCCACGAGCGTTGTGCCGTGACGGCTGCCGGTCTCGCGTGCGCGCGCGACGCTTTCCTCGTACTGCCGGCGCGTGATGCGGCCTTCGCGGAGGAGCTTGTCGCCGAGCGATTCCGCTAGCTGATTCGTCGTCGCGAAAA
>JAXDIO010000222.1:0-7948 GCA_034663965.1 Thermoanaerobaculia bacterium | reverse complement strand
GCATGCTGGTCATCTGTTAGGGTCACGCACCTATGAATCCTGACCCGACGCAGTTCGAGGAGCCCATTCTGCAGCTCCGGCGTCGAATCGAGGAAACCGCAGCGGCTGAAGGAGATCCGAGTCAGCTCGCGGCGCTTGAGGCAGAGCTTACCAAACTCGCCGACGAAATCTACGCGAACCTCACGCCGTGGCAGAAGACGCTCGTCGCGCGCCATCCGCTTCGGCCGTACACGCTCGACTTCATCAGCTACCTGTTCGACGAGTGGACGGAGATCCACGGCGACCGCAAGTTCTCCGACGATCCCGCCATCGTGGCCGGCTTCGCGCGCTTCCGCGGCACGGCCTGCGCGATCATCGGCCATCAGAAGGGGCGCAACACCAAAGAGAAGATCTACCGCAACTTCGGCCAGCCGCGCCCCGAGGGATTCCGCAAAGCGCTTCGCGTGATGAAGCTGGCCGAAAAGTTCAACCTCCCGATTTTCACCTTCATCGACACGCAAGGTGCTTACCCCGGCCTCGGCGCGGAAGAGCGCGGCCAGGCCGAGGCGATCGCCGTCAATCTTCGCGAGATGGCGATGCTGAGCGTGCCGGTGATCGTGATCGTGATCGGCGAAGGCGGCAGTGGCGGCGCGTTGGCCCTCGGCGTCGGCGATCGCGTCTTCATGCTCGAGCACGCCGTCTACTCGGTCATTTCCCCCGAGGGGTGCGCGGCCATTCTCTGGAAAAACCCGTCGGCCGCGGCGGAAGCGGCAGCGGCGATGCGCATCACCGCGTCCGACCTGAAGCGCCTCGCGATCATCGACGAAATCGTCCCCGAACCGAACGGCGGCGCGCACGCCGATCCAGCCAAAGCGGCGGAGCTCCTCGCGCCGTATCTCGAAAAAGCGCTGAAAGAGCTGATGAAGCTCAAACCGTCCGCGCTTCCGGAAGAGCGGTACAAGAAGTTCCGGAAGATGGGGATGTTCGAGAAGTACTAGCGATGAGCATCTTCGCTATCGTCATCGCCGGGTTCTTCGCCCAATCCAACGATCTGCAGCAGCTGGTTCTCAACTACGTTCCGAAGCACGATGAGCTGAAGTACACCTTCGGCGGCGCCGCGCCGACGCATCACATCAAGCCGGGCACGCGCATCGTCACGTGGACTGAGGATTGTTACGACGGCGCGGTGACGAAGCCGGACCAACTGCCAACGAAGATAATTCCGCCCGGTCACGACAATCCGCAGACCGGTCCGTTCTTCATCGATGGCGCTGAGCCGGGCGACACGATCGCCATCCACATCAACAAACTCGAACCGGCGCGCGATCACGGGATCTCGTCCTTCTTCCCAGGATTCGGAGCGCTCAATGGCACGGACCGCACGGCCATCCTCGGTGCGGATCTGCCGGAGAAGGTCTGGTTCTACGACGTCGACCGCGCGAAAGGAATCGCTCGCACGAAATCGCTCGACGGCAAGTTGTCGTGGGAAGTCCCGCTCGCACCGTTCCTCGGCTGCCTCGGCGTCTCGCCCGGCCAGGAGGTTCGCTCGACGATCGTGCCCGATTTCTTCGGCGGCAACATGGACTGTCCCGAGGTTCGCGCCGGCAACACGATCTACCTCGGCGTGAATGTTCCGGGCGCCTTGCTTTCCTTCGGCGGCGGCCACTACGCGATGGGCGACGGCGAGATCATCGGCACGGCGATCGAAGGCGCGATGAACGTCGACGTCACTGTCGATCTGATCAAAGGCCGCGTCACACGCTGGCCGCGCATCGAAAACAGCGAGTCGATGATGACCGTCGGCGCCGGCCGTCCGCTCGAAGACGCCGCCCGCATCGCCTTCAAGGAGATGGTCCGCTGGATCTCCGACACGACCGGTCTCTCCGAAATGGACGCGTACGAATTCGTCTCGCAGAACGCGAAGACGCCAATCGTGGAGATGGTCGATCCGGAGTACACGGTGATGGTGAAGATCGACAAGAAGCGCCTACCGGTGAAGACGCAGTAGCGCACGACTTCACTGTTCCGTCACCATCGAATCTGTTACGCAACGCGTACGACGTGTGTCGAAGTGAGCCAGTTCCTGTTGCGAAAGGGAGGCTCTTATGCGGTTGCGCGCGATTGCCGTACTTTCCACGATCCTGACGATGACATCTGCGTTTGCGGCGACGCAGCACGCGGCGATTCCGCGGCTGACAGTGTCGGAGGGCGATGACGGCACGTTGCCGCTCACTCTCGACTCGCTCCAGATCCGCGTGCTGCTGCGCGGGCATCTGGCGCGAACGACCTACGACCTCACGTATCGCAACGGCACCAATCGCGAGCTCGACGGCGACTTCGCGTTTCCGCTTCCGCCCGATGCGGAGATCAGCGACCTCGGTCTGTACTTCAGTGGCCGGCTGCGGCACGCGGTACCGGTGGAACGAGTGATGGCGAGGAGCATTTACGAGACGACGGTGCATCGCCGCGTCGATCCTGCGCTGGCCGAGTGGACCGCGTCCTCGCGCGCATTTCACTTTCGGATTTATCCGATTCCGGCGAATGGCGTGAAGGTGGTTCACATTGCGTACGACCAGGAGCTGACGGCGAATCCATACGAGCTCGATCTCCGATACGGCGCGACACTGCCGTACGTGGATCTGACGGTCGAGAGCGATTCGCGGATTGAAGCCGAGGGTCTGCCGCTGGCGAGGTCGGGCGATCGCTGGTCGATGCGCCGCACGCAGTACCAGCTCGACGGCGTAGTCCGCGCGGTACCGGACAAACGCGAGACCGCGATTGCGGCGAGATCCACGGACGGGAACTGGTACGCGTCCGCGGCGGTCAATCTCCGATCAACCGCTCGCCAGGTCGAACCGACCGCGCACATGACCATTCTTTACGACGCATCCGCCAGTGCCGTGCAGCGAGATGATGCAAAAGTCCGCGAGTACCTGCGGCAGTTGCTGGCGCGCCAGAAAATCGCGTCGATCAGCGTCGTGCCGTTTCACATCTCCGTCGATGCCGCCGTGGGGACAGACGGCGGCGGTCTGGAGCAGACGCTGGCCGCGATTCCTGCCGCCGGCGCGACGAATCTCGCCGAACTCCTCGATCGACTGCCAGCGATCGCGGCACCGCAGCCGGCGGGATCGCGGATCGTGCTCGTCTCCGACGGCATCAACTCGATCGGCGACTCGTCGCGACTGGCGCACGCCGTCCAGCAGGTTGCGAAGATGCGCCGGCCTCTGACGATCATCAATGCGTCGCCATCCGCCGACGATCGGTTCCTTGGCGGCTTGGCGCGCGCCACCGGCGGTTGGTACCTCGATCTCACTCACGTTGATCCGGCTACGGCTGCCGAGGCGAGCATGCGCCGGCCGGAGTTGCTGACGGTGCACGTGCTGATGCCGCCGATCCGCGACGTGCTGCCGTCGTCAGTGCTTACGACGAGCGACGCATCGATCACCGTCAGCGGGAGGTCGCGCGATCCGATCGTCGCATTTCCTGTAATCACCGGAAACGCGCGTCATGAGATTCCGGTGGAGGTTCTCGAGACTGAGGAGGGGATCGATCTCGTGCGCCATGCATGGGCGCGGGCACGGCTGCGCGAGTTGATGGAGAGCGGCGCCACGCCGGAGGAGGTACTCGAACACGGCCGCAAATTCAGCCAGCTCACGCCGCGCACGTCGCTGCTCGTGCTCGAACGATGGGAGGACTACGAGAGGAACGGTCTGCCGCTGCCGCCCGATCTGCGGGAGCAGAAGGATGCGGAGCAAAGAGCGTATCGCGTAGCAGAGACGGCGGATATTCGGGCGTCCATGCGCCAGCAGCAGGCCGCGGCTCGCGCTCAGATCGCGGCGAACCAACGCGCGGGCGCCGTCCGAACGGATTGGTTCATGACCGGACATATCGTCTCCGAAGGCACCCCGCTTCCCGGCGTAACGGTGACGATGACCCCTTCCGTGGGACCGCCAGTCGTTCGAATCACCGACGTGAGCGGCCTCTTTGAATTTGCGAATTCCGCCGCTCCGGCGTCCATCCTGATCGTTGCCCAACTCTCCGGCTTCAATTCAACCGTTCGACGACTCGACCATCCCGCGAAGGGGGCGCACGTCGTCCTAAGTCTTACAGTAGGCATTTCGGAGTCGATCACTGTCACCGCCTCGGCTCCCGAACTAATCAACGTTGCATCCGTAGCCGCCAATGTTTCGACAGGCAGATCCACGCTCGCCGATCAACTGCTCGATCCTGCAAGAACGGAGCTTGCGGAGTCCGATGCCCTGTCGCACAAGACCGCGGAAGAACGCCTCAACATCGTTAATGACGTGCTCGCGAAGTTGAAGACGCTCAATTCTCCCGCCGAACGTTTTCGCTACTACCTCGCGTCACGCGCGATTCTTGGCGGCGAGAAACTCTTCCAGGCCGAAGCGGCGGTTACGATGCGCGACGTCTCGCCCGAATTGGCCGTCCGCATCCTCACCGATCTGATCGAAGCGAATCCCGATGACGCGGCGATGATGCGCATCATCGGACGCGTCCTCAGCGGCTGGGGCCGCGACGATCTGGCGCGTCTGATCTTCGAACGCGCACTCGAGATTTCGCCGCGCGAGACGCAGACCTGGCGCGAACTGTTTCTCCTCGACCTTCGCGAAGGGCAAGATCTCACCGAGCAGCAGAAACGTTACGCGTCGTATGCGCGTGATGAACGCATGCAGCAGACCGATGCAGCGCTGCAGATTGAATTGCAGCGCTCCCACTCCGGCATCGATCCCCGTATCGATCCTAATGCTGAGCTGCAAATCGAAACGATGTGGGACTCGAACTACACCGACATCGACCTCCACGTCGTCGAGCCCGGCGGCGAGGAGGTTTATTACAGCCATCCACACAGCGCGAGGAACGGATCCCTCCACGCCGACATCACGACCGGCTTTGGACCCGAGACGTACACGTTGCCGCGCATGGCCGGCGGTCCTTACCAGATCGCGCTCGTCTACTACCGCGGCGACAACACGCGCCTGACGATGGAGACTCTCGTCCACGTGATCCTCTACATCCGCGGCCAGCGCCAGGATCACTTCATTGTGCTTACCGGCAACGAAGACCGGAAGATCGTGGCCACGGTGCCGTAGCGGTTGACGAAGCCGGAGCGACGATCCAGACTAATGTCCGCATGCACACCGTGGACATCGAAGAGGCCGAAAAACAGCTCTCACGGCTGGTCGACGAGGCAGTCCGAGGCGAATCCTTCGTCATCTCCAAAGAGGGCAAGCCGCTGGTGAAAGTGGAAGCGCTGAACTCTCATTCCTTGCCGCGCCGTGTCGGTTTCATGGTTGGCAAAATCTCGGTCCCCGATGATTTCGACCGTATGGGTGAGGACGAGATCGCGAAGATGTTTGGAGCGGACAGTTGAGGTTTCTGCTCGATACGCAGCTCCTCCTTTGGATTGCGGGGCACCCAGAGAGCGACTTCCGGGAGAGGTGCGAATCGAATTGAGCGACGCAGCGAACCGGTTTGCTTTCAGCGCGGCCAGCCTCTGGGAAATCTCGATTAAGGCAGCCTTGGGGAGGGACGATTTTCAAGTCAACTCCCGTGAATTGCGCAGGGAGTTTCTGGAGAACGGCTATGTCGAGCTGTCGATCACAGGCAAACACGCCGTGAGCATCGATTCCCTACCGCCGATACATAAAGATCCGTTCGATCGGATACTCCTTACGCAAGCTATTGCTGAGGACATGATCCTGCTCACAGCGGACGCACAACTCGCCAGATACCCCGGCCCGGTTCGCAAGCTGTAATCATCGTTACGACTTCGCGCGCCGTTTCTCCGCCTCGTCAAGCCATCCGCGACGCAGCGACTCCGCGGGGATGCTCGACATGTACGGCTTGATGTCGAGAATCGGCGTGCCGTCGAGCATGTCGACGCCGTGGACGTGCAGCGAAGCGCCGTCGCGGCGCAGAAGTTCGACGACCGTGAGCGCGATCGGATTCGGACGAAGGGGGGAACGCGTCGCGAAGACGCCGTGCGACGTTTCTTCGCCGGGCGGCGCGCCGAGAAGCTCGAAACCTTCGGAACGATCGAAGACCCAGAGAACGAAGAGATGCGAGAAGCCTTCGATGTGCGTAAGACCGGCCGCGAACTCGGGGAGGATTTCGAGCACGCCATTCGCCTCGTGCTTCGTGCCGGGACCTTTCGGAACCTGCATCGTTTCCTTGAACGGAGTCCGCGCGAATCCGATCGCGCGTGGTGTGAAAAGCTGACCTTGCATCGACATTGCGACCGCCACTGTAGCGCCAGAGGAACGTACGAGGTTCGGCTGATCGAAAGGTTGTGCTTCGGCTGATTGAAAGGTTTTGGTTCGGCCAATCGAAAGGATGCGGACTCATCGCGATACGATCTCGGGCCATGCGTCGAATCGTTCTCTTCCTCCTTCTCGGCTCCGCGGCGACTCTTCACGCGCAGATCAATGATTCCGAGGTTTGGGTGGCATCGTTGGATATGTCCGGTGGGAGGTTCGCGGTTTCGAATCTGGTGAACATCTCGAGGCATCCTGGCTACGACAATCAGCCGGCGTTTTTTCCGGATGGGAAGCTTGTGTTCACGTCGCAGATCGCGGTGCTCGACGAGACCGGCCATGCGGTGCAAGCCGTGATTCACGATTTCGCGAAGGGGACGTCGACGCCGGTGCCCGGCGCGCTCGGATTCAGTCCGACGCCGGCCGCGGATGGATCGCTGATGCTGCTGCGCGAGGGACATGTCGTTCTCCACGATGCAGCGGGGAGAGAAACTCAGCTCACCGAGACGAAGGACGCCGGCTACTTCGCGCGCTTCGACGAGCAGACCTGGGTTCTCTACATGAACGACAAGCAGCGGCGCATCGTGATGTACGACCCGCAGACGAAGGCGCTCGAAACGATGGCGCTCGGATCGATCACGGCGCCGTTCCGGATTCCTGGCAAACGCGCCGTGAGTTTCGTCGCGGTCGAGCCGTTTCCCGCACCGGAAGGAGTTGCGCCGCCGCCGCGCAAACTCTTCCTGCGCCAGCTCAATCTCGACGACCGTCAAGTCACGACGCTGGCCTCGATTTCATTTCCGACCTCGGGGAGCCACGTCTGGACCTCGCGCGGCACATTGCTGATGGCGTCCGGACACACGATCTACGAGTGGAATCCCGCGAAGCCGGACGATTGGCCGATCGCGGCGACGTTCGACGATCCCGAGTTGCAGGGGCTGACGCGGATCGCAATCAGTCCGCGCGGCGATCGGATCGCGCTGGTGTCGACGCCGCGCGATGAAACGATCATTCGCGATTCGCGCGCCGCTTCCAATGCAGCTCTGGCCGCGCATAACGGCGCTGCGTTCGCACAGGTTCTCAAAGATGACGCCACGGTTGTCGCCGCAAGCGGGAAAGTGACTCAAGGACGCGCGGCCATTCAGCAGGGGATCGAGTCGCGCTGGAACTCGCAGCCGGATCTCGTTTTCGTCCGCACACCAACGTCGATCGAAATCAGCCGCAGCGATCCCGCGGCCTCGGAACGCGGCACCTGGACCGGTCACACCACGACGCCGGCCGGCACCGCAGATTCGCGTGGCGACTACCTCGCGGTCTGGCGCAAGACGACGACCAGCGCCGGCCTGCCGTCGTGGACGATCGCGTCCGAGGTCTTCGTGGCGCTCGATTGCGCAGGAGCGGGGTGCGCATCGCGTTGAAATTCGCGCGCGTCCCTGCGCAGTCCTTCCTGATGGGATCGGACGACGGCAGGCCGGACGAGCGTCCGGTCCACCGCGTGTGGGTCGATGCGTTTGAAATGGCTGCCTGCCAGGTCACGAACTCCGAATATGCGGCCTTCGCGAACGCAACCGGTCATGCGCCGCCGCCGGCTCCGTTCAACGATCCGGAGCAGCCGGTCGTGGGCGTGTCGTGGTTCGAGGCGGTCGCCTACTGCGATTGGCTGAGCAGCGTCGCCGGCCGCCACATTCGTCTGCCGG
>JAXDIO010000138.1:0-18516 GCA_034663965.1 Thermoanaerobaculia bacterium | reverse complement strand
CGCCCATGCTTGCCCCGGGCACGCTGCTCGGTCCCTACAAAATCCTCATGGCCATCGGCGCGGGCGGCATGGGCGAGGTGTACCGCGCGCAGGATACGCGCCTCCAGCGCGACGTGGCCGTCAAAGTGCTCACGCGCAATCTCTCCACCGACACCGACGCGCTGCGCCGTTTCGAGCAGGAAGCGCGCGCGGCCGGAATGCTCAACCATCCCAACATTCTGGCCATCTACGACATCGGTGACGAAGAGGGGTTGCATTACATCGTCTCCGAGTTGCTGGAGGGCGAGTCGCTACGCGCGCGCATCCGCCAGAGCCCCATCCCGCCGCGCAAGGCGCTCGACTACGCCGCGCAGATCGCTCGCGGACTGGCGGCCGCGCATGAGCGCAACATCGTTCATCGCGATCTCAAGCCGGAGAACCTTTTCATCACCCGCGACGGTCACGTGAAGATCCTCGATTTTGGTCTGGCCAAGCTGGCCGGGCCACGCCTTCCGAATGCGACCCCGGGAACCGAGCACGAGCTGACGCTGCCCGCGACGCCGACGGAGCCCGGCCGCCTGATGGGAACCGTCGGCTACATGGCGCCGGAACAGGTGCGCGGCGGCAGCGGCGACAACCGCTCCGACATCTTCGCGTTCGGCGTCATCCTCTACGAGATGCTGGCCGGCGTTCCGGCCTTCCGCGGCGAGTCGCCGATCGAAACGCTCAACTCGATTCTGAAAGACGACCCTCCCGATTTTTTCGAGCTGAATGTTCGCGTTCCCGGCGCGCTCGACCGCGTGGTCCGCCACTGCCTGGAGAAGAATCCCGACGAGCGTTTCCAGTCCGCGCGCGACCTTGCCTTCGACCTCGGCTCCCTCTCCGGCCTCACCAGTCAGGCGATTTCGTTCCGTCCGATCTGGCGTATCCGGCCGGGTGAAATGATTAAGCCGCTGGCGATCGCGCTGGCGGTACTTGCCGCGGCCGGCATCGCCTACGTCGCCGGAAAACATCGCGGCACGCAACCGCCTCCCGCGTACAAGAGGCTCACCTTCCGCAGCGGCACGATTTTCAACGCGCGTTTCTCGCCCGACGGCGAGAGCGTTTTCTACGGCGCGCGCTGGAGCGGCAAGCCGATGACGATCTTCTCCGTCCGCGCCGACTCGCCGGAGTCGCGCGACCTGCAACTGGGCGATGACACCGATCTGCTCGCCGTGTCGGCCACCGGCCAGCTTGCGATTTCGTTGCACCGCCACGTCATCGGCTACCTCCGCGAGAGCGGAACGCTGGCCCAGGTTCCGATCGCCGGAGGTGCACCGCGGCCGATTCTCGATGACGTCGAATTCGCCGACTGGTCGCCGGACGGACGCCTCGCCGTCGTGCGCACGATCGCCGGACGTTGCCGGCTCGAGTTCCCGATCGGCAACGTTCTTTACGACACCGTCGGCTGGATTGCACATCCGCGATTCAGTCCGGCCGGCGACGCCATCGCGCTGCTCGACCATCCATTTCTCAACGACGACCGCGGCTCCGTCGTCCTCGTCACCATCGCCGGAAAAGCGCATCGCGTGCTGACGAAGGAATCGCAGAGCGTGGAAGGGCTGGCGTGGTCTCCGGATGCGAAGGAGATTTTCTTTTCATCGGAAGATGGCAGCAACGCGCGCTCCGTAACGGCGGTGACGCTGAGCGGCAAACAGCGCCTGGTCGCCGCGAGCGCCGGGCCGCTCTACCTGCACGACGTCGCGCCCGACGGCCGGGTGCTGGTGTCGCGCGAAATCGTCCGCGCCGGAATCGTCGGCATCCACGGCAACGACCAGCCGATCGATCTCTCCTGGTTCGACTACTCCGTCGTCCGCGATCTCTCCAACGATGGCAAGTCGATCATCTTCTCCGAGTCGGGCGAAGCAGGCGGCGCGATCTTCGGTGTCTACCTCCGAGGGACCGACGGTTCGCCTGCGGTCCGGCTTGGGGACGGAACATCCGAGGGGTTGTCGCCGGATGGGAAGTGGGTCTTATCGATTCCGCGGAATCGCAAACCCGCGCAGATCACGATGCTGCCGACCGGCACCGGCCAGCCGCGTCAGATCACGCACGACCGGATCAATCATCGCAACGCGCGCTGGATGCCGGACGGATCGCACATCTTCTTCCAGGGAAACGAAGAGCGGCAGCCGCCGCGGCTCTGGATCCAAGCGCTGGACGGCAGCGCACCGCGTCCGATCAGTCCCGAAAACGTCGCCGCATCGCAGGTCACGCCGGACGGACGCTTCGTCCTCGGCCGCGCCCCGGACCGCAAGTTCTATCTGTATCCCGTCGCCGGCGGCGCGCCGCTGCCAGTCCCCGCGCTGAAAAATGGAGACGTCCCGACGCGCTTCTCGCCCGACGGGCGCTCACTCTTCGTGGCCACGTTCGGAAAGATCCCGGCGATGCTCTACAAAATCGATCTCACCACCGGCGCGCGCACGGAGTGGCGCGAAGCGATGCCGGCCGATCCCGCGGGCCTCATCAACGTCGGCCCGATCCTCGTCACGCCCGACGGAGCGACGACGGTCTACAGCTACACGCGGCTTCTGTCGGATTTGTACATCGTCGGCAGTTCAGCGGAACACTAGGAACCCTGTCACAGATCTTCGTCTTCTTTAGCCTCACCAGAGCGCAGAGTCTTAGACGTCGTCCTTGTCAGGATTTATTGACTGACGTATCATCGGTTTTTCCCGACAACAGACGTTCCGAACGTGCCGCATCCGCGGGTGCTGCGCACGTTGCCGCAGAAGGAGAGGACACATGCCTTCGGATTTCGCCGGACAGGTTCTCACTGTTACGGGCCCGATCGAACCGGGCGATCTCGGCGTAACGATGGCGCACGAACACGTCCTGCTGTTTCTGCAGAACAATCCCACCATCGAGCTCGGTGACCTTGCACGGGAGTCGGACCACGTCAACCTGTACGCCAGAACTGACGGCAATACTCTGCTGTCGATGAGCAACTACGGTCTGCGTTGGGATTGCCCCGGCGCACCGCAACCTCCCTTTGCGCCAACGACCTTCGTTGAGGCCATGCGGAGAGTCTCCATCGACGGCGGAGCCGCAATCGTCCTCGGCACGGGCTTCTACAAGCAGGAATGGCAGAGGCCGGACGTTCTGGCGATGAGCGTCAAAGATCTCGAGCAGCGAATGGTCGCAGATATCGTCGAGGGAATCGAAGTGCCTGACGGCGAACCGGTGCGCGCAGGGGTCATCGGCGAAGTTGGAATCAGCACCTCTACCGGCGACGACTTGACCGATTTTGAGAAACGAAGTCTCGAAGCCTCCTGCCGCGCTGCGCTGCGCACCGGCGCCGCAATCAATTTCCATACGCAGATCGGGTCGTCGTGGCGAATCCGGGAGCGTGTACTCGATCTCTGTGCGTCGTTCGAGATGCCGCTGGACCGGGTCATGATCAGCCACCTCCGGCCGCAGGTGAGGCCGGCCGATGCGGACGCACCTTCGGACCCTGATACCGACGACTTCTTACAATCACAGTTGGTGATGGACCGTGGCGCGCTATGCTCGTTCGACCTTATCGGCCACTATGGCTATCAGAGCGCGGATGACCAGAATGCCGCATATTCAATCGCCGACCTGCTGAACCTGAATCCAGAGTACTTGCAGCAGATCGTGCTGTCGCAGGACATTTTCAGCGACGCCGCCTTTTTCGCGCAGTGTATCGGCTATCAGTACACAACGCTGAATTTCTGCTGGATGCTCAATAAAGCCGGCGTAACCGCGGACCAGATCGAGAAGATGCGCGTCAACAACCTGCAACGGGTGCTCCCGCTCGCTGTCTGACAAAGGAGAGATTGTGCTGACTCAAAATCAGATTACAGGGCAGATCATCACTGTTAATGGCCTGGTCGCGCCGTCGAAGATCCAGGTCACCATGGCGCACGAGCACATTCTGCTGTGGCTGGGTCCCGTGCCGAACATTGCCACCCCTCCCCTTGCGCTCGACAACGTTTCGTTGCAGACGACTCGCGTAAAGGCCTACGTCGCCGACGGCGGCAACGCATTGATCTCGATGAGCAATCACGGATTGCGTTGGGACGCTCCCGGGGCGCCCAAAATGCCCTTTCCGAGTTTTCCTGGCGCAATGAAGCAAGTCGCCACCGGCGCGGGCGCCTCGATTATCCTGGGCACGGGATACTACAAATACTCCTGGCAAAGTGCGGCAACGCAGGCACTGTCGGTTACTGGCCTGTACCAGACGATCATCAACGACATCTTCACCGGTCAGAATGGCGTCAACGCCGGCATCATCGGCGAGATCGGCATTACGAATGCCGTCACCGACGTCACGCTCGTTCTCTTCGAATGGAAGAGTCTCGTCGCGGCCTGCCAGGCAGTGATCCAGACGGGACTGGCCATGAACGTTCATACGGACATCGGCACGCCCGGTCCTATTCGTCTCCTGGTGCTCGACATCTGCCAGCAGCTCAACGTTCCACTGGGCCGCGTGATCATGAGTCATCTCGATCCCGGAAATGAGATTGCGCCCGGCGATCTGGCCGTCGCTCAAACAATCCTGGGCCTCGGCGCGAATTGTTGCTTCGATCTGATCGGCCACGAGGGCGTGGGCAGCGCGGCGGACACGGCGACGGCACAGGGCATCGCGACGTTGATCGGCGACGGATTCGTGAATCAGATTCTGCTATCGCAGGATATTTACGACGAGCCTGATTTCTTCGGCAAGGGGGTCACGTACACGTACATGACCGATACCTTCGTGCCGATGCTCACGGCCGCGGGTGTCACCAGTGCCCAAATTACGCAGATGCGGGTCACCAACCCGCAGAACCTGATCGCCGTCGCCACGCCGACGACTCCAGCACAGCCCATTGTGCTGACCAGTCTGCCCGGTATCACGACAACGGCTCCCGTCACAATCGGCATTCTGCCGAACCTCCTGGAATTCGCCGGGGGATTTCTGTCAGTTGCAGTCCCGCCGGCAATTCAACCGACAATTCCATTCACGATCAGCACGTTCATCCAGGCGATTCTGCCTCCGCTGGGAACAGTCTGCATCGCCGACTGTGCGCTGACGCAAGGAATCATCGGAAAGACCTGGCCTCAGGTGGCCGGCAGCGGATGGGCCCTCTACGCGAACGCCGCAGGCATTCAGTTCTCCGTCGGCACAGGCGGCGACGGCGAGGGCGACAGCACGATCATCACCGCCAGCGGCAGCGGAAACGTCTTCGATGGTCAATGGCACAACATTGCCGGCGTTTCCGACGGCGATAACCTCACCGTGTATATCGATGGTGTAGCGGGGACGCCTGTTTCCATCGACCCCTCGATGCCCGTTGCGGCGACGGGCAACCTGACCATCGGCTCCGGTGGTGGCCAGGGCATTTTCATCGGATCGCTGCAGTCGCTGACGTTCTATCCCTCGACCGCCGCCCAAATCTCCGCCATGGCGGCTGGTCCGGGCAGCACGACGTGACAGCTCCTTAGCCAGCCGATTGCACTTGTTGCATACCTATGGATGGCGGTACACTTGTGACCGCTTCAGCATTCCCATAGCAATCGGTCGCGGTGTGGTGCGGTGACGTCCACTTCAAGGAGGACTGCGTGTCGACTCTCGACGAAATTCGGGGAAAGGTTCTAACAGTCAACGGCTTGATCGATCCCGCGGACCTCGGCGTCACCATGATGCACGAGCACGTGCTGATCTCCGTCAACGACGAGCACTTCTTATCCAATCCGGTCATCGAGACCGCGCATTGCGTGCAGTATGTCCAGGCCGGCGGCAAGACGCTTGTCTCGATGTCCAATCGTGGTTTGCGCTGGGATCGTCCCGGCGCGCCGCCCTCCCCTGTGCCCAGTTTCGGACGCGCGCTACAGCAGATCGCCGCGGCTAGCGGCGTCAACATCGTTCTCGGGACCGGTTTCTATAAGCAGGACTGGCAGCGGCCGGAGGTTCTGAGTCTTTCCATCCCTGAGCTCGAGCAAATCATCGTTGATGACATCCTGGAAGGGGCTGATGGCGCGCAGGCGGGCATCATTGGCGAGGTGGGTATCTCCGATCCCGGCGACAGCGTGACATTGCCGATTTTTGAATGGAAGAGCCTTGTCGCTTCCTGCCGGGCGATGTTCCGCACAGGCGCTGCGATTCTCATCCACACCGACATCAACACGTCCGCCGCCGTCCGTCACCTGGCGCTCGACATCTGCGACCGCCTCGGCGCGCCGTTGAGCCGCATCATCGTCAGCCACCTGAGGCCGCAGCTACCAGGGGAGTTGCAGCAGGCGCGCGATTTCATGAAGCGCGGCGCGCTGGTCTGCTTCGATCTCATCGGCCACTCCGAACATAGTAGCGGCGAGGATCGCGCCGCTGCGGAGGGCGTCGCCACCCTCATTAGCGAGGGATTTCTCAGCAGCATCCTCCTGGCAGAGGACATCTTCGACACGCAGAACTTCTTCGGATTGGTGCCTCCGGTTGGATACGCGTATCTCACCGACACGTTCGAGGGCATGCTCCGGGCGAACGGCGTCAATGATGAGGAGATCGCCGTGATGCGTGTTGCGAACGCAAGAGCGCTCACCTTCTCAGTGCCTGACTCGGCAGCGGAGCTGCTGGACCTGGCCTCAGTGAACGACATCGCGGAGGTGCCGGACGTTACGGTAAGCAACGGACGTAACGGCCGGCGCTTCGTGCAATTAGATGGTGGATCCCTGCAGGCTGCAATTCCCAAAACAGTGCAACCGATCGTGCCGTTCACGGCGTCACTCTTCGTCCGAGGCACCGACATCACCGAGGCTGTCTGTCTCGTCGACAGCGGCCTGACCGAGGCGCGAGCGGGAGCCACGACGTGGCCGGAAAGCGCAGCGCGCGGCTGGGCTCTCCGCGTCGGCGCCGACGGTCCCGAATTCTGCCTCGGCACAGGCGATGGCGCCATCCTTCGCGCTGCCGGCGCCGCCGATGTCTTCGACGATCAGTGGCATCACATCGCCGGCGTTTTCGACGGCATGACGGCGGCGGTTTTCGTTGATGGCGCACCGACCGGACAAAGCGCCGGGATCGTCGCGATTCCCGTCAAGGCCGAACGCGGTCTGGCGATCGGCTGCTCCGCGGCAGACGAGGAACACTTCACCGGCTTATTGACCGAGGTGACGTTCCTGGCCGAAGCGCTCGATGAAGAGGCCATTCGCGCAATGAGTGAGGACAAGCCGGATGAAGAACCTCCGCCGGACGGTGGCGAGGAACCGCCCCCGGACGATGGCGGAGAACCTCCGCCGGATGGTGGCGAGGAACCTCCGCCGGACGATGGCGGAGAACCTCCGCCGGACGGTGGCGAGGAACCTCCGCCGGACGGTGGCGAGGAACCTCCGCCGGACGATGGCGGAGAACCTCCGCCTGATGGTGGCGAGGAACCGCCCCCGGATGGTGGCGAGGAACCGCCCCCGGACGGTGGCGAGGAACCGCCCCCGGACGATGGCGGAGAACCTCCGCCTGATGGTGGGGAGGAACCGCGCCGCACGGCGGCCACTCCCACCGGAGAAGAAGACACTAGCCAACCGTGAGGAGGATCCCGAGCGGGATCCTCCGTTGCACATGAAATTACCGTCCCAGCGTGAACTCGGCGCGGCAGCCGTCGGAAACCCAGATGCCGTTCGCGTCATAGCCCCAGGTCTTGTCACGCACGCAGCCGGAATCGCTCAGTTGGCGGGAGAGCGTCACGCCGTTCAGCGTGCTGGCACTGCAGCGATGATTCATCCCCTTCGCCGACTCGCAGGTGATGGTCGTCAACGACGACGACATCGGAGGAAGCGTCGTGTTGACCGTGAACTCCGCCCGGCAACCGTCTTTGACCCAGATGCCGTTGTTGTCCCAGCCCCAATCCTTATTCAGTACGCACGAGTGTTTGCTGATCTGGCGCGCCAGCTGGACGCCGTTCGCCGTCATGGCTGTACAGCGTTTCGTGTGACCGGGAATCGACTCGCAGGTCACGGTCTGCATCACGCCATTCGGCAGCTGCGACGATCCGCCGCCGACCAGAAACTCGGCGCGGCAGCCGCCATCGACCCACACGCCGTCGTTGTTGCGCGTGGTGCCCCACGTCTTGCCGCGGACGCAGATGTCCTTGCTGAACTGCTGATTGAGCGTGATGCCGGTGGCGACATCGGCCTTGCAGGTATGGCGAACGTTGTTGATCGACTCGCACGTGAGCAGAGTTCCGTTCGTTTGTGCGCTGGCGGCAAAGGCTGCCGCGATCATGACCGCAGAGAGAATTGCAATTCGTCTCATGATGGTTCCTCCTGCGGCGCTGTAATGCGCATAACGTTCCAAAAACGGCGGCCTGAGCCGCGCGAAGCGGCACGCAATGTGCCTTGTTATTCGCATTATGAAGACCATCGCAATCACCGTTCTCATGCTCCTCAGCACCGCCGCCTATGCGCAACAAAACACGACAGTTACGCCGCAGCGTCCGGCCTTGCAGATCGTTACCGATGACGCCTCCACGAACCGCCTCGACGTCGAAGTAGGCGCCGTCCGTTTGACGACGCACAGCGGCCGCTACACGTTCGCGTATCTGCCGGTTCTCGCGCCGCTGCAAGGCACTGCGCTGCGTCCATCGATCGAAATGCCGAACGCGCTCGCGCTGACCGGCACATCGATTCCGTTGCGCCCGCGTACGCGGTCTCGCGCGCTGGTAGACATCCGTTGACCGATTTTTTGTAACCGTCGGAGCCGAAGCCGCGTCACAATGCCATGGTCATGATGAACCGCACCGCCCTGCTGGTCATCCTCCTGCTCGCATTCGCGGCGCCGCTTCTGGCTGACGACGCGCCGAGGCCGGACTACTCGCAGGACGCGATATTCCGATTCGCGCACGAGTTCGTCCTCCATCCGCAAGTGAAGCTCGGCGGCTTCGACCTCGGCAATCTCGGCGCGGTCAACGTCTACAAGTACGGCGTGAAAGGCAAGTTGCTGTACCTGCCGTTCCTCGCGCCGCTCCCTGGCACCCGCCTCGCGGACGTGGCCACGGTGCCGAACGCCTTCGCACTGACCAATACGCGGATCGCTCGCTCGATGCCGTACGTCCCCGACGAGCTGGCCGGTTCTCCCGGCGTCCGCCAGCAGCTCAAAGTCGTGTTGCGACTTCTCGGCGAGTAGCCATGCGCGCCGTTTGGATCGCCGCGGTCGTCGTTGTCGCGACATCAGCAGCCGCTCAAGAGCTGCAACCAACCCCTCGGCCGGACTACTCACGCGACGCGCTGCTCCACTTCGTCGCGCGTAACGAGATCAAAATGTCTCCGCTGCCGGACCATCTCCAGGGCCGCATCCAATGGCACATCGGCTGGCTGGAGTTCCGCGGCCTCGGCATGCAATGGCGAGTCGTCTACCTTCCGATCGCGGTGCCGCTCGCGGGATCAGGCCTCAACAACGTCGCCCGCATACCGAATCCTCTCGAAATGACCGCGCCCATCGCCGGCAACCCTAACCTTTTCGCGGAGCGAAGCGCGTCGGTCAATCGCGAGATGAACCGTGTGCTCAAGCTGCAGCGCCAGGCGAGGAAGCAGTAACCGCCTGCTTGCGCGCGGCTCGAATCTCAACCATACCGTTGCGAATGCGCACGTCGTAACAGCGCGCCGGAAACGTCGTCGGTCCGTTGACGACGTGACCATCTTCGAGTGCGAGCTCCGAGCCGTGCCACGGACATTGGATCGCGTCGCCGACCAGTTTCCCTTCGTCGAGCGGACCGCCAAGGTGCGGACAGGTGGCGCTGAGCGCGAAGATGCGGCCGGCGCGTTTCACAAGAACGACCGCAGTCTCCTGAATCTGGACGCGCCTTGGACTGTTTTCCGCCAGCTTGTCCTCGGCGATCGCAGGGTGGAAGTCCTCCGGTTGATTCGCGTCGGGCGTGGCGGTGTGATCGACGCCGAGTTGCTCGCCGAAGACAAGGTGTCCGCCGAGATACGCCGAGGCGTTCGCGATGGCGAAGCCGAGCATCGAGAGCGCAATGCCGGTCGAGCGTCGCTTCTTCTTTTTGCGCATGAAGTAGGACGCGGTGTAGAGCGACGTCGCTGCGACGTTCAAGAGGCCATGCATCAGGCCGATCGTCTTGCCGCGGCCGTCCGTCTCCGACCAATCGGTCGCGCCCGTGACGGCGGAGCCGACCGCGCCGAGGAGGCCGAAGCCGATTGCGAAATCAGCTCCAGCGCGGAGATCTTTGCTCGCACCAAGGCCGTCGAGCGCATCGAAAATCATCGCCAGCGTCCACGCGCCGACAGGGATGTCGGTGAGCACCGGATGCAGTGGATGACCGAGCCACGTTCCGTGCAGCGCGTTCTTGATCGCGCGGCCGGCGTCGCCAGGAAAGAGATCGCGGATCGCTTTCGAAATCGGATCGGATGCCGCTTCGAGCCACTCCTGTTTGGCGATCGTGTCGAAGATGATTTCGTTGCTCATGCGCGGAGCTACGCGCAAAAGCAGTGCCCGCGATTACTTTTGATGCTTCGCACAAAAGTAGGTCGTTCTGCCGAACACGACCGTCCGCTGGATCGTGCCGCCGCAGCGGGGACAGCGATCGCCTTCTTCGCGATGCTGCGTGAGCCAGCGGCCGGGATAGTCGCCGCCGCGCGATTTGAACGCGATCGCCTCCTTGAGCACGCCGCGCATGCCGGCATAGATCGCTTTGACCTCGGTATCCGAGAGCGCATCGACCGCACGCCGCGGATGAATGGAGGCGCGATAGAGCGTCTCGTCGACGTAGAGGTTTCCCATCCCGGCGATGATCTCCTGCGTCATCAGCAGCGACTTCACGGCTCCGCGGCGGCCTTCGACAATCCGGTGGAAGACAGGCAGACGGAAATCGGGACCGAGGGGATCGGGCCCGAGACGATGGTCGGCGATGAACGTGTCAGGATCGGGCGTCACGTCGACGACGCCGAAGAGCCGCATGTCGTCATAGGCCAGTCGCGCGCCGTTCTCGAATTCGAAAACGACGCGCGCAAACCGTGGCTGAACACCGTCCTCCGAGTAATAGAAAAGATCGCCGCTCATACCGAAGTGCAGGTGCAACCACGACGAGCCGGCATCCGCGAAGAGATGCTTGCCGTGACGCCGCACCTGAGTGAACTCGCGTCCGACGAGCGCTTTTTTCAACGCCGCGGTTCGGACGGCGAGGATGCGCTCGTCGAGCACGCGCACTGCAGCAACGCGCTGATGCAGCGCGTGCGCGGAGAAGTAGCGGCAATACAGCTCGACCTCAGGCAGCTCGGGCACGACCCGGAAGTGTACGATGCGCCGATGGCCCGCGTTCCTGATGCCGACGTCGATCAACTCGACCGCTCCATCCGCGCCGTCCTCGATGCGCAGGCGAAGAAATGGGGCGCGCCGCTGCTCAATCATCTGATCTATGCGCGTCGTCCATCCATTTTCAAAGGCGCGCGCATGATGTGGAGCGGGCTCGATGCCTCGGGTCTCATCGATCCGCGTCTCGTGGCGATGATCAACCGGCGCGTGGCCTTCCTCAACGGCTGCGAGTTCTGACAGGACATCAACGCTGCGGTCGGCAGCGCACTCGGCGTCGCGGACGAGAAGCTGCTGGCGCTCTCTGATTGGGAAGCCTCAGCGCTCTTCACCGACGTCGAACGTCTCGTCCTCGAATTCGCCGACGCCATGACCATCACCGGCCGCGAAGTCTTCGACGAACTTTTTGCGCGCGTCCGTGAGCAGTTCGATGACGACGCGATCGTGGAGCTGACGGAAATTGTGGCGTGGGAAAACGCGTCGTCGAAATTCAATCGCGCTCTGCGGATTCCGTCGCAGGCACTCTGGCGACGTTAGCGTTTCTTACGCGTCTTCGCACCGGCCCACGATTCGCTGAGCATCGCGATCATCTCTTTGACGTTGCTGGCGTCGGAGAGTACCAAGCCACTCTGCGCAGCGGCCTCGATCAGCGCACGAATCAGCTCGGCGCGCGAAATCGCAAAACCAAACTGCAGCCGGATATCGACCGCGATCCGATCGAGATATGCCACGTGCCGGTCGAGCAGAACGACTGTGATTTTGGCCCAGGAAGCAGATTGTGCGGCGCTGGGCCGTTCTTGTTCGCGTTTCATGCGGGGATTGTACTTCCCGAACAGTAACAATCGTTACTTATGCCGTTACTGCTCGCTAACAACTACCCCGTCGCCCTCGAAACGGATCTTGAATCCCGCATCGCCTGCGTTCTCGATCATGACGTTTTCGAGCGACTTGTCGTCCATCACCGTCGGGATGACGTTGCCGGTCCACGCCACAAGCGCGTTCGAAGAAATCGACAGCGGATACTCCTTTGTGACGCGTAGTGTGAGCGGCTCGATGTGCGTGGAGATCGCCAGCGAACCTTTTCCGAAAATCTTTACCGTATCGATCTTGCGCTGGTACGTGCTGTCGTAAATCGGCTCGACGCGATACGTGAGCGTGTCTTCGAGCGCCAGCAGGTTGCTGCCTTCGACGTAGATGAACTCCTCGTTGAGATCGAGGAGGAAGGTCTTGCGACCCTTCTCATAAACAAAAATCTTTCCCTGCCCTACCGCCTTCACCAGCGTTTGCGCCGTCGTACCGAGGAGTCCTGACTCGGCCACGAATTTCAGATTGCCCGAGTAGCTCGACACCGTTCCGCGCTTCACGTGGACGCTGCGGCCGAAGTTGATTTCGAGGAATCCGTTCTCGTGCAGCGTGAAGGTCTTCGACGCCCCTTCGATTTTCTTGCCGAGGTCGAGCCGCTTCTCCTCGGCGAGCTGCGTTTCGTCGACGGCATCCTGCAACTTGCGGGCGGCGGTGTGGGCCGTGTCGACAACTGGGCCGGCGGCCGGCATCGGAATGCCGCCCGGCTGCGTCACCATTGGTTTGACCGGTGCCGTCAACGGCACGATCTTCTGCGTGATCTTCTGCGTGTCGCGGCGCGGCGGGGCCGGAGCGGGAGGCGGTGGTGGCGGCGCGCCCGCCGGCCGCATCTCGGCTTCCACTTCGCGCACGATTTTGTCGGCGCCGGCGAAGCGAAGGTGCTCGATCGCCAGTCCGTACTTGCGGCGCTGGCGATACAGCAGTCCGAGGTAGAGATGCGACTTCGCATAGTTCGGACGGAGGTCGATGGCGCGCAGCAGGAACTGCTCCGATTCGTCGAGCTTCCCTTGCTTGAAAAGGATCAAGCCAAGATTGGAGTGCAGGATGAAAACGTTCGGATTTTCCTGCGCGAGCCGCCGATAGATGACCTCCGCCTCGGGGAACGCATTTGTCTTGAAGTAGACGAGTCCGAGGAGGTTGAGGACGTCTGCATCATCCGGACGCATCCGCTGCGCGTTCTCCAACTCGCGCCGCGCCTCGGCGTACCTCGCCTCCTGAAAGGCTTCACGTCCGCGGTTGTAGTGGAGAAGGAAGACGCCCTGGTCGAACGGCGGGGCGACAGCAGGATCGCGTTCGGGCATGCCGTGGCCGATTGTATCTGCTCAGCGAGTGCCGAGGTAGCGCATGCCGGGAAGCATGGCCACGAGCGGCTGCGTGGCGGCGCCGAATCCGCCGGTGAGCTTACGGCCGCCGCGCCGTCCCGCGAAGCTCGTCGCCTGCCCGTACGGCGTGCCGTAGTACACCGTGAGCGCGCGTTTAACGTACGTCATCGTCTCTTCGTACGGCGGGATGCCGCGATACTTCGCCACGGCGCCGTCGCCGGCGTTGTACGCGGCGAGCACGTGCTGGAGATCGCCGCGATATCGGGCCAGCAAATCGGCCAGGTTGTGGATACCGCCTCGAATGTTGTCCTCAGGATCGAAGACGTTGCGCACTCCGTACTCACGCGCCGTTTCCGGCATGAGCTGCATCAACCCGCGCGCGCCTTTGTCGGAGACGCAGCGAGGATTGAAATCGGATTCGACCTGGATGACGGCGCGAACAAAAACAGGATCGACGTGATACTGCGCGGCGTAGCGATCGATGTACGTATCGAAGCTGGATCGCCGGTCGCGCTGCTTCGCCCACCAGTTCCAGTCGTTCTTGTGCGCGGACGACGCGGCGCCAAAGTTGGAGATGATTTTCGTCCCGTCGCTCCTGATGATGAGGTGCACCTGCGCCTGCAGAGAAACAGCGGCAAAGGTGATCAGGAGGATCGCGGCGCGGCGCATTGGAGGGGAAATCGTAGCACGCTACTTCCGCGTCCACCGATCGGCGTCGCGAACGCGGTACTTGTTCATCGCGGCGGCGAATGCAGCATCGAGGTCGATGCCGAGGGAGTTCGCCATGCAGACGGCGACGAAGATCAGATCACATAACTCCTCGGCGACGTCGCCCTTCGCTTCGCCGCTCTTCGGCTTCTTGAAGCCCGCATCGTGACTCAGCGCGCGCGCCAGCTCGCCTAACTCCTCGGTCAATCGCGCCAGCATCGAGAGCGGCGGAAAGTAGCCTTCCTTGAATTGGGAGATGTAGTCGTCGACTTCCTTCTGAACCGGCACGAAGCTCATCTCCGAAGTTTTGCACAGCCGGCCCATGAATTTTGGACTATGATGGCGCCACACTTAAATCGAATAATCGCCGGACCGCCCGCTGGACGGACGTGTCAGCAGCGCGCCGGCATTCGAGGGAGGACCGACATGGATGGCCTCTTACGCGCTCTCATCAAGACGGTGCGCCGCCGCATGCGTGCCGACGAAGAGTTGACCGTGGAAGCGGTGACGAAAGAACTCGGCTACACCCGCCAATACGTCTCGGGCCGATTCCATCGCCTGACCGGCCGCCTGCTCAGCCACTTCCTCAAGGAGAAGCGCCTCGAAAAAGCGGCCCGCCTGCTCAAGAACGGCAACATGCGCGTCTCGCAGATCGCCCGCCGCTGCGGCTTCGACTCGGAGAACTATTTCCGCCAGCAGTTCCGCGAACGCTTCGGCATGTCCCCGCGCCAGTTCCGCGCAAACGGAACGCTGCGCGCGCTGACGGCGCCGAGAATCGCGGTACAGCCACAGATGGCGTAGTTACCCGTGGTCGTAACCCGCTTCGATCCACAAATACCGCAACGTGTTCGCGTCGTGTGCGCGCGTAACGATCGCGTGATGGAGGAAGAGCAACAGCCGACGTAGCAGCGAATGCGGGACGCCGTTTTTCTCGAGGTACTCGCGATGCGCAGCGACCGTATCGAAGCTCATCGAGCGGAGCACGTTGTTCAATCGCACGACGGTGCCCTGAACGCCTAACTCGCCGCGGCGAAGAAGGTGGCGGCGGTGGAAGAGGCGCAGTTCGCCGTCGGTGACGCCGATACGCAGCGGTTTGCCGGCATACATCGGGACCGATCGAATTCGAAATCCCCACGCGTTCTGTGCGCGCATCGCGTCGGTGATCTCGCGGGCGACGGCATCATCGACAATCTCGCGCTCGCGCACGATGAGCAGCCAATCGTCGGTCGCAGCGTCGACGGCACGGTTCAGTTCCGCGCGATGCTTCGAGAGCGGATCATCGAACGGGACATCGAGAACGAGCTGTTCGAGATGCTGAAGATGCGGCGTCAGTGCACTCAGCTCCTCGGCGTGCACGTGCCCGAGCGTGATCACGCCGAGCCGCAAGGATTACTCCTCGACCTTCTCGTGAATGCGGATGATGCGCGAGGCCTTTCCGGTGGTCTCATCGACCTCGATCATCGCGCCGGAGAGTCGGATGTCGCGTTTCGCGACCTCCAGCTTCTTCGGCGTATTCATGAGAAAGCGGTAGAGCACTTCGTCAGGGCGAAATCCGATCACCGAGTCGTACGCGCCGGTCATGCCGACGTCGGTCTGGAACGCGGTACCGAGCGGCAGAATGCGCTCGTCGGCCGTCGGCACATGCGTGTGCGTACCGACGACGACCGAGACGCGGCCATCGAGGTGGCGTCCCATCGCTTGCTTTTCCGAGGTGGCTTCGCAGTGGATGTCGACGACGATCACTTTCGCGGCGTCGCCGATCTCCTTCAGCTCGCGCTCCATCACGTAGAACGGGTTGTCGCACGGCGGCATGAAAACGTTGCCCATCACCTGCACGACCGCCACGTTCACGCCCGCCGCCGTCTGGCGGATCACGCGTCCCTTGCCGGGATTTGCCTGCGGGTAATTCGCCGGCCGGATCACATGCTCGTAGTGATCGTAGTTGTCGACGAAATCCTTCTTGTCCCAGATGTGATTGCCCGAGGTGTAGGCGTTGATCGGAAGCTCCGACAGCTCATGCATGATCGCCTCGGTGACGCCGAAACCGCCGGCGGCGTTCTCGATGTTGACGATCGTGAAGTCGATCTTCTCGCGATCGACCACATGATTGAGCTTCTGATGCAGCGCCTTCCGGCCCGGCTGGCCGACGACGTCACCGATGTAGAGGATGTTGATCATTTCGCGTAGTCGACCGCCCTCATCTCGCGGATGACCGTCACCTTGATCTGACCGGGATACTGCAGCTCTGCTTCGATTTTGCGCGCCACATCCTTCGAGAGCCAGATCGACTGCTCGTCGGTGATCTTTTCGGCGTTGACGATGATGCGCAGCTCGCGGCCGGCCTGGATGGCGAAGCTCTTCGAGACGCCTTCCATCGAGTTGGCGATACCTTCGAGACGCTCGAGACGATGCACGTAGTTTTCGAGGATCTCGCGACGCGCACCGGGGCGAGCCGCGGAGAGCGCGTCGGCGGCGTTGACTAGAACCGCTTCGACCGTGGTCGGATCGTAGTCGCCGTGGTGGCACTCCATCGCGTGAATGATTTCGCGCTTCTCGTCGTACTTTTCGAGCACCTGGCGGCCGAGCTCGAGATGCGTTCCTTCCATCTCGCGGTCGATCGCTTTGCCGATGTCGTGCAGCAGACCGCCACGCTTGGCGATCGTGTCGTTGACTCCCAGCTCGATCGCCATCAACGCCGCGAGCTGCGCCACTTCCAGCGAGTGCATCAACACGTTCTGACCGTACGACGTGCGATACCGCAGTCTGCCGAGGAGCCGAAGCACCTCGGGATGAATGTCGGTGATGCCGAGGGAGAAGGCAGCGGCTTCGCCTTCCTCGAAGAGTTTCTGATCGAGCTCCTGACGCACCTTCTCGACCAGTTCCTCGATGCGGGCGGGATGGATGCGTCCGTCCTGCATGAGGCGTTCGAGCGAGATGCGGGCGATCTCGCGGCGGATCGGATCGAAGCCGGAAAGGATGACCGCTTCCGGCGTGTCGTCGACGATGAGATCGACGCCCGTCGCCAGTTCAAGCGCGCGAATGTTGCGTCCTTCGCGGCCGATGATGCGGCCCTTCATGTCCTCGCTCGGGAGATCGACGACCGAGACCGTGTTCTCGGCGACGTAGTCCGAGGCCATGCGCTGGATGGCCATGCCGAGAATCTTGCGCGCCTTGAGATGACCCATCTCGTTAGCCTCGGTCTCGATGCGCTTGATGATCTGCGCCGCTTCGAGCTTGGCGTCGTTCTCGATGCCGCGGATCAGCTCGCGTTTGGCTTCGTCGGTGGTCAGACCGGCCACCTGCTCGAGCTTGTGACGCTGCGCTTCGATCAACTCGCCGAGCTCGCCTTCGCGATGCTCCAGCGTCTTCTCGCGATCGCCGATCGCTCGGTCGCGTTTCTCGACCTCGCCCATGCGCGTGTCGAGCTGCTGCGTCTTCTTGTCGAGGTTCTCTTCCTTCTGCTGCAGACGACGCTCGCTGACTTTCAGCTCGTCGTTGCGTTGCTGCGATTTGCGGTCGAAGTCCGACCGCATCTGCAGAAGTTTTTCTTTGACCTCGAGGTCGGCTTCCTTCGTTTTCGACTCGGCTGCCTTACGGGCGTCCTCGAGGATTCGATCGGCATTCCGGCGTGCTTCGTCGAGCAGCGCGGCGCCACGTTTGCGAGATACGGCGGCCCAGATGGCGGCGAGAACGACTGCCCCGGCCAGCCCGATGAGCACTGCAATCACATAACTAACGTTGATACTCAAACTGCACCTCCCCAGTCGGGAGGCTTGCGCGCTACTCGCGAGGAAATTCGGAGGACCCCGCCTGAGCCGTGTGTAGGATTCTTACTTGAACCTGCCGGAACAGGTGGGCGCTCTACCCGTGCCGTTTAGCTACCGTCTCCATATCCCGAACGGTTGCCCGCGCGGGATGACGGCATGCACGCGGCAACGAAGACGCGAGCACCCGGAAGTAAGAAAAGCATCGGTTCAAGAGTTAGATCGTTCATCACGAACTCTGCAGGGACTCCGAAAACTGCTTGTCTGAAAACTTTGGCTCAGGTGATGATCTTCCCGAGCCGCTCCGACATTTCCTCTGTTTTCTCGATCCAGATTCCGACCGCGTTGCTGCGCTCTTTTCTGTAGCGGGAAAACTCATCGGCGATATTGAGAGCCGCCAGGATGGCGATTTTCATTGGGTCGACCGTGGCAACCTTCGCCGCGACCTCGCGCATCCTGGAATCGACGAACCGCGCAAGCTCCGTTAAATAGTTCGGGTCTCCCTCTCCACGAACGTTATACGTCTGACCAAAGATCTCGACAGAAGTCGAGTCGTATTCACCGTCCATCGAAAAAAATTACCAAGAAC
>JAXDIO010000121.1:0-20280 GCA_034663965.1 Thermoanaerobaculia bacterium | reverse complement strand
CCCCACGCTTCTTCGTGCGTGAGCTTCGCGCCTGTCCCCTCGGCGATGCGCTTGAACTCTGTCGAAAGCGTCGTCGCCTCTTCCTCCGGTACCTGCGGAGAAAGGATGAACAGGACTTCATAAGTCCTCATAAATCCTCCTTCTGGCCTAGCGGAGCCTCGCCTTCTGCGATGGCTCAAGGAGCTGCCCAGATTGTCAAAAGAATGTCCGGCCGCGGATGGACCGAGCCGGCAAGGATACGCAAAGGGAGGGGGTGGGGCAATTATTTCGTCTGCGGTCATCTGCGTACTCTGCGAATGAAGGTCTATCCACAGATGTACGCAGATCTGACGCAGATGAAGCGATTACTTCAAATACTGCGCGAACCAATTCACGTACTGCTTCTCGATCTCCGTTGCGTGAATCGGATCCTCGGGCGAGTGGCCGCTGACGGGGAAGGCGATGAACTTGACGGGCACGCCGTTGTCTTTCAGTGCGTAGTACATCTGATACGACTGCGTGATCGGGACGCGGACGTCGCCGGTGTCGCTCATGATCAGCGTCGGCGTCTTGATCTTCGACGCGTACGTGATCGGCGACTGCTCCACGTACTTTTTCATATTGTCGCCGACGAAGGGCGAGCCCCAGGTCAGGCGGCGCGAGAGGCTGTTGTCGGAGAGTACGTACTCGTCGAGGAGGTTGTTGACGGCGGCGCCGGAGACCGCGGCTTTGAAGATCGGATAGTGGCCGATCATCCACGACGTCATGTAGCCGCCGTACGACCAGCCGCCGACGGCGATGCGGTTCTCGTCGATGATGCCGCGGTTCTTCAGCACTTCGAGCCCGGCGATGACGTCACGGCCCGGACCGGCGCCGGCGTCGTCGCGAATGGCGCGGATGTAGGTGTTGCCGAGGTTGTCGCTGCCGCGGTAGTTGGGCTGGAAAACGATCCAGCCCTTCGCGGCGAGCGACTGCGGAATCGTGGCGAAGCCGACGCCGGACGACGAGCGCGGACCGCCGTGGATGTAGAGCACGAGGGGATACTTTTTCGTGGCGTCGAAGTCGGGCGGATACGTCACCACGCCGTCTTCCTCGAAGCCTTCGTTTTTCCACGTGATGGCCTCGGTGCGCCCGATCTCTTTCCCCGCCAACGCGGCATCGTTGATGTGCGTGAGCTGGCGCGGCGCGGAGTCAAGCGACGACATCACGTACAACTCGCGTGGATGCGAGGGCGTCGATCCGGTGAAGGCGATGGCTCCGTTCTTCGCCATGGACACATCGATCCAGTACGAAAAGTACGGCTCCACTCCCCCCATGTTGATGCGGCGCGCGGCGCCGTCGAGCGGCTGCAACCAATACGCGGCGGAGGTGCCGTCGTGGCCGCCGGTGATGAACGACTTGCCGTCCGGCAGCCAGACCGTTCGATAGACATTGCGGTCGAGACCTTTCGTGACCTCGACGCCGGGCCCGCCGGTCGCCGGCAACATCCAGATCGCGTTTTCGCTTCCCGGCTCGCCGCCGCGGGAGTGCCAGTAGGCGATGTGCGTTCCGTCAGGCGTGAAGACCGGCTGCGTTTCCTCCATCTCGCGCGCGGTCAGGCGCGTGACGTTGCCCGAGGCGACGTCGACGAGTGCGACGCGATTGCTGTTTGGCGTACCGCCGTGCGGCGTCTCGCGGCGCGTGATGGCGATGGTCTTGCCGTCCGGCGACCACGCCAACGGCGACGGCGCGGGACCGGGAGGATGGGCGACCGGCAGACTCCACGAGCCGCTCGTCAGACGCCGCGACTTGTCGCCGGATACGGAGACAAGCCAGATGTGCGAGGACGTTGGCGCAGTGGTGGTGAGGTAATCGTCGTCGCCGATTTCAAAGGCGTGATTGCTTTTCTCATCATTCGCAACCGGCTCGTCGCTCGTAACAAACGCGAGCTGCGAACCGTCAGGACTCCACGCGTACTGCTGCACGCCGCGCGCGGTGTCGGTGATGCGATGCGCCTCGCCGCCGCGCGCCGGCAGTATCCAGATCTGCCGCTTCGCGTCGCGATCACTCGATGCGTTCGCGAGAAACGCGAGTTGCGAACCATCGGGCGACCAGCGCGGCGCCGCCACCCCGCGGCGATCGTAGGTGAGTTGATGCTGATCGCCGGTCGCGGTGTCGATGAGGACGAGATCACCGTCCCATCGATTCTCCTTCACGTTCGCGCGCGCGATGACGACGGCGACCGACTTGCCGTCCGGCGAAATCTGCGGATCGTTGAGATTGGCGATGCGAAGGCGATCCGACGGCTGCCAGCGATCGGCATGAGCGTAAGCGGCAACGAGCAACAACGCGAAGGCGATTCGTTTCATCGATTTCTCTCCTGCGCGCGGCACTTTACAATCGCGCGATGCAGGAAGGCCAGGCCAGCCGCACCGCCGACCGCGTCGCCGAGCGCCGCGCGGCGCATCAGGTTCGCGATCGCCCGCTCGTGCTCGACGACCCGATCGCGCTGCGGATCATTCGTCCCGAGGTCGCGCACGAACTGCGCACAAATCCTCCGCAGCGTGAAGCGACGAAGCTGGGGCCATACCTTCGCGCGTTTTTTGTCATGCGCAGCCGGTTCGCTGAGGATGCGCTCGCGTCCGCCGTCGCGGACGGCGTGCGGCAGTACGTCGTCCTCGGCGCGGGATTCGACACCTTCGCCTATCGCAATCCCTTCCCCGAGCTACGCGTCTTCGAGGTCGATCATCCCGCGACGCAGGCCATCAAGCGGCAGCGTCTCGCGCACAGCGAAATCGAGATCCCGTCATCGCTCACGTTCGTGCCGATCGATTTCACGACGACGAAGCTCGACGACGCGCTGCGCAGCTCCGGCTTCGATGAAACGAAGCCCGCGTTCTTCTCGTGGCTCGGCGTCGTTCCGTATCTGGAACGGCCGGCCATCGACGCGACCTTCCGATACATCGCATCGCTGCCCAAACAGACCGCCATCGCTTTCGACTACTCCGTCCCGCCGGAGTCGATGAGCTGGACGTCGCGTCTGATCTTCAATGCAATGGCCAGTCGCGTCGCCGCGATCGGCGAACCGTGGAAGACGTTCTTCGATCCCGCCGCCCTCATCGCCGATCTCCGCTGCCTCGGCTTCACCTCGGCTGAAGACTTCGGCGCCGAGGCGCTCAATCGCCGCTACTTCGCCGGCCGCACGGACAAGTTGAAGATCGGCGGTATGGGACACATGGCCCTCGCCAGCGTGTAATCAGAAACGCGCCACGACTCCGATCCTTGCGGCCCGCGGAGAGCCCGGCGAGATGTTCGTGTTGCTGTCGGCGTTGGCGTAGTACTTCGTGTCGAAGAGGTTGTCGACGTTCAGTTGGAGGCGCAGATCGCGTGTGAGCGTGAGGTACGCGGCCGCTTCCACTTCAGTGAATCCGGGCAGTGTCACCGAGTTATCGATCGCGGCAAACATCGCCGAGCGATAGACCACGCCGAGGCCAGCGCCCGTTCTCTCGTTGAATCGAACGTTGTTCCAGAGCGACAGCATGTGATGCGGTACCTGCGCGACCTGCGCCCCGGCGCGAGCCGCGGTCGTGGCGCTGGTGACGAACGCATCCTGATGCGCGTAGCCGCCGGCGATGCTCCATGCCGAGGTGACCTGACCGTTGACGCCGAGCTCGTAGCCGTTGGTGCGCTGGCTGCCGGTCTGCACGATCCGCGTGGGGTCGAGGGGATCGGTGGAACGCGTATTGGTCCGGTCGAGACGGTAGACCGCGGCGGTCAGGGCGAGATCACGTGCTGCGTCCCACTTCATCCCCAATTCGTAGTTGTTGAACCTTTCCGGCTTGACCTGTTCCGTAATCGTTGTCAGCGATGAGAACTGATCACCGGAGCTCGGCAGGTACGAGACGCTGTAACTGCCGTAGAGCGAAAGGGTGTCTATGGGTTTCAGCACGATGCCGGCGCGCGGCGAAACGAGATCGTCGACCCTTCCCAACGTGTCGCGGTTCCGGTTGTTGTGGTAGCGCAGATCGAATCGGTCCAAACGGAGACCGGCCACCACCTGAACATGCGGTGTCAATGCGATCTGATCCTGCGCATAGACGGCGCCGACGCTCGTGCGGAGATGGTTGTCGGCGTCGGTGGCGCTCTGGCGGAAGGTCACCGGCGTGCTGATCGTCGGATCCGCATAGGGCACGAGGATCGACGTCGTAGTGTTGTTGAAGAATCCAGTATTGCGGAAGTTGTCGGTCAGTTGCCGCCCGACTTCGGTGCCGAAGAGCAGCGTATGCCGGATCGATCCGCTACTCATCGTGCCGGTGAGGTCGGTCTGATTGAAGAGGTTCTGCCGTTGCGTGGCGTTGTTGTAGGCGGTCAGTGCGACGCTCGCTTTGTTCGCCGTGACCGCTCCCGGCACGAAGTTCTGATACGAGCGGTCATAGTCGCCGAAAAGGGTCCGGTTGCGAATCGCGAAGAGGCCGAAATGATGCTCGACATTCGCGGAGAGGATGTTGACTCGCGCGCGCACGTGACTTTCATCGGGATTGCCGTAGTAGGTGCTGACGCCGACGTCGGCCGGTCGCCCGTTGTAGGACGAAATCCCGCGATCGGCAGTCCGTCCGTCATGGAAATTCTCGTAGCCGACGGTGAGCTTCGTCGCGTCGGACGGACAGAATGTGAGAGTCGGCGCGACGCCGGTGCGGGTCAGGGAAACGTTGTTCCTGAAACTGCCTGAGCTTTCGTAGATCCCGTTCAGACGCACGGCCATCGTGTCACTGAGCGGTTGATCGAGATCGGCGGCCACGCGCTTGTTGCCGAACGCGCCGCCCTGCATATCGACTTCGCGAAGCGGCGTAAAGCCCGCCTCTTTCGTCACGCGGTTGATGACGCCACCGGCACCGCCGCGGCCGAACATGAGCGCGTTCGGTCCCTTGAGCGCTTCAACGCGCACGAGATTGTAGAGATCGCGGTAGTACTGAACGTCATCCCGCACGCCGTCGAGGAAAAAATCTGCCGAGGAGCTGTTGCCGCGCATGATGACCTGGTCGCGATTGTTTTCTCCCTGGTGGAGCATCACGCCGGGGACGTAACGAACAACGTCACCAATGCTGCTCATGAGCTGATCCTGAATGACTTCGCGCGTGACGACGGTGACCGACTGCGGCACGTCCCGCAGCGGGGTGTCCGTCTTCGTTGCGCTCCTGATCGCCGGAACCGAATATCCCTGCGGCGCGCGCACGGTGATGGAGTCGTGAATGCCGGCCACCTGCAACGTAAATGGATGCACGGATGAATCGCCGGCGATGACGTCCACCCGATCGGCAAATGTTCCGAAGTGTTTCCTCTCCACCTGCACCACATACGCGCCCGGTTCGAGATCCAGCGCGAAGCGTCCCTCGGCGTCCGAATTGGCGGAGACCGACGGCACCATGTTCCCTTCGATTCCGGTGACGGTGATGTGGGCACCCTGAACAGGAGCCCCGGCGGCGTCAACGACTCGTCCCGCAAACCGAGCGTGCGTTGGAGCCGCTGCCGCGAACGATGAGAGTGTTACGGCGATGATGAAGAACAGGACAGTGGAACGGCTGAAAACCATGAATGCCTCCGCATTGGGTTGATGAGACTGAGTCTCAGTTGCGTCAACGAGGCGTACTCTGATCGTCTCAATTGCGTTTGTCAATAGCTTCAGGGTGACGGCGCGCACGCGCGAATGCAGCGGCGCGCACTGCGATGGTCCGAAGAAACTCAGGCGCAGGCCGGCTTATCCACGGTCTCGTGAATCGGCACCTTCAGCTCGCGAAGCGAACGCGCGGAACGGCGTTCAAAGGCGGCCTGAATTTCAGCCACGATCGAAAGCGCGATCTCTTCCGGAGTCTCGCCGCCGAGGTCGAGTCCGATCGGGCTGTGCAGGCGGGGTTCGCGCGAGGCGCCAATCTCCGCGAGCAATTCATCGCCGCGCGACTTCGGACCGAGGAGACCGATGTACTGGATCTGCGACGCGAGAAGCTGTCGCAGGATGTCGGCATCGCGCGCGAAGTTGTGCGTCATCACAACCGCGGCATCGAACGCGCCCGCATCGAATTCCGCCCGCGGCTTGACGACATTCACGCGCCATCCGACCGTTCTTGCGAACTGCGCGACCGGTTCCGCGTCACCGCCACCGAAGATCGCGACCGCGCGCGGCGGACGAAGGATCTCGATCATCGTTTCGCCATTGGGAAGAATCGTCGTCCACTCCGCCGGCTCGACGCCATTCCACTGAAAGCCGGTAACGAGCCGCGGAAGATGCGCCGCATCAAATGGCTCGATGAGCAGATCGAGCACTCCTCGGCATCCAAGCCCGAGCCCGAAGATCAAATCATCGCCGCGTGTGGAGTCATACGTGACGAGCCGCGGATTCATATCCGCCAGCCACATCGCCACCCGCTCCGCGATATCGCGCTCGAGACACCCGCCGCTGATCGCGCCTGCGAGCGTCCCATCCTCGCCAATCACCGCCCGCGCGCCAGCGCGGCGATACGTGGAGCCCTGCGTGCGCACGACGGTAACCAGCACGCCGCGGCTGCCGGCGTCGATCACCGAACGGCAGGCAGCGATGACTTTGTCGATCTCGTGCATGGCTGAGGGTGGATAAGAACTCTGCTACTTCCGAACCACCGTCCGCGGGTCGTTCCGATCCTCACGCCAGGCCGGATGGTTCACGTGAAACACGTGGTCTCCGTTGAACGAGACCACGGCGGCGTCGAAGGTGATGGTTCCGATCTTCTTCCAGTTGGTGATGTCGCGGCGCTCTTTGAATGCAGTGCCGTGCGTGGTGCCGGTGTCGGAAGTCTCGACATCGAAGACGAGCTTGCGTTTCGGCGCGGGATCGCCGGGGTCGTAGATGTGGGCCATGATCTCGTCGCGGAAATCGAGGTTATCGCCAGGGATGACCGGCTGTCCCGCGGCAACGGTGAGCTGCATGAACTCGGGGGCGCGCGTCGGCTCGGCAGGCGGTTTCCCAAGCTCGGCGATCTGGTAGACCTGCCGGATGGTCGGCTGTTTCTCGGCCTTTGTGAACACAATCCCGGACAGCATAAGAATGGGCATGCCGCTGCCGCGGCGGCTGACGGTGGTGTTCGGCGCGTTGCGCAGCCTGGCGTCATTGATGTTCGCCGTGACCTCGCCGCCGATATCTTCCTGGCTCATGAAGCACGCGGTCGGCAGCGGCTCAGGATGGTTCGGATCGGTGGTGGGGTAGATGCGGCCGATCATCGAAAGCGACCGCATGTTGCCGCGGCGCGTTTCCGTGCAACACGTGGAGTAGCGGGCGACGATCAGGCCGCGGCTCCCTTTGTGGAAATAGCCGCTATAGGGCGTTTCTTCGGTGATCTCCCATCGGCCGGTCATGATGACGGCGTTGGTGTGAAGGAGGCGTTGGTAACCCTTCCCGTCCGGACCCCAGCGAAGGTCAGAATCGGAGGCAATCACGCGTCTGGCTGCCGCGAGGAACTGCCACGTTCCGCCGCCGGGCAGCATGCCTTTGATCAGCGGCATGAACGTGACCGGGAAACGCTCGAGCGGCGCGTTCCCTTTCGCTCCCCATACCTTTTGATACGGGTTGGCGAAGACGGCGTCGCGCACGACACTGAAGCGCGAGCCGGCCACTCGATGCCTATCGCCGTCGGTAAAGCCTTGCATCGTCTCTCCAGTCCCGCGTTTGGATCCGGAGTCGGCCTCTCCCTGTATCGGGCGAGGCGTATGAGTGGAACAAGCGAGCATCAGGGCAACGACGGCCACAATGCCCACATAGGTCAGAGAGCTCCGGCGGACAGCGATGACTTTGTCGATCTTGTGCATGAGTAAGGAGACTACGAAAAAAGAAGGGCGCGGTCTCTTCATGATCCGCGCCCTTCTCGCTTAATGGATGGTGATGAACTTGTTGAACGGGATCGAGCGGATGCGCGGACCGCCGGCGGCGACGATAGCGTTGGCCAGAGCGGGGGCCACGACTGCAGTGGGAGGCTCGCCGACTCCGGTCGGCGGCACCCCGTCACCCGGATAGGTCCGGACCACCTCGGGGCTTGGGTCCTCGAAGTAAATCGACATTTTTTTCGGCGTCTGGTGAATCCGTAGCACGGGATAGTCGTCGAAGTTGTTTTGGACAACGCCACCGTTCTTGACCGTGATCTCACCGAGCATGGCCAGACTCAGGCCGTAGTTGATACCGCCTTCCATCTGCGCGAGGACTCGGTCCGGGTTGACCACGAAACCGCAGTCGAGCGCTGCCCACGCTTCATTGATGGTCAGTTCGTTGCGATCGTTGAGCGAAACGTCGAGCACCAGCGCCACGTAGCTCAGGAAGCTCCGATGTGCGGCGATGCCGAGTCCGCGGCCCTTCGGCAGTTTTCCCTTCTTCTGATCCCAGCCGGATTCCTTCGCGACGCGTTCGATCACGGACCGCAGCCGACGTGTGTCGGGCGGATATCCAGGCAAAACTTCGCGTTCCTTACCGCCGATCGGGACCGTCATTCGATCGACAGGAAAAAGGTTGTTGTCGAAGGTCATCACGTGCTCGGCTTTCAGGTCCGCGTCTTTGAAAAGCCGTCCCGGCCCGATCAGATCGAGCAGATAGTCCTTCGAATCACGGCCGGCCGCGCCTGCCATCTCATCGGCGAAGGAACAGAGGCCGAAGGCGTGGTACATGTTGGCCACTGAGCGCATCCATCCGCACCGAATGTGACTCGGCGCGGGCGAGTTCTCGATACGGATGTTGTCAATCACGTACGGCATGTCCTCGAGTCCCTGGGCACGCTCGATCGCCGAACCGTAGAGGTATTCGCCGCCGTTGTGAAACCCGTCGCGCGCTTTCGCATAAATGTCTCTCACCGCCTCGGGTACGTACTCAGGAGGAGGAAAGAACGTCGCAAAAAACGAAGTGAAGGCGCTGCGCTGGAGAAAGGATGTCGGGAGTCCATTTGCGCCGAGGCCCGCCTTGAAGGACTGGCCGCTGACCGCGTTGTAGAAGCTGAACTTGATGTCGTCCTCGCGCGTCCACTGCACGCGAATGGGCACTCCGGGATGATTGCGGGCCAGGAAGGCCGCTTCCATGATGTAGTCGGGGTTGGACTTGCGCCCGAAGCCGCCACCTAACAACGTCGGATGGATTCGAACTTTGTCCCTGACCCTTTTCTTGAGATCGTCCCGCATCTGAAACAGGGTTTTCTCATCGACTTTCAGCAGAGCGGCCATGCTTTCGTTGAAGGCCTTCTGTGTTTTCACTTCGTCTGCTCTTACCAATTCGGACAGTTCCGTCGCCTGCCAGACCAGCCACTTTATTGGGTCCGGCTCCAGCATCGCTAAGCCAACATAGTGCTGCGCGAGTTCCGGACCCTGTGTGGGAGCCCAGATTTCCCACTTGTCGTTCTCGTAGACCGCAACGGCGACGGGCGGCTCCATGGGCGTCTGCGCCAAATGCGGTACGTAGTAGTCTGCATCCACGACCTTCGCGGCTGCCGCGAAGTCGACATCACCCTTCCACCGCACCGGCTTCCCTGATTTGGCGGTGTTCGCCTTGAGCTCACCGCGAAAGGCGTCGGAATCGTAATCGGCGTTCTTGGCACCGAGAGATCCGAGGTCCCACTCGACCTTGAGCTTTCTGCGCCCCTGCAATGCCGCCCACGTGTTCTCCGCGATGACAGCAACGCCCGCATGCGGGATGAAGTTGTTGCCGACGCCGCCCGTCGTGCCATTGCCGAGGAAATTCGGAGGCAGCACAGGCTCGACGAACCTGACGCCCGGCACAGCGAGAGCGGCGGTGGCATCGAACGACTTCAGCGCGCCATTGGCGACGGGGCAACGGACGACCATAGCTGTGAGCATGCCGGGCCGCTCGATATCGGCGGCGTAGACCAATTTGCCGGTGACCATATCCTCGGCATCGACGAATGGCATCTTCTTGCCGATATAACGCCACTGATCCTTCGTCTTGAGCACGGCGATGATTTCATCGGTCGTCGGGTCGGGCTTGGCCACCTTTGCGGCCTCCAAAAGGAGGTGCTCGTATCGGGCAGACCGGCCGCTGGCTTTGTGCCAGATCTGCTGGTCGCGGCCCTCTAGTTCGGTGACGTTGACTCCCCATTTCAGCGCGGCCGCGCGCATCATCACCAACCGGATGCCGGCGCCGAACAGCCGCATGGCGACGAAGTAGGCGGCCATGCTTCGCGAACTGTCTGTGAACTGCGCGTCCTCGCCTTTGACAACAGCGGGAGCGCCGGGGATGGGAAAGGGATACGGCACACCGAAGTTGACGGCATCGGCGTCTGCCTGGCGAAGCGTGACGCGACTCCAGTCGGCTTCCATTTCGTCGGCCAACACGGCGGCAAGGCTCGAGCGAATGCCCTGGCCCATCTCGGCGCGGTGCGTAAAGATCGTGATGTCGCCGCTCAGCGGCTTGATCGCGACGAACGCGCCCAAAGGGAACCCGGTGCTAATGATGTTCGACAGCTTCGACTTCAAGCTCGAGCCGAAGAGCGATTCCGGCGTGATGTAGGAGCCGAGCACCAGCGCGCCGCCGCCGACGCCGAGGTCACGAAGGAACTTCCTGCGCGTGACTCTGAATATCGTGCTCATGTCCGATCCCCCGCCGCTTTGTGGATGGCTTCGCGGATTCTTGGGTAGGTGCCGCAGCGGCAGATGTTGCCGCGCATTGCGTGGTCGATGTCGTCGTCGGTGGGGTGCGGATTCGCTTTGAGAAGCGCGGACGCCGTCATGATCTGACCGGGCTGGCAGAAGCCGCATTGAGGGACGCCGAGATCCACCCAGGCCTTCTGGCAGGGGTGGCTGCCGTCGTACGACAGTCCCTCGATCGTGGTGATCTTGGAGAGCTGGGCCACACCGACGTCGACCGAGCAGGAGCGCGCCGCAACGCCGTCGAGGTGCACGGTGCAGGCGCCGCACTGCGCGACTCCGCAGCCGAACTTCGTCCCCTTCAGTCCCAGGACGTCGCGAATGGCCCAGAGCAGGGGCATGTTGCCGTCGATGTCGACCGAGTGCACCTTGCCGTTGACGTTGAGCTGAAACACAGACATCGAGAACCTCCTCAGAATTTGAGACGGATTTCTGCGCGTACTCCGTAAACGTCTTTCTGCCCCTTCAGCCAGCCCTTCATGGCGTCGAAGCGGATGATCAAGTCGGGACTGATCGGCTGCTGATAGCGGATGCCGATTCCGTACTGGTCGCCCGCCTTGTTTCCGCTCATGCGCTGCACTGCCGACCCTTCGATCACGATCTGATGAAAAAGATCGAAGAGGTACTCGAGCCCCAGCGCGCCGCCGTAGGATTTGTGCGCTTTGGCGTCGAGTGTCGGGTAGGCCGTCATGCCATCGGACTCGAACGTGATGCCGGTGTTGCGCAGCACGCCGCCGGAATCGGCACCGCGCGCGAGCGACTGCGGCGAGTTGAAGCCGGCAAAGAGATTGAGGTAGGGGACGAAATTCGACTGATTGGCCTGGGCCAGCTTCAGATACTTCGGCGTGATCGAGCTCTCGAACAGGAACAGCGCTCCGTCGGCCGTTTTTGCTTTGCCGGGATCGCCCTTCTGGCCGAAGTTGCCGATCACACGGACGCTGTTGGCGATCCGGCCCCAGTACCGTCTGCTGAAGGCGGCGGTCACGTTGTGGTAGCTCAGATTGTCGTCGTCGGCTTTGACGTAACCATAGCCATACTCGATGTATCCCTTCTTTGCGTCGGCGAATCCGGCCAGGCCGAAGACGCCGTTCCTCGACGAGTTGGGCGCAGCATCGGTGGTCAGCTGGGCCCAGCCGGCGAAGAAGGTGAGATCGGTATTGCTGACGTCGAGCGACGGGATGTTCTTGGCCGTGAAGCTGAAGGCCGCGCCGTCGAAGGCATCCTCGATCCAGACGCCGTTTTGCGTGACGAACGGCATCCTGCCGAAGGCGATCGGCAGATCGAATCGGGCCGCATGGTTCTGCAAGCCGCCGGTGATTTGTCCGAGGTCGCCTTCGAAGAAGAGCGTGTCGAGGTCGAAGTCGAATTTGCGGGTGAATTTGTCTTTGACCGCACCGCTGACGTCGTACCGCGTGAACTGACCGCCCTTATCGAGCGGCCGCGTGAATGCATGGATACGCTCGGTGGCTGTGAGCGCGAGGTCCATGTCGAGATTGAGGCGGGCAGCGACGGTCGACTGTTTCTTGCCGGTCGTGCCGGTGTCGTAGGAATCGGCGGCGACGCGAAGATCGCCATAGGCCATGAAGCCGGATTGGACCGGATCCTTCGCGCCGAAGAGCCAGGTGGGCCGCGGCGTGTAGGCGCCGTGGTCGTACATGCGAATGCCCCACGCGATCGCCGGAATCATCGTCGGGTTCGGGTTCATGTGCTTGGTGCCGTAGACGTCGAGGTTGGCTTGCGCGTCGTACCCAGGCGGGTACTCGGGGTCGGGAACGAACAACTCCTTCGCCGGCGGATCGGGGAGGAGCGTCGCCTGTTTGTCCATGTCGTGTTTCTGGGAGTCGGGAGGCTCCTGCGCAAACGCGGACGGGACGGCCGCGGACAGCAGAAGCAGTCCGACGAGGAAAGGGTTCGCGGTGGACGATTTTCGGTTCATGTTCGCCCTCTCCTCAGTGCATCTCGAATTCGACAGCGTATTGATGGGTATCGGCGACCCACTCGTTCTCGTTCCGCTCCATGTCCGTCGTAGCGAAGACGAAATCCATGAAGTACATCGGCTCCGTCCGGCCGCGAATGCGTATGGCCAGGCGGTACTTCCCAGGTTTCGTCAACTTCGACGCCGGAACCTTGTAGTGGGCCGTGCGGGTAGCCAGCGGCGGGATGCTGTGTTTCTCCATGCGCACGTTAGGCGGATGGTTGTTGACCGAAGAGGGTGTACCGCCGGGTCGGATGAACGGGAGTTGGTCGAAGTCGAGATTGATCGGCAGATACATCTCCCGATCGGTCCCCTTCACGTTCGTGGTGATGAACTTTGCTCCCATGCTGAAGAGCTGGGCGTCGAAGGGCAAGGGCTGACCCTTGAACGGGTCGACATTGGAGATCTTGCGCTCGCGGACGTCGCGCGATTGCAGGTCGGCGAAGTCCCCTCGGCTGTCGACATACCCCGACTCCCAAATCCTCTTGCCGTCGGGATCGATGAGGGCGACGTTGAGCCACAACTCCGGCTGCGCTCCGAGAGAACCGGAGGGGAGGTTGTGACCCTTATTGAGGTTGGTCAGCTTGTAATCGAAGGAGAAGTCCTGGCCGATTTTGAGCGGACTGGTGAAGAACGGGCCGTCGAGCTTCGAGCCTTTCTCGAGCAGCTTGACGCGCAAACTCCTGCGAACTTCCCACTGAGCCAGATTGGCGACGACGACTCCCCACGCCTCTTTGCGGTCGGCAGCGTTCTGCCACGCGGGCGGGAAGGGATAAGAGGCCGGCACGTTCTTCTCGAACTCGTCTTCCCCCCACTTGTCGCGGTAGTCGAACTTCAGCCACTGCTGCGGGGTGAAGCGAGACGGGACCAGGGAGATCGGGAAGAGGCCGGGGTGGCTGATCGGGTAGCCGGGGCCGACGAACGTGTGGTTGGAGATCGGGCGGTCCTCGTTGACCGTCAGTCCGTTGACGATGGCGGCGGGGCCGCGAATGAGCGCGACTTTCTGCCCCGGGTAGGGGCTCATGTGGCATTCCTGGCAGGTCGTCCCCTCCTTGAATGCCGGGGACGCTCGGTACTCCTCCCATACGGTTTCCAGCTTGATGCCGGCGTGGACCTGCACCTGGTGACAAGTGACGCAGAGCTCCGACTCCTGGATCACGGTGGACTTGATGGCCTGCTGGTGGATGCGGAGGTAGCCGGGCCTGTCGGGCTGGTCGGAGCTCACCAGGATCTTGTAGAGCTGTGCATTGCTGATGGCTTTGAGGACACCGGTCGTGTCGAAGGGGCCGAAGACCGGCTCGGAGATACTGCCCGGCGTGATCCGGCGCGCGCCGTTACTCTTGCTGTAGGCCTCGCCGACGCGGTGGCAGGTGACGCAGGTGATCCCTTCCTGCGCGGAGCCGGCGCGGTCCCACCACGCGGTATCGCGCCGTTCGCCCAGCGCCGTGCCGACCGTGGCGTGACAGCGGACGCAGAAGGAGTTGATCGTGCCACGCGCGAGGTCGTTGATCCGCTGCTCGAACTTGTTGAACATCGGCGAGACGGCGGCGTACGCATGCGACGACATGCTCCACTCGGCGAACTGCTGGGGGTGACACTCGCCGCAGACCCTCGCCGACGGATAGTTGTTGTCGGCATAGGCCGTCCGCGCGTGCGGGTCGTCCGGCAGTTTCGGGATGATCTGCCCGAACGCCGGCGTCAAGTTCGCCAGCAGAAGGACGACGACGGCTACGAATCCGGCTTTACGCATAAAGGCTACCCCTCCTCTGCGGCCAGTGGTGCTATCCAACGGCGTCGCGGCAGAGCCGTCTTTCCGATTGGATTTAAAGACTTTTGGTGATTGAGTCATGAATTCTATCATGATCCTGCGGGATGCAAGCACTTCCGTTAGCAGGTAGTGACGATGGATGGGCGTTCGTTACAGGAGTGCCGTTTGGAAGGGATTTCCCTACCCTAATTTTTTCGCCGCTTGCCGCCGCCGGCCGGCTGCCGCGTTAAATAACTAATGAAAAACTTTAGGGGTAGGGAAAAGTCCTTCCTGCGGCCCTCCTTAGTAATCAACACTCCCTTCAACTTGCGTTACACCGATCGTTCGACCACCGACCAGTGCCGGTTGGAGCGCAGAAACGTTTGCGGCTCCAACGTCACTACTTGCTAGGAGGCATCGTCCATGCGAAAGCTCTTCGTCACGGTTCTCATCCTGACCCTTGTCATCATCGGAGGTTTTGTCGGCTGCACCCTTGTGAAAAACAAGATTGACGCGGGGCATGTACAGGACGAGGCCATGCTCGCTGGCCGGGACGCGGCCAGCCTGGCCGGCGCTGACGAGGACTATTACGCCGACATGGACTACGGCCTCACCAAGAATCCCGAGGGGATCCGAGCCTCGCTCGATCCGTATCTGCCCGGCATCTCGGCCGCCGAGGCCGTGAAACGAGTGGCCATCGGACGGAACAACTGGGTGGTCTGGACGGCCGGCAACGACCGCATCTGGGACGTTCTCTCCGTTAGCAGCCTCGGAAACCTCGATCTGCTGAAGACGATCTCCAGCCACCCGGGTCTGAAAAACAAGCGGAGCAATCGCTGGAGTTGGCTCGGCCTCGTCAACGAGCCCTGCTTCCGCGAGGCTACCGGCCCGCGCGCGGACCGCTTCGGCCTCTGGCTCGACGAGCGCGTCGAAGGAGCCGGCTGCGGTCCCGATCCGTTCGAGAACGAAACGAAGTATCCCGGCGTCAAGTACGGCGCCCGCGGAAAGAACATCCCGGCCGGTTCGTACTATGGATACGCGACGGGCGTCGTCGGGCTCCGCCTCTTCCCGAATCCAAACTTCGACGAAGCTGCCCAGAAGAGATGGGACCCGGTGCGCTACTACACCGACAAGTCCTATTACAACGATGCGAAGCTCGTGAAACCGTTCCGCGTCGGCATGTCGTGCGGCTTCTGCCACGTCGGCCCGAATCCCTCCAACCCGCCGGCCGATCCGGAGAACCCGACCTGGGCGAATCTCAACAGCAATCCCGGCGCGCAGTACTTCTGGATCGAGCGGATCTTCATGTTCGATAAGGACGAGGGCAGCTTCATCTGGCAGCTCTTCCACACCTCGCGTCCCGGCGCGCTCGATACGTCGCTGGTTTCATCCGACGAGATCAACAATCCCCGCACGATGAACGCCATCTACAACCTCGGCGCGCGCCTCGAAATCGGACGCAAGTGGGGCGCCGAGCAACTCGCCGGCGGCAGCGCCGACAACCACCAGTTCAACGATTACGTCCCTGCCGGAACGGCGCTGACGAAGCTCTACGATCCAGCCACGAAGGTGGCGTTCACCACGCACGTACTCAAGGACGGTTCCGACTCGGTGGGTGCCCTCGGCGCTCTCAATCGCGTCTACCTCAACATCGGTCTGTTCAGCGAAGAGTGGCTGCTGCACTTCATCCCGATGGTCGGCGGGCCGGACGTCAGCCCGATCAAGATCGCCGACGCGGAGAAGAATTCGTCGTACTGGCGGGCCAACGTCGCGCAGACGCCGAACACGGCGCTCTTCTTCCTCGCCACCGCCAAGCCTGACTACCTGAAAGTCGCGCCCGGCGGATCGAGCTATATGAACGATGCGGATCTCATCCCGCAAGGAAAACAAGTCTTCGGCGAGCGTTGCGCGCGTTGCCATTCCAGCAAGCTGCCTGAAAAAGTCTTCAACACATACTTCAAGGCCGGCTGCATCGGCCCGAATTATCTGAAGTGCTGGAACGACTACTGGACGTACACGAAGACCGCCGAGTTCAAGACGGAGATGAAGCAGATCGTCAATGCTCCCGATTTCCTGGACAACAATTACTTGTCCAACGAAGTCCGCGTGCCGGTGACGCTGATGGAGACGAACGCCTGCAGCCCGCTGGCCACGAACGCCATTCGCGGCAACATCTGGGACAACTTCTCATCCGAGTCGTACAAGAACCTGCCCTCGGTTGGCAAGGTGATGGTGCACGATCCGTTCACCGGTGCACCGTCGTGGTACGAGATGCCTGGTGGCGGACGCGGATTCACGCGCCCGGCCTCTCTCATCAGTCTCTGGTCCACCGCGCCCTTCCTGCAGAACAACAGCGTCGGTGACTTCCAAGAAAGCGGCTCGGTAAAAGACCGCATGTCGGCGTTCGATGACGGCATCACTCAGATGCTCTGGCCGGAGAAGCGGACAGGCAACGGCACGTTTGCGACGCAGTCCGGGAAATCGCTGCCGGGCTGGATCGACAAGACGACGAAGACCAGCAATTTGATCATCGCGCGTGGTTATGTGCCGCTGCTACTGAAACCGCTCGCCGGCCCTGACGGCATCAAAATCGGACCCATTCCCGAAGGGACGCCGGTCAATCTGTTGACAAACATCGATCTGTCGGAGAAGGGCGACGTCGTCAAGCTGCTGCTGAACATCAAACACAAGCTGGACGAGTTGCCGCCAGGGGCGACCGACGCCGAGGCACGCAAAGTGTTCGCGCCGCTCGTGCCGGAGCTCCTCGGCGTTTCCAAGTGCAAGGACTTCGTCATCAACAAAGGCCACTACTTCGGGACCGACTATCTCCCGGCCGCTGAAGGAGAGGCCGGCCTGTCGGACTCAGACAAGAAAGCGCTCATCGCATTCCTCAAGACGTTCTAGGATTACGCCATCGAAACCCCGGCCGAAACGTATGACTACATCGTCGTCGGCTCCGGAGCCGGCGGTGGACCCCTGGCGGCGAATCTCGCCGTCAGGGGATTCCGCGTTTTACTGATCGAGGCCGGCTCCGATCCGGAGTCGTACAAGTATCAGGTGCCGACGTTCCACGGTCTCGCCTCCGAGGAGAAGGAGATGTCGTGGAACTTCTTCGTCCATCACTACGGGTCGGACGAGAAACGCGATCCGAAATACAACGAGGATCACGGCGGCGTGCTTTATCCGCGCGCCGGGACGCTTGGCGGCTGCACCGCGCACAACGCCATGATCACGATCGTTCCACACGACAGCGACTGGGACTACATCGCCCATAGAACCAACGATGAGTCGTGGCACGCGGACAACATGTGGAAGTACTGGAAGCGCCTCGAACGCTGCCAATACCGAAGACCTCCGCCGCCCGGCGAGCACGATCCTTCCGGTCACGGATACAACGGATGGCTCGGCACGAGCAAAGTCGATCCCCTGGTCGCATTCGGCGACTGGAACGTCGGTCTGACCGTCCTGTCGTCGCTTTTCCGCGCCGGACGCCGCTTCTGGTATCGCGGGATCATCAGACGATTCCTTCGCTGGGTTCACACCGGCGACGACCCAAACGATGAGCGCAACCGCGCGGCATTCGAGGGCGTGACGACCACCATCCCGCTCGCCACGACGAAGGGAAAGCGCAACGGATCGCGCGAGTTCGTCCGCAGCGTGATGGCGAAACATCCCGATCGCCTGATCTTAAAAATGCGCAACCTGGCCACGCGCGTGATCCTCGACGACGACAAGCGCGCCGTCGGCGTGGAGTGTTGGGAGGGGAACGATCTCTATCGCGCCGGCCCGACCGCGGCCGAGCCGCCGAAGTACGAGAAGAAAGAGTATCGCTGCACGCGCGAGGTGATTCTCGCCGGCGGTGCGTTCAACACACCGCAACTGCTGATGCTCTCCGGAATCGGTCCGAAGGAGCATCTCGAAGATCCGAAGATCGGCATCAAGTGCCTGGTCGACCGTCCCGGCGTGGGCAGCAACCTGCAGGACCGTTACGAGGTCGGCGTCGTCTCGAAGATGAAACATCCCTACGCCATGCTCGAGGGCGCCACGTTCAAGCCGCCCCTTCCCGGAGCGACGCCTGATCCGGCCTTCCAGGAGTGGCTCGGCGGCAAAGGCGTCTACACGTCGAACGGCGCGATGGCGGCGATGATCCTGAAGTCCGACCCCAGCAAGGCGGACCCGGACCTCTTCATCTTCGCGCTGCCCGGGAACTTTCACGGCTACTTCCCCGGCTACTCCGAGCTGATCGTGACGAGAAACACCGCGCTGACCTGGGCCATCATCAAGGCCCATACGAACAACACCGCCGGCACGGTCAGACTGAAAAGTAAGAATCCGCTCGAACCGCCCGACATCGACTTTCACTATTTCGAGGATGGCAACGACACGTGCGGTGAGGATCTCGCGGCGATGGTCAAGGCCGTGAAGTTCGTGCGAAGCATGAACGCCGGGAACTTCGAGATCGCGTGCGAGGTCTTGCCAGGCGCTAAGGTCGGCGACGACGGCCTCGCCAAATGGATTCGCGACAACGCGTGGGGACATCACGCCTCATGCAGTTGCCCGCTCGGCAGAGCCGACGATCCAAACGCGGTCGTGGACGGGCGCTTTCGCGTCATCGGCACGAAAGGGCTGCGCATCGTCGACGCCTCGATCTTCCCCCGCATCCCCGGCTTTTTCATCGTCACGCCGATTTACATGATCAGCGAGAAAGCCGCGGACGTGATCGTCGAAGACGCACAGTACGGCCACACGTAACGCTCATGAAGCTCTGCTTGCGGCCGGAACGCTGGCATCCTCGCCGGCTGGCCCGGCTGCGTCCTCGCTGCCGAACCGGCAAACCCTCAAATCTCGCTGATAACACGACGCCCGCGCAAGCCTCCCATTCGGAAGCGAGACGCCGCCGAGCCAGCCGGCGAGACGCCAGCGCTCCAACATCGATAATGCTCTTAACGGCAGGGCGTGATATCCAGCGCCGGCTTTGCTTCGCCGGGACCGGGCATCGTGTTGTTAATGAAGCCGATCAGAAACAGGACGAAGTTCGGATTGTAAATGTCATTGTGACCACTGATCAGATTTCCCGGCGCGCTCGCGACAATGAACGGCGCATGGCGATCGAGGCTAGCCGATAGCGGCTTAAGAGTCACATCGTATTGGTTGAGTGAATGTACACTGCCCGCGCCCTGTGCCAATGCCGAGGGGGTGTCGCTCTTACCAGCGCTCGAAGCCGCCTGGGGCGGCGCCGAGAAAACGCGGTACGAACAACCGCACGTATCGCGGGCCAAACCGGCATCGATTTCATGCTGGAGGTCACAGTCGGCGATTTCCTTCGGATCAGTGAGCTTTGCCGGCTCGACCGGCTTTTCCTGGGGCCCTTCATAGATAAGTTGGTGCGTTGTGTACGGCGCGTAATGCCCGAGCCCTGTAACCTGGGCGGCTGCATCCTTCCACGCCCATGGATGCCATAAGATCCATAACCAGCGGCCGGCCGGGAAGGCCTTGCCGACCGCGTCGTCCGCCGTCGAAGCGACGGTAAGAAGAACGGGACGCTGTTCCGGCGAGTAGCCGCCCGGAGCCTCGAGGTCCTTGGCAAAGTCGCGGTAGCGGTACGCCTCGAAGGCGGGATTGACGAGGATCACCAGGTCGCCGATTCCGGCGCGGACCGGCTTCGGCGCGCCATTGCAGGCGGGATAGCCGACGCCGTGTTTCGTTTGGTATTCGGAAACCTCCAGTGCCTCGACCGCCGAGTACACCAGCGCGCCGCCAAAGCTGTGACCGACAGTCACAGCATTTACGAAACGCGTCCCGTTCGACGCAGTGCGCACTTCACGATCGAGTTCTTTATGGGTCTGGCCAATTTCGAGGAGCAGATCGCGGCCGCCGAGGGAGCCGACGTGCTGCGCGGCAGCCTTCCGGTTATAAAACGAAAGCGCGGAGTATTTAT
>JAXDIO010000111.1:0-2838 GCA_034663965.1 Thermoanaerobaculia bacterium | reverse complement strand
GCCAGGATCACCAGCGCCGGTGCGAGCGACCGCACGATCGGATTGCGGCTTCGGAACATTCGGAAGATCGCGATCGTGATCAGCGGTGCGGCTACGAAAAGCCAGAGCAGATGATGGCGTTCCGCGTACGAAATCGCGGTGAGGATGCCGTAGACGGCGATGATCAGAAACGCCTCGCGGTGCGCGCGGCGGCGCGGCGTCATCGGCGTTCGCGACGTCAGCGCCACGACGACCAGCAGCATCATCACCGGCCAGAAAACGTAGAGGTATGAAGACTTGTCGAGCAGTGCGCCGAGGACCTCGGGGATGTTGTTGACGTGCAGTAGCGCCGCGGGGGCCTCGAAGACGTTGAGCGTGTAGACCGGACCGAGCGACGCGATCTCGAAGAGCGTCACGCGCACGAAATCGATGGCGATGCCGTCCAACGCCATCACCGCGAATGCCACGATCGCGGCGGCTCCGCCTCCGATCGCGGCCGATACAAACGCGCGTTTGCGATCGGCGGGGAAACGGATGACGGCGATCAACAGCGTGATCAGTGTGTACGCGCCGTGATCGAGGCTGGTCAGGATGCAGACGACGACGCCAACTCCGGCCGCGATCAGCCAGCGCGGATCGCGGCGGCGAAGCGCGTATGCGATCAGCGCCACGGTTGCGATCGCGGGCAGAAGTCGAATCGAGCCTCCGGCCGTGCCGAGGAGCATGGCCAGGAAGGTGGAGGCAAGTCCGACTTCCGGCGAGCCGGTAGCGGCGGCGACCAGCGCGTAGTGCGCGATGATGATCGTTGCGGAAATCACGCCGCGAAACTTCAGCGCGCGGCCGAGCGTGACCGGGCCGGTGCTGAAGGCGACGTAGTCGACCAACGCGTCCTGCACGAATCCATGCGCCGGGATGATGTCGCGATAGGCCTTTTCGCCGCGCAGCATCTCCGCCGCCGGCACGACATGCTGCTGATCCTCGAACAGATCGGCGCGCGGCATCCCCTCGGCGGCGAGTTGGCTCGTCGCGCTGATGTACGCGTACGCCGCGAGCGGATAGATGACGTAGCGCAATGCAGCGCGGAAGCGAACTTGCGTCGCGGGCGAGTCGCGGATGAGCGCACGCAGGAGCAGCGGCGAGATCACCGCGAGCGCGAGCGGCGACCACGGCGAATGCCGGATGTCGTACGAGTTGAAACTCGATTGCAACGCGAGCCCGAGTGGAGCGAGTGCGAAGCACAGCGCCGGCGGCAGTCCCGTTTCGCGCCGGATCGGCACGATGGCGATGCGAACGAGAAACACAACCAGCGCCGATAGCAGTGCCAACTTGTCGACCGCTTGCGGGGTTAGATCGAGCAGGGCGAGATACACCGTCGCGAGCACGGGCAGCAGAATCAGATCGCGACGCGTGAAGCGCGCGTCCAGTTTCCGCAGTGCGACCGCAATCGCGAGCACGATCGCCGGCGCGATCAGCACCCACGCAAGGCTGCGCGTGATGATGACGAACCAGAGAATCCCGATCGCCGACGATGTGAATGCATTGCGCGCCCAATCGCGCGTGTCGTTGCGGCCGAGGATGTTCAGGATTGGACGAAGCGCGTACGTCCAGAGCAGCGGAACGAGGATCAAGCTCAATACGAAACGCATCGGCGCGCGCGCATCGAGGCCCATCGACGTCGCGTATCCCGGCAATTGGCCGGGCGGCGGTGGGCCGAGCCAGAACGGCAGCAGCGAAATGGCGATGGCGAAGCCCCAGATCGCTGCGCCGATGCGAAGGATGAGATCGCGCCGTGCCGTCATCGCGCCTGTTCCGCCAGCCATCCGACCACGAACTCCTCGGCCCAGTACTCGCACCGCCACGGCGCGCTGCCGGCGATGAATCCGGTGTGTCCGCCGCAGTCGGTGATGTGAAATTCGACCGACGGCGACGCCACCGCTTTTGCTTTCTCCAGCACCTCGGCCGGTAAAAAAGGATCGTCGGCCGCGCTGAGGCAAAGCGTTGGCGTCGTGATCGCTCCGAGGAAGTGGATCGAGCTGGAGCGCGCGTAGTAATCGTCGGCGTCGCGGAAGCCGTGGATCGGCGCGGTCGCGGAGTTGTCGATGTCGCGAAACGTCTTCGCGCGCATCACCGCGTTGAGATCGACGCGCTCGCGCATCTCCGGAAAGTGCGCGACCAGCCACTTCGTCTTCTTCTTCAACGTCGCCAGAAAACGATTGACGTAGAAGCGGCGCAGCAGACCGTCTTCGAGATGTTTGGAACCTGCGCCGAGATCGTACGGAACGGAGAACGTCGCCGCGGCGGCAACATCGGTCTGGCCCGGATGCTCGCCGAGCCACTTCAGCACGACGTTGCCGCCGAGCGACGCGCCCGCCGCGAGCAGGCGGACGTTCGGTTCGCGCGCACGCAAGGTGCGAACGACGAAGTCGAAATCGCTGGTCTCGCCGGAGTGGTAGAAGCGCGGACGCCGATTCGGGATCGAACGTCCGACGCGTTTCGGATCGCGCGCGCACGAACGGAAATTGACCGCCGTCGCCGCGAAGCCGTGCCGCGCGACGACGGAGAGCAAGCCCTGCATGTAGACGGAGTTCGTACTTCCCTCCAGTCCGTGCAGGAGCACGAAACGAAACCTGTCATCGCGCACCGGCGCATCGAGGTGGTCGAGAACGAGTTCGTCGCCGTCGGGAGTGGTGATCGTCTCGCGGCGAAACTTCACCAGCCGCCGCGGCCGCGCCAGGCGTCCCCAGATCGTTTGCGCATGCGGTCCGCGCAGGAACCAGGCGGGTGTGAAGGTTTTTGATTTCATCCTGACGCGCAGCTTCAGGATCTCCGGTGATAACGCGCTGATTGAGGTTTCGAGCA
>JAXDIO010000068.1:0-16091 GCA_034663965.1 Thermoanaerobaculia bacterium | reverse complement strand
GGCGATGTCGTCGGCCGGCGCGGCAATCAGCGGTGCGGTAGTCAACAGAAAAAGCAGTGTCGCCAACGTTTTACGCATGGCGCCATTGTAGGGTCGAGCCCACAACGGTGAACTACTTCGGATTCGCGAGGCGGATCGGCGTGAGGGTTTGCGCGGAGATGTAGATGTCGCCGTCCTCGGCGTACAACTCGACGCGCTCGCCGCCGCCGTTGATCTTGCCGGTGGCGCGGATGCGGGTCTTGTTGCCGACCTGCTCGCGGCGGATAGTGATGCCGTTGAAGTCGAGGTGCATCTCGTTCACTTCGGGATCCGAGGTGAGGATCGTCGCGTCGATGTCGGCAGCGAAGCGCGGGCTCACGTTGAGGACGATGTTGCCCTGCAGCGTGCGCGCGGTCACTTTGATGCTCTTCTGCGCGGGATCGCCGGTCAGCGTCACGTCGCCGGATGCTGTTTCCGCGTCCATGAATGCCGAGAACTGGCGGACGATGATGTCGCCGCCGCCGGAGCGGAGCGTCATCGGACCGCCGGCGTAGATCACGCGCACGAGACCGCCGTCGGTCGTCACCTGGCCGCCCATGCGTGACGCGCGGACGATGATGTCGCCGGCTCCGGTGTGAGCGAAGAGCGAGCCCATGATGTCGCCGAGGTTGAGCGGACCGCCTAGGGAGGTCACGTTGCACTGGCCGAAGACCGCGCCGAGCTCCACCTCGCCGGCGCCGGTTTCGATGCGGGCGTTACCGCGCACCTCGCCGACGACGACGTCGGCCACCGAGGCGGCAAAGGCAAAGTCACCATTGACAAACGGCAGCTGGATCTTCTTCGCCGGCTGACGGAGCACATCGTTGGGAACCGCCTGATGTGCCGACTCGTTCATTCGCATCGACTGCGCATCGGCGATGTTCGAGCCTTTCACCATAACGGCGACGTGACCCATCATCGACTCGGTATTGATGGTCAAACCGCCCGATCCGACTACACCGTGAAAAACGGAGCCGCTGAAATGTCCGCCCTTGACGTTGAACGTGGAGAGCATGTCGCCGTTGATCGTGTTGGCCACCCAATCGAAGTTCGAATTCGCTGGCAGCCACATGTCGATGTCGGCATTGACCGCCTGCACCTGCGCGCGCGCCACCGGCTTCTGCGTGTAGTCGTAGATGATCCGGCCGTTGACCATGTTGATGGCAGACGCGCCGACCACGCCTTCCATGATCACGGTGCCGCTGAAGCCATTGACGGTAACGCTGCCGTTCACGTTGGAAACGCGAATGTGCTCGGCCGACTTCGAGCCGCCGATCTTCACGTTCACGCCCCGAGGAACGTGGACTACGTAGTTCACCGTGACGGTCCAGCGCGCGTTGCGCATCGGCGGCAGGAGCGTGCGGATCAGGCGCACTTTCGTATCGCCCTCAAAGCTCAACGCCACATTGTCGGATGCTTCCTTCAGCGTCAGCTGATCGGGCGCGATGAGTGTCCGCTCGGCGCTGACGGTGATGACGTTGCCTTCGCCGCCGATGACGTCGATGCTGCCGAACGGATTGTCGATCCATACGGAACCAGCCGAGTCGACCGGGAACTCACGCGTGACACGGCTGCTCGTGGCGAAGCTCGCGCCGAAGAGCTGCGTCGATGAGAGCAGCACCGCGACTGCGATGAAGGTTTGAACCGTCTTTCTCATCGGGGTTGAATACTGCTCAGAGCCTCCGCCGCTTTGACGCGGACGTAAACGTTTTCGTCGCCCTGCGACGCCTTCTTGCGCAGCGTGTCGACCATGTCGGGATCCATGGTGCCGCCGCTGCGCGCCAGCTTGGCCAGCGCCTCGACGGCCTTGATGCGCACGGCCGGATTCGGATCGTTCTTGAGCGCTTCCACGAGCGCGTCGCGCGTGCCGTCGGTCATCGCGGACTGCATCGACTGCAGCGTGTCGGCGGCCTTGATGCGCACGCCCTGATGCTCGTCGTTGCGCAGCACAGTGGCCAGCGCCTCGGTGATCTCGGGATCGGGATTGCCGACATGCGAGTAGGTCGAACGGACCCAGTCGATGGCGCGCGAACGCGACGGCGATTCCTTGTCCTCATTCTCGAGGACGTAACGCAGCAGGCGGACCATGCTCTTGTCGGTCGGCCGGCCGGTAACGGTGACGTGCGAGGTGATGTCGAAGGAGACGCCGATCTGGTCGTTCGATGGGGTGGCGTCGGTGAACTGCACGTTCTGGATGTCGGGACGTCCTTCGATCTGCGGACTGATCGACGCAGCCGGAAGGACGCGCGACTCGGCGATCGAGTAGGTCGCGGCGGCCGGCATCGCCTCCTGAATTGCGGTGACCTGTGCTTTTGTGGGCGTCAGCTGGACCTGTGGCGTCATGCGATGTCCGCCGTAGAACGCGCCGCCGGCGATGATCACGACCGCCGCGGCCTGCGCGAGCCAGCGAGGCGCGCTGCGGCGGCGGAAGGGAACGACGTTCGGAGTCACCGCTGCCGGCGAAACTTCCGCGAGGAAACGCTGCTTCACGCGCGCCGGGACGTCGAGCTCGGGCAGCGTGTCGAGGATCGACCACGTCTCTTTGTATGCCGACCATTCCGCGACACACATCGGGCACGTCTCGATGTGCTGATGTGTCAGCTCGCGGCGGGCCGGGTCGAGCGACTCGGTCAGCAGCAGCGGCATGTTCTCTCTCATGGAATCGCAGTCAGGCATCGGTCTCCTCCACGGGCATCGCCGGTGAGCGCTTTCTTCAGCACTTCCATGGCGCGAAACACTCTCGTCTTCACCGCCCCCTCGGAGCAGCCGGAGATCTGCGCGATCTCGGCATACGACAGCCCCTGGTAGCGGGAGAGGAGAATGGCTTCGCGCTGATCCGGCGACAGCAGGGTCAGCGCTTTTTGAATCCGTTGTTCATCTTCGCGGCGTTCCAGATGGCGCTCCGGCGAGAGCTCGGCCGGCGCGGGAAGCGTGATGAGTACATCCTCGCCGTCCTTCGATCTGTTCTCAGCCTTTCTCAGGTAATCGCGGCACCAGTTGGCCGTGATCGAGAAAAGCCAGGTCGACAGTTTTGCCCCACCGTGAAACTGGCCCGCGTGCTTCAGCATCTTGACAAAGACTTCCTGGGTCGCGTCTTCGGCCGCCTCGCTGTTCTTCAGGAAGCGGTACGCGAAGTTATAAATCCTGCTCGAATAACGATCGTAAATCTCCGAAGCGGGAGAGAAATCACCCGCCTGAACGATGCTCATCAACTCCTGATCGCTCAGGTGTTTCATCTCCTGATCTCGTTCTTTCGACGCGCCCATGGTTTAAAGGTTACGGACCTGTTTCGGGGAGAACCGTGAGGAGCTGTCGTTCATTCGGTGCTTGGGGAGTGGGGGGTGGGGAGTTGGGAGTGGGAGAAGAAGCTGCCGTGTCGTCGAGTCGCTTCTGGTCGCGCTCGCTCTTATCTCCCACTCCCCACACCCCACACCCCACTCCCACGAAGGCGATCACGATCGCAAAGATATCGAGCAGGATCCAGAAAACCTCGGTGTCGCCGAAGTTGAACTCGAACATCCCCGCCGCCGCCATCGCCACAGCTACAGCCACGCCGGCCTCGGCAAATCGCGACGAAGGTCCGCCCCAGCCGCGGGCGCATTCGCGCAGGAAAAGGAACTGCAGGAAGAGGTACGCCACGAGTGCGAGTACGCCCCGCTCCGCCCAAAGCTGAATGACGTTGTTGTGCAGGTGCGGGATGCGAAACCGCGGCGCATCGTGCTTGCGATAAAGCGGATAGACCTCTTTGACATTCGCAGGTCCGACGCCAAGGAGCGGGTAGTCCTTGATGATCTCGACGCCGGCCTCGGCCATCCGAATCCGATCGAGATTCGACGACTGCTTGATGTCGAAACTCGAGATGACGCGGCTGAAAAACGGCAAGGGCGCGAGGCTGATCGCCAGAATCGCAAGGGGAACGGCCCAGGCCAGCGCCTTCGGCCACTTCAGGATCAGCAGGATCGCCACCGCGACGATCCACCCAAGCCACGCGCTGCGCGTGTACGTGAGCAGCAACGCGAGGTGCGTCATCAGTACACCAACGATGAGCATTATACTGCGCATACTGTGAATCCAGAGTACGAGGAAAATCAGCGATGCAGGGAGCAGCAGCCCGGACAACGTCATCACATGAGCGGATTGTCCGGTGATGCGATGCTCGAGATCGTGATGACCGTAGAGTGCAACATATTGCACAAGACCATACCCAGCCGTGAAGATCCCGAAGATGAAGAACATCTTCACCACGGTGTAGCGGCTCAGCGGAACGTTGCGAAGAAGAATGAGCGCTGACGGAAAGAGCAGGATCTTTCCCCACAACGCGATCTCGCCGAATGAGTGGATGCGGCGCTCAGCGAAGAGGGCGGAGAGCGTCGACGCGACGCCGTACATCGCCAGCGGCACATAGAGAATGTGAAACGACGGCGTGAGCAGCCGGCGATACAAGCAGTAGCCCACCATCGCCATCGTCAGAAACGCGAAGCATTCCGACGACGCGACCCATCCCTGGCAGAAAATGTGGCCGATGTAGAAAAGGATCGCGATCGCGACCGGTTGCGGCGTCTCTTCAGGAAGGCCGAGACGTCGCGCGAGAGACACAGGCAGGCGTCACGCTTCTTCGAACGCTTCGTCGACGAGCATGACCGGGATGTCGCTGACGATGGGGTAGACGCGGTGGCATTTCACGCACTGCAAGCCGTCCTCGACGACCAGCTCTTCGCCGCGCATTTTGTCGCGGAACTTGTCGCGCACCGTGGCCCGGCGCGCCTCGGAAAGCGGCACCGGCCGGACCTCTTCTTTGCAAATCGGGCAGGCCAGGATTTCGAGGAGCTGAGGCTGGATTGCCATGGCGGCGCGGAGTGTACCATCGCGGCGAATGAAGGTTCTGCACCTCGCAGCCGGCAATCGTTGGACCGGCGCCGCCGCCCCCGCGTTCGCCGAAACCGAGGCGTTGAGGCAAGCCGGCGTTGATGCGCATTACGCGTATGTCGGCGGCTACAAACTGCAGCAGAAACTCGCCCATCACGACTTCGCGCATCCGATCATCGCGAAGGCGCAGAACCCGTTTTCGTTCGCGCGAACGGTAGAGGCGATCGCGCGGATGGTCGATCATCATCGCTTCGACGTCGTCCACGCCCATCTGACGTACGACCATTGGCTGGCGAATGTCGCCACCCGAGGAACGCGGACGAAAGTCGTTCGAACCTTTCATGCGCGGCGGGTCCTTCGCGGCGATCCGCTCACGCGCTGGCTGATCGCGCGATCCGCGCGGCTGTGCGTCATCAACGATTCGTTCCTCGACGCGCCGCCGATTCGCGAACGGAATCCTGTCTTCACGCCGCCGCCGCTCGATCATCGCCAGTTCGATCCGAACGGAGCTGATGTCCGCGAACGATACGGCGTCGAAGCGGACGAACTGCTGCTCGTGGCGATCGGCAAGTTGTCGAAGGGACGCGGCTTCGAAGACGTGCTGCGAACGTACGCGATCGTGAAGCGCGATCTACCAACCGCGCGATTGATGATCATCGGTCACGGCGAACATCGCCCCGCACTCGAAGCGCTCGCCCGCGAGCTGAACGTCGACGTGATCTGGGCCGGCTACCACGAGGACGACCTCGCCGAACACTACCGCGCCGCCGACATCCTCCTCTTCACCGCCCGCGGCTCCGACGAAGGCCACCGCGCGGTCCTCGAAGCGATGGCCTGCGGCATCGCGCCGGTGACGTTTCCGATCGAAGGTGTCTCCGCGCTTCTCGGCGAGCTCGCTCCGCGTCTGATCGCCGAGGCGGCGTCGCCAGAATCCGCTGCCGCGAAGGTGATCGCTGCATCGACGGATCTCGCGAACCTGCGCCGCCGCGCGTACGAGCAATCGGAGAACTTCGGGTACGCGGAAGCGGCGGCGCGGTTGATCGAGGTCTACCTGTCATCGTCTTGATAGACTCCGCGCCCATGCCAGACAACGACCGCGATGACGCTCTCGAATACCACTCGGGCGGGCGTCCCGGAAAAACGGAGGTCGTGCCGACCAAGCCTACGGCGACACAGCGCGACCTCGCTCTCGCCTACACGCCCGGCGTCGCCAAGCCGTGCCTGGAGATCGCCCGCGAGCCGGGCGACGTCTACAAGTACACAAACAAAGGCAACCTCGTCGCCGTCATCTCGAACGGCACCGCCGTCCTCGGACTCGGCAACATCGGCGCCGCGGCCGGCAAGCCGGTGATGGAAGGGAAGGCCGTTCTCTTCAAGCGCTTCGCCGACATCGACGTTTTCGATCTCGAGCTCGATACACGCGATACCGAAGCCTTCATCAACGCCGTCAGGATCATGGAACCGACGTTTGGCGGCATCAACCTCGAAGACATCGCCGCGCCGGAGTGCTTCGAAATCGAAGAGCGGCTCAAGGCGGTGATGAAGATCCCCGTCTTTCACGACGATCAGCACGGAACCGCCATCATCTCCGCCGCCGCGCTGAAGAACGCGCTGGAAGTGGCAGGCAAGAACATCGGTGACGTGCGCATCGTCATCTCCGGTGCCGGCGCGGCGGCCATGGCCTGCCTGCGCCTCTACATCAGGATGGGATTGCGCAAAGAGAACGTGATCCTCACCGACAGCAAGGGCGTGATCTACAAAGGGCGCACGGCGGATATGACGCCGTACAAAGAGGAGTTCGCGGCTGAGACGACGCGGCGGACGCTGACCGAGGCGCTGGAAGGGGCGGACGTGTTCGTCGGCCTTTCCGTCGGCGGCATCGTCAAGCCGCACATGATCCAGGCGATGGCGAAGGATCCGATCGTCTTCGCCATGGCCAACCCCGATCCCGAGATTCCGTACGACGACGCGGTGGCCGCGCGGCCCGACGTGATCATGGCTACCGGCCGCTCCGATTACCCGAACCAGGTCAACAACGTCCTCGGATTTCCGTTCATCTTCCGCGGCGCGCTCGATTGCCGCGCCACGACCATCAATGACGAGATGAAACTGGCCGCATCGCTCGCGCTGGCGGAGCTCGCGAAGGAAGAAGTACCCGACAACGTGTTGCGTGCGTACGGCAGCTCGAAGTTCACCTTCGGACGCGAGTACCTGATCCCGAAGCCGTTCGATTCGCGCGTGCTGCTCAACGTGCCCGTGGCCGTCGCGCGCGCCGCCGCTGAGACTGGCGTGGCGCAGGAACCGATCACTGACTACGACGCCTACCGCCGCCGTCTCGAGCAACTCCTCGGCCGCGCACGCGGCATGATGCACGGCGTCTACGACCGCGCCAAACGCGATCCGAAACGGATCGTTTTCCCCGAGGGCGATCAGGAAAAGATCATTCGCGCCGCGAAAATCCTCATCGACGAAGGACTCGCGCATCCGATCCTGCTCGTGAAGCGTGAAGTGGTCGCGCCGCTGCTCCAGAAGCATCACGTCGACGAGTCGAAAGTCACCATCATCGACATCGAACGTTGCGCGCAACGCGACCAGTACGTGCGCCGCTTCGCCGAGATCAGGCAGCGTCACGGCATCACGGTCGCCGACTCCGGACGCATTCTGAACAGCCGCAACTACTTCGCCATGATGATGGTCGAGGCGGGCGATGCGGACGGCGTGATCGCAGGCCTGCGCGCGTACTACCCGGCCACGATCAAACCGGCCCTGCAGATCGTCAAAACGCGGCCGGGCGTGAAGAAAGTGTCCGGCGCGTACCTCCTGATGTTCAAGGGGCGGATGCTGATCCTGGCCGACACGACCGTGATCATCGAACCGACAGCAGAGGATCTCGCGGAGATCGCAATTCTCACCGCCGAAACCGCGCGCCGGTTCAACATCGAGCCGCGCATCGCCATGATCTCGTTCTCCAATTTCGGTTCGACGCAACACCCCGAGGCCGAGAAGGTGGCGAAGGCGGTGGCGCTGGTGAAACAGCGGCGGCCCGACCTCATCATCGAAGGCGAGATGCAGGCCGACGCCGCGGTCGAGCCGCACATCGCCAGCGCCGACTATCCGTGGAGCCCGATCCAAGGCGACGCAAACGTGCTGATCTTCCCCAACCTAGACGCCGCCAACGCCGCGTACAAACTTCTCTGGCGCCTCGGCGGCGCGGAAGCGATCGGCCCGATTCTGCAGGGCATGGCCAAGCCGGTACACGTGCTCCAGCGCGGCGTCGATGTGAGCGACATCGTCAACATGGCCGCGATTGCCGTCGTCGACGCGCAGGAAGCGCGGACGTAAGTGCTGGCCGCGAGCGTAATGCCCGCGGCCAGCTGCACATCAGAAACTGTGGCGATACGAAACCTCAAGGCTTCGCGCAGACATCAGGTAGTACTGCGCGTCGCCGAGCTCACTCTCCGATACGGCGTCGCGGCGATTGCTTAGATTGCGTCCATCGACCCGAAACTCCCCGCGGTTCAAACGGTAACCGATGCCAGCATTCCAGACCGTGTAGGCCGACGCCGGCGCGGTGTTGCGCTTGTTCAGCCAGCGCGTTCCGACGTAGTTTACGGTCGCGTTGGCGTTGAAGCCGGTGGCAGGAGAGTAGAGAAGTCCGGCATCCGCGAGATTGTAGGGAACCATCTCCAGCCGTTTTCCAGCGAGCTGTGTGGGCACGCCAGGATCGAATTCCTGGATGAAATCGCGGAAGCGGGAGTCGTGATAGCTGTAGCCAAACTGCCCGCGCAGCGACGGCTGCCATGCGTACTCGATCTCAAGCTCGCCGCCCTGGAAGCGCTCCTTCCCTGAGTTCTGCAGGCTCGGTGCGCCGTCCACAGTGGTTGCCGTAACGAGATTGCGAAAATCCATCTGGAACAATGATGCTGTCCAGGTCAGACGCGCATCATCGAAGCGGCCTTTGAATCCGGCTTCATAGCTCGATGCGGTCTCCGGTTTCAGAATGTCCGCCTCCGCCTCCGGTCCGAAGTCGATCGCCGCCGGTTTGAACGTGTTCCGATAATCGGCGAAGAGCGCGACCGTGTCTCGGCCGCTCGTCAAAAGCGTGTAGTTCGCGCCGAGGCTGCCCGAAAGTTTCGTGAAGGTGCGCGACTCCTCCATCGGACCGTCGGGGCCATCGGTCTCGCGCCGCTCGGACGTGTGGTTCAAACGCACGCCGATATCGACGATCAGCCGCGGCGACGCGGTCCATTCCGAGCTGGCGTAAAGGCCGGAGAAGTTCCGGCGGTCTTTCGCATCGAACTCTTCGAGCGGCGTAGCGTCGCCGCTGCGATTACCTCGACCGCCGTTGAGCGGTGCGAAGTATTCGAAGGTCGCGCTTTGCGCGTGGGCGTTGCCGTAGAGATGATCGAAACCGGCAACCACCCGAAGCGCCGGCGAAACGGTGCGGACGATGTGCGTGTCGAAGTAGAAGTCCGAGATCGTGCGGTCCTGCGAGAAACCGAAGGCGTTCGGATCGACGGGCTCGATCTCCGAAAGAAAACCGCGCACGATGTCGAATGACGAATGCGTAAACGCCACCGTCGTCGACCACGGCGAGCCGGCCAGTTTGCTATCCCATCCTCCAGCGAGTTGGAAGCGATTCTGATCGAGGTGCGCGTCGCCGGGATTGTGATTCGCATCGACCGGCACGGCCGTCGTGAGCGCGGCGCCTTCGCGTGGGTGAGGGCTGTTCGGATCTTGCCGCAGCGCCGTGAGGTCTGCATCGAAATGCCAGGCCGAGGAGGAGGCCGGGGCGTTCGACGCAGCGCGGTAGAGCGCGTGCAGGCGATCGACGCCGGTGTTGTCATCGCGGAAACGTTTGCGTTCGGCGTTGGCGATGATGGATTGGCGGACGGTTCCGCTCTGCGACAACGGCATCGAGACGGCACCGGATACGCTGCCATACGAGCCTGCCGAAACCTGCGCCATGCCGGGCGAGCCGGCCTGCCGATGGATGACATGGATCACGCCGACGAACGAGGTCGCGCCATACATCACCGGCGCGGAGCCGCGCACGACCTCAATGCGGTCAACATCGGTCAGATCGAGCGCCGGTGTATCGGGGTTGAACGCGCCTCCCCAGGGAACTCCGTCGACGACGAGCAGGAAGGCGTCGAACTCGCGAAGTCCCCACATTTCCGGGACGCTGCTTGCGGGACCGGCATCGCCGCCCGGCGCGATGGAGACGCCGCCGACGGTGGCGAGCGCCGACTGCAGGTCGCGCGCATTTCGCGCACGCAATTCGTCGCCATCGATGACGGTCACCGATGCCGGCACGAGCATCACGTCCTCGGCGATCTTTGTCGCGGTCACTTCAATCGTTTCGCTGGCCGGCGGCGGGACGGATTGCGGTGCTGCCTGGCCAATGGCCGAGGCCGCGCACGCAGCGCTGAGCACCGCGCAGAGCAATGTTGTTTTCATTGGAAAGTCTCCTTCTTCTCGTTGAACGGGGCGAAGGGCGTCGCCGCTCTAGACGTTCAGACGCGTCAGAAGTAGGAGGAGCGGGCGCGGCGCTGCATGCGCTCGGGCACAGGCGGCCGAGTACGTGGTCCGGATCGTTGGAGCGATCGCAATCCGCGGCAGCTTCAGCGTGGAGTGTTTGGTGAAACCAGCGACGACGTCATCACGTTCACCGGCAGCAATCCCACACCCATGGAGTGTGGTCGCATCGCGATGACGGCTGATGACCAGTCCCGCACCCTGGCGATCGCCGGAAACCCATTCGATGACCGGCGGCGACGCAGGCAGCGCCGATTCTCCGGAATCCTCAGTCAGCGTTGCATGAACTTCCGGGACTTCGCGTCGCACAACGCCCGGCACGATCCGGAACGTCTGCGGAAACTCGATCGCGCGTTCCTCACGCTCATCGCCGATACGCAAAAGGATGCGAACATTCGACGCCGCGACATTCGGCACCCGCCACCGGAATGACCGTCTGTCCGCGTCGAGGTGTGGAGTGATTCGCGTGGCGTAGTACCGGCCGCCATCGAACGAAAGGAACGCTTCCCACTCCTCGGCATGCGCCGGCAGCGAAGTTGCCGACCATTGCAACGTGGTCTCGCTCCCGCCCTCCAGCACGGCGCCGGGGCGCGGAGCGATCAACTCTACGGACTGCGCCTGCGCAGCCGCGGCGATCGCGGCCAGTGCCAATGCCGAAAGAAAGTGTTTCATCGCTGCGTCCACGGCGCGCATCACTCTAGAATGGTCCTTTGAGGAGAGCAACTTGTCAGACCACTACTACGCTCCCGACCATCTCAAAGCATTCGGCACCATCTCCGAAGGCGCGCCCGAATTGGGTAAGAAATTCTTCGAGTACTACTCCGCCGTCTTCGCCGCCGGCGCGCTGACCGAACGCGAGAAGGCGCTCATCGCGCTGGCCGTTGCGCACACGGTGCAATGCCCGTACTGCATCGATGCGTACACGACCGAGTGCCTGCAGAAAGGCTCCGACATCGAACAGATGACGGAAGCCGTACACGTCGCGTGCGCCATCCGCGGCGGCGCGTCGCTCGTCCACGGAATGCAGATGAAGGAGCACGCCGCCAAGGTGGGGATGTGACGTCGTCCCTTTCGTCGCGGCGCGCGCCGCTGGCGAATCCGATCGAGCAGCTTGCCACGCTCGACGCGAGCATGATCGGCCGCGCGACATTCGACGAAGCGCTTCGCGGCGCGGGATGGAACGCCCTCACCCCCGCCACTCTCGAAATCTTCCAGATCAACCTCGGCAAGTTGTGCAACATGACCTGCCGGCACTGCCACGTCGATGCAGGCCCCGACCGCAGCGACGCGATGATGACTCGCGAAACGGTCGACGCCTGCCTTCGCGCACTCGATCAAACCGCGGCGCACACGGTCGACATCACCGGCGGCGCGCCGGAGTTGCATCCGGAGTTCCGCTACCTCGTTGATGAAGCGCACAAACGCGGCAAGCACGTCATCGATCGCTGCAATCTTTCGGTGTTACTGCTGCCGCGCAGTGACGGACTGGCCGAATGGCTCGGCGATCGCGACGTCGAGATCGTCGCGTCGCTCCCGCACTACCGCCAGCGCAACACGGATGCGCAACGCGGCGACGGCGCATTCGAGAAGTCGATCACCGCGCTGCGTCTGCTAAACGCTGCCGGGTACGGCCAAGGCGATCCACGTCGCATCCTGTCGCTGATGACCAACCCGGCCGGCGCGTTCCTGGCCGCTCCGCAATCGAGCATCGAGAACGAATGGAAGACCGCGCTCAAACGCGACTTCGGCATCACCTTCGATCGCCTCCTGGCGCTGAACAACATGCCCATTTCCCGCTTCCTCGAATGGCTGATCGAGTCCGGCAATCTCGATTCCTACATGTCCCGCCTCGTCGATGCCTTCAACCCCGCCGCCGTCACCGGCGTGATGTGCCGCAACACGATCTCCATCTCATGGGACGGCCGCCTCTTCGACTGCGACTTCAACCAGATGCTCGACCTCGACGCGGTCGCGGCCAGCTCAATGACCATCGAAACCTTCGACGCCGCCGCCTGGCAGCAACGTAACGTCGTCACCCGCGCGCATTGCTTCGGTTGCACGGCTGGCGCAGGAAGTTCGTGCGGCGGAGCGACCGCGTAAATGCGGTGATAATCGTTCCATGCACTGCCTACTTCTCCTGCTGGCCCTTGCCGCCGACAATCACCGCCCGCGCCTCCAGTCCACGAACAGACGATTGCCGTCACTGCCGACACGCTCGCCGGCCTCCCACGCGTGAAAGTCGAGGCCAAAGAGCACGACAACCCAGACACAACCTACGAAGGCGTCTCCCTCGGCGCGATCCTCGAACGCGCCGGCCTCCCGCGCGGCGTAAACCTTCGCGGTAAAGCGCTCCGCGCCGTCGTCGTCATCACCGCCTCGGACAATTACCAGGTCGTTTCACCCTGGCCGACACCGATCCCGCCTTCACCGACCGCCAGATCATCCTCGCCGACCGCAAAGACGGTAAGCCGCTGCCCGAGAAGGAAGGACCTTTTCGCATCATCACGCCCTCGGAGAAGAGACCCGCGCGCTGGATCCGCAATGTCAAGACGATCGCGATAAAGACGGTGGAGTGAGCCGGTCCTGCGCGAATTGAGTTACGCCGCTGCTGCGATCAGCTCCTGCCACGAATCGTCGATGCCGAGTTTGGTGGCGAGACTCTGAAGGTTGATGGTCGCTGTCTTTTGCCGCTCAACGAATGCTTTCAGCGGCACCGATGGGAAAATAAACACATCGGGTGCGGCTGATGGATCGTTCATCGCTTTTCGTCCGTAGTAGACGAATGCGACGTAGTGGTTTTTGCGTCCGCTGAAAGGTTGAACGCGCCATTTGGCGGTGCCGATCAGCGTCTTTACATCGATCGTAACTGCGCGGCCTGGGGCTTGTACGACGGTGATGTCGACGTTGTCCCGATACGCGTTCGTAAGGCTCGCTTCGGCACCAAGCCTGTGCAGTATGGACAAAACGTGAAAACGCGCCGAGAGCTCAAGGTGTCGTCCGAGCGTTACCCATTCGGGCAGAGGTGATTTCGATGGCGGGACATAAATTGGCGCGTCCCAAGCCGATGGATCATCGAGATCGGCCAGGACTTCAGCTTCGATCTCGTCGTCAGTGAGTTTTCGCTTGCGTGAGGTCATAGATCCCAACCCGTTATAAAACGCAGCTTACAGGCGCCTTCGACAACAACAATGAGCTCCAGCGCCCTGCCCCCATGGGTGCGGCCCCGGACACGGTAGCGTTTGTCGGTCCGCTTGTTTCGAACGACGTAGATTCCGTTCACGAGAACTTCCATCACATCGTATGCGCTGATGCCGTGCGCCGCGAGTTTGTCTTCATTAAAACTGATGTCGTACTCGGCCGCATCGAACTGCTCCCAACGAACCACGTTGAGAAGTCTACCTCGGCGAATCGCAACGACTCGACGCTACCCCTTCCGCTGTTCCAGCGCGCGATACCCGATGTCCTTCCGGTACCGCGCGCCTTCGAACCGCACCTTCGGCGCGGCTTCGTACGCTTTCGCGAGCGCTTCGGAGAGCGTGGCGGCGCGGGCGCAGACGCTGGCTACGCGGCCGGCGACGTTGATCATCTTGTCGCCGCGTTGAACTGTTGCCGCGTGGAAGACGGTGACGGCGGGATCGTCGATCGGATCGATGACGACTTCCTGCCCTTTCGCGAAATCGTCGGGGTAGCCGTCGACCGCGATCACGACGCAGGCGGCGGCTTCCTTGACCCAGTTGAGTTTCGTGTCGCCGAGGTTGCCGCGCGCGACTTTGAGGCAGACGTCGGCGAGGTCGTCTTCGAGACGGAGCATCTGCACCTGCGTCTCGGGATCGCCGAAGCGGCAGTTGTATTCGAGGACTTTCGGGCCTTTCGCCGTCAGCATCACACCGGCGTAGAGGCAGCCGGTGTAGGGGCGGCCTTCGTCGGACATGCCCTGGATGGTCGGCATGATGATCGTCTTCACGATTTCCGCGGCCGTCTCGCCGGTCAGCACCACCGCCGGTGAGTGCGCGCCCATGCCGCCGGTATTCGGGCCGGTCTCGCCGTCGAGCGCTTTCTTGTAGTCCTTCGCTGGCGCGAGCGAGACGAACTTCTTCCCGTCCGTCAACACCATGAACGAGACTTCCTCGCCGGTCAGAAACTCTTCGATGAGGATGCGGTTTGCGGCGTTGCCGAACTTCTTCTCCTCGAACACCAGCCGCAGATACTCCTCGGCATCCGCTTTCGATTCGACGATGACGACGCCTTTGCCCGACGCAAGTCCGTCGACCTTGATGACGCACGGATAGCCGAACTCTTTCAACGCCTTCTTCGCGTCATCCATCGACGCGCACACGCGCGCGTCGGCGGTCGGGATGTTGTACTTGCGCATGAACTCTTTCGAGAACGCCTTCGACCCTTCCAGCTCCGCTGCGAGCCGCGTCGGTCCGAAGATGGTCAGACCGCGTTTCTGAAACTCGTCGACGATGCCGAGGGTAAGTGGGAGCTCGGGACCGACGATGGTGAGGTCGATGCGCAGCTTCTCGGCGAAATCGGCGAGCTCGATGATGTCGGCCACGCCGATGTTTACGCAGTCGCCGGTAGCCGCGATCCCGGCATTTCCCGGGGCCGCATAGAGCTCTTTGACGAGAGGAGACTGGCGGAGTTTCCACGCGATCGCATGCTCGCGTGCCCCTTGCCCAACGACCAGAACGCGCATGAGGTAGGTGCGGAGGATTCTAGCATGCGGGTCGCCGCAGAAATCGGCGGACCGCCTTGGACGTTCCCAAGTCCTCCGCCGTACATGTGTCACGATGGCCGCGGAAGTTCTCCGAATGATCCCGACGAAAGAGAGCGTTGAGCTCGACGATCGGCAACTGGTCGAACAGATCCGGCGAGGTGACGACGGCGCCTTCGAGATGCTCGTCCGCCGCAAGACGTCCAAGGTCTACGGCCTTTGTTACCGCGTCATCGGCAACGGTGAGGACGCCAAAGACATCTCCCAGCTCGTCTTCCTCAAGCTGTGGGAGAACCTGGAAAAATACGACGCCATGTACGCCTTCGACACGTGGCTGTACCGGATGGTGACGAATGTCGCCATCGACTTCATGCGCAGCAAGCAGTCGCGAGACAACGCCGTCAACTCCAACCTGCGGCTGGTCAAGACCTCCATCGATCCGGAGCAGACCGTGACCGTGGCGCGCAAGGAAGTCGAGTCGGTCTTCAACGCCGTCTCGAACGTCCTCTCGCCGAAGCAGAAGACGATCTTCGTCATGAGCGAGATGGAAGACCTCCGCTCCTCCGAAATCGCCAAAGTCCTCGGATGCCGCGAGTCGACCGTCCGCAATCACCTTTTCAACGCCCGCAAGCTGATGCAGGCGCAGCTCAGGAAACGCTTCCCCGAATACGCGCGGCTGTGGGAGGAATCGCGATGATGACCTGCCACTACTTCCGCACGAACTTGCAGCCGGGCAATGCCGACGCGGCGATGCTCGAGCACCTTCGCCATTGCGATGCCTGCCTCGATTTCGCGATGAGCGTCGATCCCGACCTCTTCTTCCGCTCCCTCGGCGGCGAAGAGCTCATCCCGCCCGGCGGTATCGATGCGTTCGTCGGCGACGTCATGTCGCAGGTCCGCGTCTATGATGCCGAGGCGTCGCTGGCGCCGCGGCACGCCGTGAGCGCGTGGC
>JAXDIO010000067.1:0-5323 GCA_034663965.1 Thermoanaerobaculia bacterium | reverse complement strand
TCGGCCTCTTCGTCGCCATCCCGGCGGTCTGGGCGTACAACTACTTCCAGAACCGCGTCGACCGCTTCACGGTCGAGATGTCGAACTCCGGCTCGGAGATGTCCATCTACTTGCTGAAGGAAGCCGGAACGCATGGCAACTCATCGGTGGCATAGCTCAGTCGGGAAGTTCACCACCGCGTCGCTGACTTCCGACATCAACGTCACGCCGCTGGTGGACGTCTGCCTCGTGCTGCTCATCATCTTCATGGTCGTCACGCCCATGCTGCAGAAAGGCGTGCCGGTCAACCTTCCGATGACGGAAGAACCGGAGAAGACTCCCGATACGGACAAGCAGCTCCAGATCTCCGTCAAATCCGACGGTACCGTCTACCTCGGATCGTTGCCGGTGCTCAAAGAGCAGATGCAGAGCGAGCTCCAAAAGATCCACGACCGCACGCCCGACCGCGAGATTGCGGTCAAGGGCGACAAACTCTCGAAGTACGGCGCGGTGCTTGATGCGCTCAAAGCCTGCCGCGAGGTTGGCTTTAACAACGTCGGACTGATTGCACAACCCAAGAGGGGTCCGGGACAGGGGTAGTCAACTATGCAGGTAGGTGGCAGCGGAACAATTAAATCGGACATCAACGTCACGCCGCTCGTCGACGTGGTGTTGGTGCTCCTCATCATCTTCATGGTCATCACGCCGGTCGTGCAGATGGGCTACCTGGTGCGCGTTCCGCCCAAAGCGCCCCCGGGACTTCCTCCGTCCGCGGTTAACGACCAGATCATCCTGCGTCTGATGCCGGACAATCACATGTACATCAACAAGGATGAAGTTGCGCCGGGCGATTTCGCGGTCCGCATCCACGACATCATGCACGGCAACCCGTCGAAGATGGTCTTCTTCCAGGGCTCGCCCGACGTCGACTACGACTCGACGATCAAGTTCCTGGACATGGCCCGCGCCAGCGGCGCGAAGAACATCGGCATCATCGTCGAAGCGGCGCAGTAGCAAACAGACATCAGCAACACTCAAAGCGGCGGCCTCGGGCCGCCGTTTTTGTTTCCGGAGGATCGCATAGAGAAGAAGGAACAGCGCAGCTGGTTCGCGCAGATCGTCGCCGCGCTCAGCCTCTTCGTGGCGCTCTACCTGGCCACGTTCTTCGTCGCGCGTTTCGCGTCGGAAGCGGCCGGCTCGTTTTTCAACCAATGGGTGGCGCTGGTCAGCGTCGTGGCGGCGACGTTCGGAACGATCGCCATTTTTGAACAGGGCTCATGGGACCTCGGCATCTTCGTCCCTCCGCGATTCGCAACCCGCGAGTTTCTCCTCGGATGCGGCTTCGCGATCCTGCTCATCGGCGCCGCGGACGGTCTGGTCCTGCTCACGACGCGGCTTCACCACGTGGCCGGCAACGGCTTTCCGTGGATCGAGTTGATCGCCGTTTATCTGCCCGCTGTTTTTCACGAAGAGCTGCTCTTCCGCGGCTATCCGTTTCAGAAAATCTGGAAGTCGCATCGCGTCGCTGCGATCCTCTTCTCATCGATTGTCTTCGCCGTGCTGCACGCCGGCAACAACGCCTTCTCTCTCCTGGCCATGGCCAATCTCTTCTTTGCGGGCATCCTGCTCGCGCTGGCGTATGCACGCTACGAGCGGCTCTGGTTTCCGATCGGCATCCATCTCGCCTGGAACCTGCTCTCCGGCCCCATCCTCGGATACAACGTCAGCGGCTACCAATCGAGCGAAAGCGTCCTGCGCACCGTCGGCCGCGGCTCGCCCTGGCTCACCGGCGGCTACTTCGGCATCGAAGGCAGCGTATGGATCGTGATCGTGGAACTTGCGGGGATTGGTCTGCTGTTACGACGGCGGCGGACACCTATAATCGCGCCGCCACAGTCCTGAAATGCAATCAACTGGAGGATTTCAATGCATCTCCGCACGTTCGCGGCCGTCATGACCGCGCTCCTCATCACCGCCGCTGCCGTTGGCGCGCCGATCGAGTATCCGAAAACGAAGAAGGTGGAGCAGGTCGACGACTACCACGGCACCAAAGTCGCCGATCCCTATCGCTGGCTCGAGACCGACGTCCGTACCTCGAAGGACGTGGCCGACTGGGTCGCCGCCGAGAACAAGATCACCTTCGACTACCTCGGCACCATTCCCGAGCGCGAGCCGATCCGCAAGCAGCTCACCACGCTCTGGAACTACGAAAAGTATTCGACGCCCTACAAGCGCGGCGGGCACTACTTCTTCTCCAAGAACAACGGACTGCAAAATCAGTTCGTCGTCTACACCGTCGACAAATGGGGCGACACGCCGCGCGTTCTGCTCGATCCGAACGGCTGGTCGAAGGACGGCACCGTCGCGCTGGGCGGCGTCTCGATCAGCGATGACGCGAAGTACGCCGCGTACGCGGTCGCCGAGGCGGGCTCCGACTGGCAGACCATCCGCGTCGTCGAAGTCGCGAGCGGCAACAAGCTTTCCGACGAGCTGAAGTGGGTCAAGTTCTCCGGCATCTCCTGGACGAAAGACGACAAAGGCTTCTTCTACTCGCGCTTCCCGGCTGTCGAATCGGGCAAGGCCTACCAGAGTATCAACCGCGATCAGAAGGTCTACTACCACCGCCTCGGCACGCCGCAGTCGGACGATGCGGTCGTCTACTACGATCCGTCGCAGCCGGAGTGGAATCACGGCGCGGAAGTCTCGGAGGACGGCCGGTATCTGATCATTACAACGACGCAGGGAACCGCGAACAGGAATCAGGTTCACGTCCGCGATCTGCAGGATTCGTATGCGATGCCGGTGACGGTCGTCGACAAGATCGAGAACGACTACACGTTCGTCGGCAACGACGGTCCGGTCCTCTACTTCCGCACCGACCTGAACGCGCAGAAGGGACGCCTCATCGCCATCGATCTCCGCAATCCGGCGCGCGAGAACTGGAAAGAGATCCTGCCGGAGAGCGACGCCACGCTGCAGGGCGTCGACTATACCGGCCACCGTTTCGTCGCCAACTACCTGCGCGATGCGCACAGCGAAATCCGCCTCTTCGACACCACCGGCAAACTCGTTCGCACGGTGGAGTTGGACGGAATCGGCAGCGCCGGCGGCTTCGGTGGCCGCAGCGACGATACCGAAACCTTCTATTCGTTCTCGAGTTTCGCCACGCCGCCGAGCGTCTACCGCTACGACATCGCGACAGGTGAAAAGCAGCTCGTCTTCCGCGCAAAAGTGGCGATGAATCCTGCCGACTACGAAGTCAAGCAAGTCTTCTACACATCGAAGGACGGCACCAAGGTGCCGATGTTCATCTCGTACAAGAAGGGCCTCAAGCTCGACGGAAACAATCCGACGCTGCTTTACGCCTACGGCGGATTCGACGTCTCGTTGACGCCTTCGTTTTCTATCTCGCGTCTGACCTGGATGAACATGGGCGGCGTTTACGCGGTGGCCAACCTCCGCGGCGGCGGCGAGTACGGCGAGGCCTGGCACGACGCAGGGACGAAGCTGCACAAGCAGAACGTCTTCGACGATTTCATCGCCGCGGCCGAATATCTGACGAAGAACGGCTACACGAAGCCGGCGCGCCTCGCGGTGCAGGGCGCCAGCAACGGCGGCCTGCTCATCGGCGCCGTGGAAACGCAGCGCCCCGACCTCTTCGGCGCCACGCTGCCCGCGGTCGGCGTCATGGACATGCTCCGCTTCAACCAATTCACCGCCGGCCGCTATTGGGTCGACGACTACGGTTCGTCCGCGAATGCCGACGAGTTCAAGGCGCTCTACGCCTACTCGCCGTACCACAACATCAAGCCGGGCACGAAGTATCCGGCCACGCTCGTCACCACCGCCGACACCGACGATCGCGTCGTGCCGGGACACAGTTTCAAATTCGCCGCTGCGATTCAGGAAGCGCAGGCCGGTCCCGCGCCGGTTCTGATCCGCATCGAAACCCGCGCCGGTCATGGCGGCGGCAAGCCGACCGCGAAGGTCATCGAGGAAACCACCGACGAGATGGCCTTCCTCGTGAAGAACCTCGGCATGAAGTTGCCGAAGACGTTTTGATGCAGTGGGAGTCGGGCGTCGGGAGTAGGGAGTCGGAGAACTACTTTTCCACCCATTCTCGAACTACCGTCTCTCCGACACCCGACACCCGACACCCAGGAGCCAACATGAAAGACATCGTCATCCTCGACGGCGCGCGTACGCCGATGGCCGAATACAACGGCTCGTTCAGCGACATCACCGCCATCGATCTCGCCGTGTTCGCCGCGAAGGAAGCGCTCTCGCGCAGCGGCGTGACGCCTGAAGAAATCAACCACGTCATCGTCGGCAATGCATTGCAAACGTCCGGCGATGCAATCTACGGCGCGCGTCACGTCGGCCTGAAAGCCGGCGTTCCGAAAGAAGTTCCCGCGCTCACGCTCAACCGCCTCTGCGGCTCCGGCATCCAGTCGATCATCAGCGCGGCCGAGCAGATCCACCTCGACGAAGCGACCACCGTCCTCGCGGGAGGCATGGAGAACATGTCGCAGGCTCCGCACGTCATTCGCGGCGCGCGCAAGGGATTGAAACTCGGCCAGGGCGCGCTGGAAGACTCGCTCATGGTCGCGCTGCTCGACAGCTACAGCGGCCTGTACATGGCCCAGACCTCGGACAACCTCGCACGCAAGTACGACATCTCGCGCGAAGAGCAGGACACGTTCGCGATGCGCAGCCAGAAGTGCGCGGCCGAGGCGATCAGCGCGGGGAGATTGAAGGAGGAGATCGTTGCTGTGCCGGTCGGACGGAAAGGGGAGACGGTCACCGCCGACGATCACCCGCGTCCCGACACCACGATGGAAGGTCTGGCCAAACTCAAGCCCGCATTCGCGAAGGACGGCTTCGTCACCGCCGGCAACGCCAGCGGCATCGTCGACGGCGCGGCCATGGTCGTCGTCACGCACGCGGACAACGCGAAGAACAAGAAGCCGCTCGGCCGCATCGTCTCCTGGGGCATCGCCGGCTGCGATCCCGACATCATGGGCATCGGTCCCGTGCCGGCGACGAAGATCGCTCTGAAAAAAGCGGGGATGTCGCTCAACGACATCGACCTGATCGAAATCAATGAAGCCTTCGCCGGTCAGATCCTGGCGGTTTCGAAAGAGCTCGGCATCGACATGGAAAAACTCAACGTCAACGGCGGCGCGATCGCCCTCGGTCATCCGCTGGCAGCGTCGGGCACGCGCCTCGTGATCACGCTGCTGTACGAACTCCGTCGGCGGGGGAAAAAGTACGGACTGGCCTCCGCCTGCATCGGCGGTGGACAGGGGATCGCGATGATCGTCGAGAGCCTGGCGTGATCAAT
>JAXDIO010000050.1:0-8860 GCA_034663965.1 Thermoanaerobaculia bacterium | reverse complement strand
GCTCGGGCAATTTCGGCTCCGGAAGAGGCGTTTGCGAAACGTCAATGAAACGGATCGCTTTTCTACTCGCTCTGCAAGTTTTCGTCCTCCCGCTCGCCGCCGCTGAACCGCCGAAAGAATGCGCGCTCTGCGCCGGCGCGGTTTCGGATCTCCAAGTCGCGCCCGCGGCGCCTGTCCCGCTGCTGGTGAAGCTGCGGCAGGAGGACTTCGCCGCGGCCGGTACGGCGCTCGATGCGATGCCGCCCGCGGTGCGCGCGAAGATCAGCGTCATCGTCAGCTACGCGGCCGAAACGGGCAAGGATCCGATGGCCGAGGTTGAGACGCACACGCAGGCGATCGTCGATTGGGCAAAGCAGCATGGGCCGTTCGAAGGGCTCGGCGTCGATGTGTCGAATGTCGATGCCACCGTTGGCGGCTATGCGATCAAGCGGCTTGCAGTGACGGCGCAGGGACAGAATGCGGCGTCGCGGATGATCCTCCCGCCGGCGACGACGGATGCGCTGACGAAACTGTACGAGACCGGCGCGCAGGCGTACGTCGATGTCCTTCTCGCTGACGCAGCGAACGTGAAATCGACCGCTGCGTGGGTTCTCGAAAGAGATCCGGCCAAGAAAATCTGGGCGATCGTGAATCCGCAATCGCCGAATGTGTTCTTCGATCTCGCCCGCGCGCTTGCGGACGGCGCGACGCGTGGATATATCAACGCTCCGGCCACCGCGGAGTTGCTGGCGTCGCTGGTGAGTTTCGATCGCGCGCTCATCGGCGACTACGCGTACGACGCCACCGCGCGCATCGACATGCTCGATGCGAAGGGCAACAAGATCGACGAGCCGGTCATCGCGTTCGTTCGCGGCGAGGATCTGCGCACAGTGATCGTGCCGCGCGGCGATGCGGCGTCATCGACGATCGCTTCGCTGGCTGGCGATTACTACAAGACGCCGCGACGCTACGACGCGGCCGGCGACAAAGACGTGACCGACGTCGGCACGAAGGGCGGGCGGTTTCTCATCGGCATGCCGCCGGTGAGACAGCCGTTCGTTTTCACAGTCGAGCACAACGATGCGCCGCGCGCGAATGTGACGAAGGAAGCGATGAACATCAGCGGCCAGCGCGGCATCACGGTCGAGGAGATCATCCGCAATCATCAGGCGTACAAGTCGTATCAGGAGTCGATTCAGCCGCGCTACGTGGCGCGCGATGCAACGAAACTGCGCTTCACGATGACCGGCGGCGAGGCGATCGAGGCGACCATCGCCGGCGACTACTTTTCGGATCCAAAAGGCCGCGCCGACTGGGTCTGGCAGGATTTCTACCTCAACGGCGTGAAGTGGAAGTACGGGAAAATCCCTGAGCTGCCGCTGATTCAGCCGGAAAAGGTGACGCAGCTTCCGCTCGATATCCACCTGACGAACGAGTACCACTACGAGCTCATTCGCGAGTCGGACCTCCTCGGCTATCACACGTACGAAGTTCGTTTTCAGCCGCCGCCGAATGCCGCCGCCGATCTGCCGCTGTATCGCGGAACCGTGTGGATCGATTCGAAGACGTGGGCGCGCATCCGGCTGTCGATGGTGCAGCTCAATCTGAAGGGTGAGATTCTTTCCAATGAAGAGCGCGTCGATTTCCAGCCGTTCGCGAAGTCGACGCACGCGCCGCTGACATCCGCTGACGTCGCGAAAACCGACGCTCGCGAAATCATCTGGCTGCCGCAGACGGTCAGTGCGCAGCAGGTGGTTTCCGCTGCTGGACACGGAACAGTCGTGCTGCGCCAAACGGACTTTACGAACTTCCGCATCGAACCCGTCGATTACGAAACGAGCCTCGCCGAGGCGGAGAAGTCGGATGCGCGGATGGTGCGCGAGACGAAGTCGGGACTGCGTTATCTCGATCGCACTAAGACCGGCGAGCGTGTGGTCCAGGAAGGGTTCCATTCCGCCCGCACGTTCCTCCTCGGCGGCATCCATCACGACGCCGGTCTGCAATACCCGGTCGTTCCGCTCGGCGGCATCGACTACTTCAATTTCGATCTGTTCCACAAAGGCATCCAGGCGAACGTGTTCTTCGCGGGCGTGGTGATCGCGGCGAATGCGACGAATCCGAATGTCGCGAACACGCGCACGAACGTCGGCGTCGACTTTTTCGGCATCGCCGTGCCGACGACGCAGTCGATGTATCGCAACGGACAGGAGCAGCTCGGCGAGGAAGTGAAGCAGTTGCCGACGCGATTCTCGATCCGCGCCGGACATCCCTTCCTCCAATTCGGCAAGGTCGATTTCACTCTCGGCTTCGAACACGACACGTACATGCGCAGCGACAACACGGCGGCGTCGTTCCTCGTGCCGGCGGATACGTTCGTGATTTCGCCCGGCGTCGACGCGCAGTACGCGCGCTGGGGCGCGACGATCACCGGCTTCTACGACTACAACACGCGCACGAAATGGCAGCCGTGGGGCAACCTCGCCGAGTACGATCCGAAGCAGAAGACGTTCACCGATTTCGGCGGCTCGCTGGCCAAGAGTTTCTATCTTCCGAAGTTTCAGCGCGTCGGCGTAGAGATTGACTACATGGACGGCACGCGCCTCGACCGCTTCTCGCAATATGGCTTCGGTTTCTTCGGCGCGCAGCGCATTCACGGCATCAAATCCGGTTCCCTTCTCGCCGACCGCGCCATCCTCACCCACCTCTCCTATGGTTTCGTTTTCTCCGAACAGTTCCGGCTGGAGGCGTTCTACGACCACGGTCTGATCGACAACAAACTTGCGGGATACAGCCGCGAGCCGTTCCAGGGCCTCGGCATCGCCGGGCAGACGGTCGGCCCCTACGGAACGCTGCTGCGTCTCGACATCGGCAAAACGATCGGACGCAATGCGCAGACGGGATTCGTGGCGGATGTGGTGTTTCTGAAGTTGTTCTAACCGCGCGGTCCCCAGGCCAGCTGTCGGAGCCGCAGTTGATCCTCGCCGGCCGCGAGATCGAGTCGATGTTGCGGGCCGGCAACGGAGATCTCGTAGTCGCGGTGATTCCAGCCGGCATTGAGGACGGTTGACGCGACCGAGGCTCCGTCGACAGCAATGTCCAGTCGCATGGCGTGAGGAGATTGAAAAGCGAGCCGCAACACAGTGGGACCGTTCGCGGCAGGGAGAATCACCGCGGCGTGCGAGGTCATCGTTCGCCATTCGTCATGCCCGTCGTGTCCGGCATCAAGCCAGCCATCGACGAAACGTGGCTGCCGAACGAGCGGCTCCAGCGCCGCGGTGAAGTACCGGCGCCGGACGATGCTCCATAGCGCGCCTCGGGGACGGAGGAAGACAAAACCCGTCGGATGCGTGCGTTCGATTTCCGTGATGAGCCAGCGCCGCGGCGATGCCGGCGCGATGGGCAGACTTCGTTCATCGTCGACGAGGATCCACGTGCGGTACTCAGGAGCGAGCACTTCGAGGAATGGAATCATCAGGCTGCCGGCGTACAGCGCATCGCCTTGCGACACGTGCGCCCGGAGCGCGTCGACGGCCGCGACCGGCGGAGCGATCGTCGAACGAACTTCGCGCAACGCCGGCAATGTGAACCCCACCAACATGGCCACGAGCAGCGAAACGATGACCAACTGCGCCTGCGTCCTTCCTCGCGCCACACGAGCAATGCCGTCAGCCGCAAGCAATGTCAGCAGCGGAAAATAGCCGATCGAGTACCGGCCGATGTTCATGTGATCGAGCATCAACCACGCGAAACAGGCGAATGGTCCGAACGTCAGTGCCACGATGAGCAGTACGCGATCGAGGCGCCGCAATCCCGCGACGATCGCGATGATGACGAACGCGGTGATCAGAATGCCCGCCGGAGTCCAGCCATAGACGTCGACGAAGAAGCGTCGGAGAAGATGCGAGAGCGGCGGCCTCTCCGGATTGAGAAACGAATCCGTATGCAACGCGCCCGGGCCAAACGCACGCACCGCCGCCAGGTAGGCGGTCCAGCCGCTGGTCAGCAGCGCCGCTCCGGCATAGAACATCGCCGCCACGAGTCCCGTCAGAAACGCGGCCGGGATGCTGTCGCGCCAACCGCGGCGATTCATGGCCAGGACGAAGGGACAGAGACCAATCAGTCCGTTCTGTACCCGTACGGCAATGGCGCAGCCGAGGACGATTGCTCCGATGAAGAATGCCGTTCGTTCGTCACGGCCGCGCAGCAGCAACCACGCCCCAACGACGGCAAGCGCGATGGATGTGGTGTCGCTGAATGCGGTGCCGCCGAACAGCCACACATTCGGCGCGAAAACGAACAGCATGGCTCCCCCGATCGCCGTCCAGAATCCGAAACCGATCTCGCGAGCCAAGGCGAAAAGTGCCGGAAACAGAGCGCACGCGGAAATGATCGTGACCGCTTGGAGACCGCGGAATGGATCGCCGGTCACGAACGTCGCCACTTTCCCAAGCGCGACGAAAAGCGGAAACCCCGGAGGATGCGGATGGTGTTTGGTCACGTCGTAGGCGCGCACCGCGCCGACGAAAAGCACTTCGTCCCAATCCCAGGGCGACCGGGCAACCGCCAGGCCGCGACTCAAGGCACAGACGATCGTAAGGAGCCAGAACGTTGCGCGCTCGCGGTACGTCATGCCGTTTGCGAATGCGATCGCCGTTCCGCAATCACGATCGCTCCCTCGATTCCTCCGTGATTCGTCGGAACGAGGCGCGGCTCACCGCAACCGTGACGGCGCATGATGGCCAGAACGCGGTCCACGTCGTACTCGTTCATCTGCATGTACGGCATCCGGCGCTCGCGGCGGATTCGCTGCGCGATGCGATGAACGATCGAAACGCGGGCACGGATTCGTCGCGCGATACGACGCAAGAACGATCCGGGACGGCGAAACGTGAAATGCAGCGCGGCGACACCGTCGAGGTGACCTAGCAACTCGTCGAGCAGCGCTTCGCCGCGTTTTACGGGGATGTGCTGGAAGACGATCAGCGAAACGATGAAGTCGAATCGTTCGTTCGGGATCGTCGATGAGAAAGTCGCATCCGGAACGTTTTCGCGCGCGATGCGAAGCATGCTCTCCGCGGCATCGACGCCTGCGACGCGATCGACTCGTTTCGCCAGCGCGCGAGTGAGACGTCCGACGCCACAGCCGAAATCGAGCGCGGATTTTGGGGCGAAATCGATCAGATCGAAGATCCGCGTGATGTCGGCTTCGCCGGATGCGAAGAACGCTTCGCGGTCAGCGTCCGACATCCGTTCGCGAAGAAAACGATCCTCGGTGAGGACCGCGAAGAATGGTTGCGTTTCGCCGAGGGTGTTCCAGTCGTCGACGGAACGGTCACGCATCGACCGCAGCGTAGCAGGTCACGGAGCGGCGGCGCGGGACGCCGCCGCGCCAGCCGGCGAGACGCCAGCGTTCCGATCGTCGACCACATCCAACAGCTGCCGCAAATCGCGGATCGTGGCGTGCGGGACGATGTCCAATCCGTGATCGACGGGCGGGGCGATGGCGGTGCCGCGGGTGGGGGGATCGAAGTGGACGGCGGTGATGCCGAGGCGCTGGGCGCCGTGAACGTCGACGTAGAGGTTGTCGCCGACGAACATCATCTCCTCGTAGTTGACGTCCAGCGCGCCGCGCAACGTTTCGAAAATCGACGGCTGCGGTTTGCAGGCGCCGTGTTCGTTCGAGAAGACCATCGCGTCGATTGAGGATGCGAGGCCGAGGCGGTTGAGGATTTCGCGCAGCGCGTAACCGGGAGTGCGGCCAGTGTTGCTGATCAGACCGATGCGAAATCCGCGATTGCGAAGCTCGGCGAGAACTTCATGCGCGCCGGGAACGACACTCGGCAGCACGTCGATGGCGGCATTCGCGTAGACCTCTTCGAGCGCGGCTAGCGACGGCTCGTCGAACGTGGAGGGATCGAGATCGAGCGCTTCGAGGAAGTGTTCGATCTGCACGCGGCAGGCGATGTCTTCATCGCGCGACCAATACAACTCCAGGCAGCGGTGCCAGAGAGCGCGATAGGCCTGTTCGATTCGCTCCGCCGTTTGCGCAAATCCGCGCTCGACCAGCACACGTTCGATCCGATCGAGACGCAGCCGCTCTTGGCGCCGCGACAATTCGGGCGTGTCGGTGAGCAGCGTTTCCCAGAGATCGAAGGAGACGGACTTCAACATCACTGCAGCTTCACTCTCCCGCCGAATCCTTCCTCGTAGCCGTGGAAGTACTGCAGCGACGGTTCGGGATGCTGCCAGCAGTAGTAGCCGCTGCCGTTATCGAAATCGATCAGCCACACACCTTTGACATTGATGCCGAGCTCGATGATCGCGCCGGCCCAGTCGGTGATGATGCGTTCGGATTCGGCGGCCGCCTCTTCGCTTTCGGGCAACGAATCCACCTCGGCAACGGCCGCGGCGGTGATACGACGAGCCTGCGGCAGCAGCGCGGCCGCCTCCTCGTAGGTGAAGATTTTGCGGTCGTTCAGCGCTGCACTTCGTCGAGCCATTTTTCGAATTTCTCCTTAACTTTGCGCGCTTCCTCGCTCTTGTTCGAGCGGCGAAGGTCGTCTTCGATCTTCGCTACGCGCGACTTCATGGCGCCGAGGCGGTGATCGAGCGCGTCGGCGCCCTCGGCTTTCCAATCGGGGACTTTCTCTTTCAACTTCGCCAGCTCGGCATCGAGGTGCTTCTCGTCGAGCTTGGCGATCTCGCTGTCCGCGGCGCGCTTGACCTTCGCGATCAATGGCTGGACGGCCGAGGCGTGCTTGGCAAGCCACGAGCTGACGCCGTCGTTGTGGGCGCGAAGCACCGCGCCGTCCGCAATCGGCGAACCGACCGCGAATGAATTCGTGACCAGAAGACGATGATGTTCGATGGCGAACAGCGAGTCGCTGACGACGTCGCGGCGATGGTCGCGATCGATGCGGATCGAGACCGCGTCATCACCGTCGAGGTGGGTCACCTTCGTCACGACGCCGATCTCCGCGCCGTCGGCGATAACGGGATCGCCCTTGCTCAGATCGGGCGCGTGGCGGAAAACGACGGTGGCCTTCACCTCGCCGCGATGCGCCAGCGCGCGTGCGCCAAACCACACCGCGGCTCCGATCAGAAGCAGGAGGAAGAGTTTTCGCATCATCGTTGCACTGTGAACTCGCGATTGACGATTCACATTCTGCATTCGTTTGTTTTTGTGCTAAAAAACGCCGTGCATTCCCCCCCACCCAGGTGGAATTGAGGAGGAGAAACCGATGTCCGTTGAGGATCGTGTCAAATCAATCATCGTCGAGCAGCTCGGTGTCGACGCCGACGAGGTGAACCCCGATGCGTCGTTCGTCGAAGACCTCGGAGCGGACTCGCTCGATACGGTCGAGCTGATCATGGCCTTCGAAGAGGAGTTCGGAGTCGAGATTTCCGACGACGAGGCCGAGAAGATCAAGAAGGTCAAGGACGCTGTCGAATACATCGACAAGCGCGCCAAACCTACTTCGTAATTCGCGCCCACCCGGCACGGACCGGCGGTCCGTGCCGTTCGCGGGTTGGCGTTCATCGCCGCCTGCGTCGCAACCAACACTCATGACCAAGCGCCGCGTCGTCGTTACCGGAATCGGCATGATCTCTCCGCTCGGAGTCGGCAATGAACCGACCTGGCAGGGGCTCGTCGACGGCCGTTCGGGCATCGGGCCGATCACGAAATTCGACGTCAGCGCCTACGCCTGCCGCATCGCCGGAGAGGTGAAAGGCTTCAACGCCGAGGATTGGATCGAAAAGAAGGAAGTGAAGAAGTCCGACACCTTCATTCACTACGCGATCGCGGCGGCGGACATCGCAGTGAAAGATGCGAACCTCGACTGCGCGACGTGCGACGGCGAACGGTTCGGCGTCATCGTCGGCTCCGGAATCGGCGGCCTGCCGCTGATCGAGGAGATGCACACGAAGCTGATGGAACGCGGCCCGAGCCGCGTCTCGCCGTTCTTCATCCCCGGCCTGATCGTGAACCTCGCGGCGGGACAGATTTCGATTCGCTACGGCTGCAAGGGTCCGAACTCCGCGCCGGCGACTGCCTGCGCAACCGGCGCACACGCGATCGGCGACGCGTTCAAAGTGATCCAGCGCGATGACGCCGACATCATGTTCGCCGGCGGCAGCGAGGCGGTCATCACGCCCCTCGCACTCGCAGGCTTTGCTGCGATGCGCGCGCTTTCGACGCGCAACGATGAGCCGGAACGCGCTTCGCGTCCGTGGGATCTCAATCGCGACGGATTCGTGATGGGCGAAGGGGCGGGCATCCTCATCCTCGAAGAGATCGAGCACGCGAAAAAACGCGGCGCGACGATCTACTGCGAGCTGACGGGCTACGGGATGTCGAGCGATGCGCACCACATCACGTCGCCTGCCGAGGATGGCAGCGGGATGATTCGCGTCATGCGCAGTGCGCTGCGCGATGCGGGACTGCATCCCGAGGACATCGACTACATCAACGCGCACGGGACATCGACGGCGGTCGGCGATCGCACGGAAACCATCGCCATCAAGCAGGTCTTCAGCGAATACGCGTACAAAGTCGCGGTGAGCTCGACTAAGTCAATGACCGGTCACCTCCTCGGCGCCGCGGGCGGATTGGAAGCAGCGATCGCGGCGATGACGATCAAGACGAACATCATCCCGCCGACAATCAACTACGAGACGCCCGATCCCGCCTGCGATCTCGACTACGTCCCGAACAAAGCGCGCGAGCAGAAGGTGACGCACGTGATGTCGAACTCCTTCGGCTTCGGCGGCACGAACGCGACTCTGATTTTTTCGCGTGTGTGAGGGTTTATCCTGACGCGCAGCGTCAGGATCTCCGGTGGCGACGCGCGAACTGTGCTCGAAACCTCAATCAGCGCGT
>JAXDIO010000049.1:0-9178 GCA_034663965.1 Thermoanaerobaculia bacterium | reverse complement strand
ACGGCAGCGAGATCCTGGTCACCGTCGAAGATCGCGGCGATCAGCTCGTGACCTCGGTGGCCGACCGCGGCATCGGCATTCCGACCGATGAGTTGGGACAAGTCTTCGAACGCTTCCACCGCGGCCGTCAGGTGTCGTCGACAAACTACGGCGGCCTTGGCCTCGGCCTTTACATCACCAAGCAGATCGTCGAGCGCCACGCCGGCACGATCTGGGTCGAGAGCCGCGAAGGACAGGGGACGACGTTCTCCTTCTCGCTGCCGGTCGCGCCGGTCGTCGAACAACCTCCCGCGCCTGCCGCCGCGGAACCGGAGCCGGTCTCCGCCTGAATTTTCATCGCGCGCGGCCGGTTTGCGCGACGGATGCGGCGGCTCGTGGTCTCTCTCGTTCTTCCCTTCCTCGCGGCTGCCGTCAACGCCCAGGACCTCCGGCTCGACTACGAGCGCGAGTCGCTCCTCGGCACGTACCGTCACTACACGCAGTATGTGAACGGACTGCCGGTGCTCGGCGGCGAGGTGATCGAGCGCTTCGCGCACGATGGAAGCGTCCGCGAGTTGCACCGCGCACTGGCGATAGCGTCGCCGAAGCGCAGTCTGATTGCGAAGAGCACCGCGATCGCATCTGCCCCGCGAGGCAACGTGCGCGACGCGCAGCTCGTGGCGGTCAACGACCGCGGCGAAGCACGGCCGGCGTGGCGCGTCGTGGTCGAGGAAAAGCCGCACGAACCGGTCGCGCACTACATCGATGCCGCGACCGGCGCGTTGCTCAGGTCGCAGCCGCTCTTCGCGCAGATCACCGCGAAGGGCCGCGTCTTCGATACGAATCCGGTGGCGAAGTTGAACGATCCATCCCTTCGCGATCAAAACGATTCCGCCGCGGCGGTGCCGGACGCTGCCTACTCGCTCGTCGATCTGCTCGAGCTCAACCCCACCGGTATGCTGGCCGGTCCGAACATTCAGATCGTCGACACCGACGCGCCGAGTACACCGCATGCCGACGCCTCGCTGCCGCTGCTGTTCGATCGCAGCCAGCCGCAGTTCGAAGAGGTCAACGTCTACTTCCAGATCGACCGCAGCCAGCGCTACATGCAGTCGCTCGGCTACACAGGCCCGCGCCGCGTCGTCGCGTACGCGATTCCTGTCGATCCGCATTCGCTCTCCGGCGCTGACAATTCGCTCTACGTCGGCAGCATCGTCCCCGGCCAGGGCAAGCTCTACCTCGGCGACGGCGGCGTGGATGATGCCGAGGATCCTGACATCGTGCTGCACGAATTTTTTCATTCGGTGCAGGACTGGATCGCGCCGTCCGCATTCTTCGGGACCTCGGCCAGCCAATCGCGCGCGATGGGTGAAGGCTTCAGCGATTACTGGGCGTACTCATCGAATTACGAAGCGGGTCTCGGCAGCGGCCGCGATCCGTATTGCATCGCCGATTGGGACGCGCGCTGCGCCGGCGATGACTCCGGCCAGAACTGCGGCTATCCCGTGGGTGCCGATTGCCTTCGCCGCGTCGACAGCGCGAAGACGATGAATGACTACATCAATGGCGACATCTCGGGCACGGAACACAAGAACGGCGAGATCTGGTCGTCCGCGCTGCGCGAGATTTTCGATGCGCTGGTGCGCCGCCACGGGGTAACGGACGGACGGCGCACGGCGGACACGCTCGTTCTCGAGTCGATGTTCGGCGCGCCGTCGGATCCGACATACGCGACGATCGCGAAGAAACTCCTGGATGCCGACCGCGCTCTCAACGGCGGCGCGCATACGGCCACGATCTGTTCTGCATTCACCGCGCGGCTGATCCTCGGCGCCACGGACTGCAACCCCGCACCACGCGCCGACGTGACGCTGTTCCAGTCTCCCCAGCAGGGCCTTGCCATCCCCGATAACACCCCGGCCGGCATCACCGCGACTCTCGACATCACCGACACACGCGCGATCGAACGCCTCGCCGTCAACGTCAACATCGCGCATCCGTCGCGCGGCGATCTGCAGATCCTGCTCACCGCGCCGGACGGCACGACAGCCATTTTGCAGAACCAATCGAGTGACCACACAGCGTTCACACAGGTCACGTTTGGCATCGATGCCGATTCCTTCGAGCGGCTCGATATCTTTCACGGCCGCCCCGCGAATGGACGGTGGACGCTGACCGTCAAAGATCTTCAGCCGCAGAACGCGGGCACGGTGCTCTCCTGGTCGCTCGCGATCACATTCGCCGGAGACGTTCCCGCGTCAATTCGTCCCTCCACCTTCGCGCCGCGCAAAGTCATCGCCGCCGTCGCACACACGCCCGGCGCGCTCGGAACCGTGTGGCAAACCGACGTTCGTCTTTTCAACCGCGGCGCCGCGACCGCGAACGTCATCGCGATCTTCACGCACGCGGGCGACGAAGGGTGGAACCACTTCGCGGCTGTGAAACTGTCGATCGCTCCGCAGCAAGTCATGGCGCTCGATGACGTCGTGGCCGCGACGATCCGCACGACCGGCATCGGCCAGCTCGAATTTCTCGGCGACACCGACGCGCTCGTGATCACCAGCCGCACCTACACGCGCGCAAACGGCGGGACATACGGCCAGTTCATCCCGGCCGTGTCGACAACGGAGTCGGCGGCCATCACGTACTTGCCGCGGATCCAGTCAAACCTCAACTTCCGAACCAACATCGGTTTCGCGGAAACGGCAGGTGGCAGCGGCACCGTTCGCGTAACGCTGTTCGATGGCGCGACCGGCACTGTCATCTCGCAGCAGGATCTGCCGATTCTCCCGTTCGGGCAGATGCAGTTTCCGGCCGGCGGCGGCGCGCTGATCACGGCGGAGCTGCGTGTCATCAGCGGCGACGCCCGCATCGTTGCCTTCAGCTCCGTCATCGACAACCGCACCGGCGATCCGATCTACGTCCCGACCGCTGCGCCGCGTCCGGGGACGTTCTCGGCGCCGGTCATCAGCCAGCCGGGCGTGAACACCTTTTGGCGCAGCGACATCTTTCTCAGCGCGCTCGGCGACAGCGGCGGCAGCTATCTGCTGACGTACACCGATGCCGTGACCGCCGAACGAGTCGTCAAATTCGGCGCCGTCGGCGCGCATCAAGTGCTCGCACTCGATGACATCGTGGCCACGTTTTTCGGTCGGACCGGATTCGGCTCGCTGAGAGCGGAGCTCGACGGCGGCCTCGTCGCGACGTCGCGCACGGCGACGTCGTCGCCCGGCGGTACGTACGGCCAGTTCATCCCGCTCCGCCTGGCCGACATCGGCGGACCACGCGAACTGCTTCACATCGAACGCTCTTCCGCCTTTCGCACGAACCTCGGCGCGCTCAACACCGGCGGCATCGATGAAGTGATCCGCTTCACGCTCTATGACGCCGCCGGTCACGCGCTGGGCAGCACGGACCGCACGGTGGGCGCGCTCAGCGTCGTGCAGTTTTCAGTCGAGGCGATGACAACTGCGCCGATCTCCGGCGGCCGCGTCGAAGTCGAGGTCCTCACCAGCAACGGTCACGCGCTGGCTTGGGCCTCCGTCATCGACAACGCCACGGGCGATCCGATCTTCGTTCCTGCTCAATAAATGGTCAGTAATGTATTCTTCGAGCCCATGTCCGTGACCCAATCCGAGCCGCAAACGCTCTCCGAGGTGCCGTTCAAAGTCCTCGACGAGACGCTCCGGCAACTTCGCAGCACCCGCAACGACATCATCCGCTACGGCGTCTGGAACACTCGCAACCTCACCGACGAGGAGTTCAACCACGCCGACGACCGCAAGCTCCTCGGCTACTTCCGCCAGGATCTGCTGGAGACGCGCTTCCTGTCTAAGGGCCGCAAGATTGACCTGATCCAGCTCTGGCACTGGTTCGACGATCAGATGACCGGCACCGAGCCGATGCTCATCAACGGCGAAGAGCATTTCGTCAATGTGCAGGACAAGGATCTCGAGAAAGTCCGCAAGCGCATCTCCGAGATCCAGTCGTTCCTCCCGACGCTGCGCGGCGACGACCTCGAAGCATTCAAACGCGTCAAATACAAGCTGCGCCGGACGGTGCTGCGCTTGACCTACGACCTCCACCACCTCTTCAAGCGCCTCGAAAAGTACCGCAAGAACTTCGGCGGCCCGATGGCCCCGCGCGCCGACCGCATCCCTCTCGAAGCCGCCGTGGACATCCCCGAGCCGCCGCCGATCGACGAACACGATCACGACGCGGAGTGAGGGTTAGTTGGTGTGGTCCGCGAGGAGGGTTACGTAGTCCTGTAGGGCGGTATTTTGTAGCTTTCTAAAGAGCTTGCGGTCAGCGGTCGCACAGTCCGTCTTCAGCTTGATTGCCAATGCGACGTAGGACGCGTCGTATGGCGTGATTTCGTGTTCGAGTGCAATTCGCAATGCTTCACCGGTCAGTTCGCGATCGTTGTAGATGTCAAACGGACCGTCGACAATTAATTCGCTGATGCGGCGAGCCTCTTCGTAGGTGAGTTCGCGCTGGCGTACCTTCTTCGACAATATCGAAGCGGTCTCAAGGAACAGCAGGTCGGGCACCGCGAACTCTTCTGTCTCCCGGAAAAAAGCCCTCGCCGCACTGGAGTCAGGCTCCTCCACGAACCACTTGATGACGAGATTGGCGTCAACGACTCGCGCCATTAGCGTTCGCGATCCTCGCGGATTAATTCAGTGCTGTCCGAGAAGGTCCTGCCGCTCTTTTTTAGCTCGTTATAAATCCGGTCCGTGTCCTTTCGCCACTTTCTGAGGTGGCGGTCACGAGCCGCCGTCTCGCTGAGGATTGCCTTGAGCTCGGCCTGGAGCGAACGGTTGTTGTCCGCGGCGCGCTTCTTGAGATCCTTGACCGTCTTCTCGCTAAGATCACGTATCAAAACGTTCATGATATCGGAATGCTATCACTCGCCGCACCACTCGCATCCATAGCGCATTTGGTGGATCAAGTCCGTACTATCGAAGTTCCTGGAACGACGACGGTAATCAGCCCTCGAGTCGAGAATTGCCTTCAGCTCTTCATCGAACGAGCGGTTGTTCTCGCAGCCTGGGTTCTTAACTCCTTCACCGTCTCGTCGCTGAGGTTACTGATGAGTACGTCCATGATATCAAAATGATATCACACGTCGTAATCCTTCTGCTGCCCGTCTACGACGTCGATCTCAAACGTCTTCGTAACCTTGTCGTTCGGGTCGAGGACTTCCAGGCGGTAGTGGCCGGCGGCGACGTTGCTCAGCGTCGTCGTGCCGGGTTGGAGCGACATGATCCCCTGGGAGAAGGGGTTCATCCCGAACGGCGTGCCCGACGCATCGACGAGCCGGAAGCGGCGCGTTGCCGTGTCGCGCGAGTGCAGGAGGATCGTGCCTCCCGGCGAGAAGCGGACCGTCTGTTGGGACGGTGACGACATCGTGATCGTCTGCTGTGCGTAGTTGCGGGCCGACACCGTCACGCGGTACGTGCCAGGCGAGAGCGGCAGCTTGACCACCTCGCTGCTGCCGAAGAAATTGCCCGAGGGGAGCTCGTTGCCCTGGGAATCAACGACGCGCGAAACGTTAACGGCCAACGCAGAGTTGTCGCGCATGTCCACTGCGCGGATGGTGATGCCGTCGCTCGGCGAGAGGCGGAACTGCACGTCTTCCGGCGCCGAGTCGCCGATGATGATCTGCCGCGCGTCGTGGCCGTAGCCCGACTTATCGGCGGTGATCTGGTACGTCCCGGAGGCGATGTTCTCGATCACGAAATTGCCCGCGGCGTCGGTTTGCGCTCCTCGGCCACCGAAAACGGTAGAGCCGGTGGACGGACGAAGCTCCACGCTCGCGTCGGCGAGAGAGCGCGCGTCGGCGGCATCGACCACGTGTCCGCGAAGCGTGACCGTCTTGATGGTGATGTCGAACGTGCCGGAGCCGTGGACTTCGTATTGCGTCGCGAACGGATTGAGGCGTTCCATGTCCACGGCCTGCACCGTGTACGTCCCGTCATCGAGGCCGCTCAGCTCGTAGCGTCCGTCGCCGTCGGCGGCCACGCTGGCGGATGTCTGGCTCTTCGCGCCGCGCGGCATGAACATCACCTGCGCGTTCGGAACGGCGGCGCCGTTGCGCGTGACGCGGCCGCGGATGACGGTGCTCGATTTGAAGTCGATGTCCACCTGGGCCGTGCCGCCGGGCTCCAGCTCCACCGTCTTCGGCGCTGCGGATTTGGTTGATCCGCCGAACATCGCACCGGCGCGTGCGGTGATGCGAACGGTTCCCGACGGCGCTCCTTCGATGCGGAAATTGCCGCCACTGTCGACCGGCGCGGTCGAGCCGCTCATCCCGCCGCCGCCGGCGGCGTTCGCGAAGACCGTAGTTTGTTCGAGCTCCTTCGGCGTCAGTCCGTTTACGTGTCCGGTGATCACGCCGCCGCTCTTGAGGACGACGCGCACGGGGCCTGACGTGGCGATGTCGACGTCGCGCACGGTGCCCGCGGTGTAGCCGGTCTTCGCCGCGTTGAATGTGTAGTGGCCCGGGGCCAGACCTTCGATCGTGAATGCGCCGTTGGAATCGCTCCGCCCGTTGCGGCCACCATCCGGCGCGCCCGAGAACGCCGACACCGTTGCGTCGGGAACCGGTGCACCCGAATCCGTCACTACGAATCCGGTGGCGCGGATGCCGGTGGACATCTGCACGTCGAGGCGCGCATCTTTTCCGGCGGCCACCGTCACCGTCTTCTGCTGCGAGATGTAGCCGCTGCGGCTGAACGACAACGTTTTCTCGCCCGGCTCCAGCGTATCCATCGTGTACTCGCCGCTCGGATCCGTCGTCGCGCTGTTGTCGTTTCCATCGAAGCGCATCACGCGGGCGTTGCCGCCCATCTGATCGTTGCGCACGAAAACGCCCGCCAGCGGACTGCCATCCGGACCGGTCACGCGGCCGGTGAGCTTCGCACCCGTCTCGACGTCGACCTCGACGTCCGGCGCGGTTTTGCCGTCCTCCACCTCGATGTTCGGAACGCGCGCGGTCGTGTAGCCGGGCGCGTTCACGACCACCTGCGTCATGCCGGGCTTGATGCCTTCGAGGACGAAAGATCCGTCATCGCTGGTGAACTGCTTCTGCATCGGCGGCATCATGATGGTCATGCCGCCGCCGCTGCGCGAGGTCGTCACGCCGGCCAGGAATGCCGTCACCGGCTGATGCGAATTCTTGTCGAGCACGCGGCCTGTAATGCGTCCGCCGGCAGGCACCTCGATGACGAGGTCGCGCGTGGGCGCCGACACGGACCGCATCTCCTGAATGAACGAATCCGGTTTGGCGATGTTAAGCATCATCTGACCGGGCGTCAGATCGGTGACACGGAACGCGCCATCGGGACCGCTGACGGCACCCGAAAAACCATCCTGCGACATCGCCCGCACATTGACGCCTTCGACTCCGGCGCCGCCGCGCGTGATGCGGCCGCTGATCTCGACGCCCGGGTCGAGGACGACGTCGATCGGTTTCGTCGACGAGTCCACCTTCGTGCCGCGCACACTCTTCGCTGCATAGCCTTCGCGTTTGAAGGCGAGGTCGTAGGTCCCTTCCTTCACGCGGATCGAGAACGTGCCGTCGCTGCCGGTGCGGTAGGCATCGTCGGTGCGCTGCTGCATGTTCGCCATCACCATCCGCCGCATGCCACCCATCGGGTCGTTGGCGGACTCGATCGCCTCCACGCCGACACCGGAGAGCGGCTTCTTGTCTTTGTCGGTGACGCGCCCGGTGACCGCGATGCCCCGAGGAATGGTGATCGTTACGCCGGTCTTTTTCTCGCCCGCGGCGAGTTTCATCGACGACGATTTGCCGCCGGGATAGCCGCGCTTCACCGCCTCAACAAGGATGTCGGAGTCGATGTTCACATCGCGCAGGCTGAAGTGCCCGTCGGGTGCGCTGTAGCCGTCGCCGAAGTCTCCGCGGCCGGGCATGAAGTTGAACATGTCGCGCTGCGCCGTCGAATGAGCATTCAGATGCGCCGCCGCCACAGGCCGCTTGTCCTCATCGACCACCGACCCGCTGATGCGGCCGCGCGCCGTCGCGTAGAGCGCCTTCTGCACCGAATCGGCGGGCTTCACCGTCATCGACTGCGCGCCGTTGATGCTGTAGCCGGGCCGCGACGGGCGCACGTCGTATGTTCCCGCGGCGAGCGGCCCGACGGTGAAGTTCCCCTTTGCGTCCGTGATCGCGTCGAGCGAGGCTTCGCGGCCGCCGAAACGCCCCGAGGGAGCGACGGCGACGAGCGCGCCAGCGACCGGCAGTTGCGACTTCATATCGCGCACGCTGCCGCTGACCGTGCCGCCTTTGGCCAGCTTCAGATTCGCTGAGGCAGCCGTATGCGCGCGCTGAGCGACGCGATTGCCGATGCGCGCCCCAACCAACTCCCACTCCTTGCGCGCGTGAGCGATTGCGAACGTTCCGTCAGCGGCCGACTTTCCCGCCGGCCAGCCATCGAGATAGATCTGGGCATCCGCAACCGGCGTCTGTCCATCCTCGCTGACCACGCGCCCACCGATCGGCACGCCCGCAGTCAACGAAAAGTCCGGCCCTTTCTTCGTTCCGGCCGGCCCGAGCTGCTCCTCGGCAATCGCATAGTCCGGATGAATGATGATGGCGCGAAACGCCCACTTCGATGGATCGGGCGCCGAGTAGTGCCCGTCCGCATCCGTTTTCGTCGCGAACTCCGTGCCGCCAAAAAGCGCGACCGTGGCGTTGGCGACCGGCTTGCCGTTGGCGGTGATCGTGCCGCGCACCATCGGCGCCTGCGTCAGCAACATCGCGCCGGCATCGTCGTCGGAAAGGAGCCGCACAGCGGCCGGCGCGTAGCCGGGCGCGTCGATGCGGACGTCGACGACCGTCTGATCCTTCGGGACGTCGATCGTGAACTTGCCGCCGGAGTCGGTCGTCACCGTCGTCAGCGGCTTCCGCTGCGGCTCGGCCGACATCAGCCGCGGTCCCTGCGCCGCGATCAACTCCGGCGCGAAGAGCGACACCTTCGCGCCGCTGACCGGCTTCCCTTCGATATTGATCGCCACACCAGTGACGGCCGCGTGCAGCGATGCGGCGATTGACAACACGAACGAAGCGCAAAGCAACCGGCGGAATGCAGGCATGACTTGTCCTCCCGAGTCGAGCGAATGTACGACTTTTAGACGAAGAATGCTGAACGTGGTTTCGACGTTTGGCCCGGACATG
>JAXDIO010000041.1:0-3919 GCA_034663965.1 Thermoanaerobaculia bacterium | reverse complement strand
CCGTAGGTGTTGAGGTCCTTGTCTTCGAGCTGCGCCTGCTGATCCTTGAACGTCGGCACGCGCTCCAGCCACGGCAGCGGCGTGACCATCGACAAAATCAGATGCAGCTCGGCGTGTTCCTTGACCTCGGACTGCACGAAGATCGTCGACCTGGCCGGATCGAGTCCCGCGGCCAGCAGATCGGCGGTCGCTTCGAACGTCGCATTCGTAATCCGAGACGTGTCGGCGTAGTCGGACGTCAGCGCGTGCCAGTCGGCGATGAAGTAGTAGCAGTCGTACAAATCCTGCAAACGCACCCAGTTCCGGATCGCGCCGAAATAGTTGCCGAGGTGGATGCGGCCGGTGGGGCGGAGGCCGCTGAGGACGTACTGGGGTGCTTGGTTCAATGCTGACTCGTGGGCCGATTTGGACGGCGGAGTGTAGCAGAGTCCTCGGGCTACAAATCTTCCGGATCGAGTGGAAGCGTGAGTCCGAGTCGATGATGTTCGAGCGCCCGATCTGCCATGCGTTCGATGACTTCGGACGGTTGCGCGAGCAGTTCATCCCATCGGCGATTCGCATCGATCTCGGCGAGTAACACCGCACCGATCGCGTCCTGGTCCTCTTCCGGCAGCTTCTTCGCGGCGGCGTAGGCTTCATCGAGAAGGTTACTCATGCGGTCATTTTGCATATTCAGCCAAGCCTCACAAGCACAGACAGGAGTGTCTGTTCTGTGCTTGTGAGGCTCGCGCTAATCCTTCACCGTCGCCGGAACGGGCACTCCGAGGAGCTTTTGTACGATCTTCTCCGCCTTCGGCAGGCCGTCTTTTTCGATGATCTCGATGGCGAGGTCGCGCGCTTTTTCCATCAGGGCGATGTCGCGGACGATGTGGCCGAAGCGGAAACGCATGGCGCCGGATTGGCGGGTGCCGAGGAGTTCGCCGGGGCCGCGGAGTTTGAGGTCGAGGTCGGCCAGGTCGAATCCGTTCAGCGTTTTCGCGAACTGCGTGAGGCGATCTTTTTCTTTGTCGGCGACGAGGACGCAGTAGGACTGGCGTGCTCCTCGTCCGACCCGGCCTCGGAGCTGGTGAAGTTGCGAGAGGCCGAAGCGGTCGGCGTCGATGATCAGCATGAACGAGGCGTTGGCGACGTCGATGCCGACTTCGATGACCGTCGTCGACACGAGGATGTCGATCTCGCCGCGTTTGAAGCGTTGCATCGTCTCTTCTTTTTCGGCGGGCGGCATGCGGCCGTGGATCATGGCCACGCGGCGGTTCGGGAAGCGCATCTTCGTCGCTTCGAAGCCGATCGTGAGCGGTTTCAGGTTCGATTTCTCCGACTCCTCGATGATCGGATAGACGATGTACGCCTGCGCTCCGGTAGCGACCTCGGTATCGATGAAGTGGTAGACGCGCTCGATCTGCTCCGGCGCGCGCACCGCGGTCTTGATCTGCTGGCGTCCCGGCGGGAGCTCGTCGATGACGGAGAGATCGAGATCGCCGTACATCGCCAGCGCCAGTGAGCGCGGGATGGGCGTTGCAGTCATGACCAGGATGTCGGGCGTGTCGCCTTTCGCAAAAAGGCGCTGGCGCTGCTCGACGCCGAAGCGATGCTGCTCGTCGACGATGGCCAGGCCGAGCGATTTGAAAACGATGCGATCTTCGAGCAATGCGTGCGTGCCGACGGCGAGTTGGATGAATCCGTCGCGCAGTCCGGCCAGGAATGTGCGGCGCTCACCCGTCGTCATCGAGCCGGTTGCTTTGGCCACGACGACGGAATCGTCAAGTAGTTGACGAATTCGCTGGTAGTGCTGCTCGGCCAGGATTTCGGTCGGCGCGAGCAGCGCGACCTGATGTCCGTTGCGGATCATGATGATCGCGGCGATCAACGCAACAATCGTCTTGCCGCTGCCAACGTCGCCTTCGAGCAACCGGTACATCGGTTTCTCCGACTGCAGATCGGTGGCGATCTCTTTCAGCACGCGCTTCTGCGCCTTCGTCAACCGGAACGGCAAGATCCGTTTGACCTCGGCGCGCAGTTCGTCATCAACTTTGATTCTTCGCGTCTTCGTCTTCACCTCTTCGGTCGCGCGGCGGACGCGTAGCGCGAGCTGCAGCGTGAAGAACTCCTGCAGGATGATGCGGATGTGCGCGCGCGAGCGGCGGCCGAGGAAGGCGTCGTCGAGCTGCGGTGGGCGGTGAATCTGTTCAAGTGCGGGAGCGAGATCGATTACGCCGAGACGTTTGCGGAGCGCGGGAGCGAGCGGGTCGTCGAGCGTCGGGAGCGCGTTGAGCGCGCCGCCGATGATCTGGCGCAACGCTTTCGGCGGGATGTTGCCGACTTTCGAGTAGATCGGAACGATGGCGCCGTCGGCTTCGTCGTCGCCTTCGAACTTTTCCCAGTCGGCGCTTTCGATCTGGAGCTGGCCGTAGGACGAAATCTTCGGCGTGCCGAAGACGGCGAGGCGGTCGCCGCGGCGAATCTGATCGCCGAGGAAGCCTTGGTTGAACCAGACCAGCTTCACGGCGCCGGTGCCGTCTTCGAGGACGACCTCGAAGACTTTCATGCGCTTCAGCCGCGTGGTGTGCAGGTTCGCTGACATCACCTTGCCGCGCAGCAGAATCGGCGTGTCTGTGTGGCGGCCGACGTCGGCGATGCGCACGGGATGGCGGCGGTCTTCGTAGCGGTACGGCAGGTAATAGATAAGGTCGCCGGCGGTGGCGAGCCCTGCCTCTTCGAGCTGCTTCGCGCGGATCGGTCCGGCGCCGGGAAGTGCACGAACGGGCGTGTCGGCGGTGATCGTCACGCGACTATTGTGCAGTACGAAGCAGTCTTTCTACGGAGAGTAGAACGGTGAGCGCCTTCGCGCGCTACGCCCGCGAACGGGCCGACAGCTAATCGAAGATCGCCCGCATCGCGATGAGGCCAATCTTGATTCCGTCGCCGTTGTGGATCATGACCGGCGTCCCGGTCGGGATGCGCTGATCGTTGACGTACGTGCCGTTGACCGTCCCCACTTCTTCCAGCATGAAGTACTGATTACCGCTGCAAATAATTTTTGCGTGACGGCGGGAGACGGAACGGTTCGCGTCTACAGACGTTAGATCGATGTCCGGCAGGATTCCGGTGACCGGATCGGCGCGGCCGATGGTGGTCTCGTCGCCTTTGCTGAAGAAAAACTCGGCGCCGGTGGTGAGGTCGACCAGCCGATGGCGATGATGGACCTCGGCGGGCATGCTCTGCGTGGCGTCGAGCGCGCCGTGCTCGCTGTCGACTTCGCGGCCGACCAGCCGTTCGAGCAACGTGTTCGCTTCACGCAGCCGCTTCGAGTATTTGCGAATGATTCTTACCGCTACCTCGGGATTCTTGCGGAGCATCTCGTCGAAGCGAGCGCCGTTGATGACCAGCGCGCGAACTTCGGTCTTGGCGATCGCGTCGGCGGTGCGGGGGACGCTTTCGAGCACGGCCATCTCGCCGAAGAAGTCGCCCTTCTCGAGATGGGAGAGCGCGTGCGACTCGCCGTTGATGTGCTTGACGATGTCCACCTCACCCTCCTGGATGATGAACATCTCGGTGCCGAGCTCTCCCTGCTGGAAGATCACGTCGCCGGCGGCGTAGTGTGATGAAGAGTCCTTCACCGGATCCTTTCCGCCGGTCGTTTTGAAAACGGTTTTCATGGCTTGACCGCCGGGTGCAACAGCGTGAGCGTGCGGTCCCGGGAACTAACGCGTACGACTCCACCGACCGGCATCAGGAGGTTGTTCCCGTGATGGCCGAACGGCAGATCGCGTATGACCGGGATATTGCTGAAGGCGAAGAATTCGTGCAGCAGCGCCTCGATTTCGGCGTCGCTGCCGCACCCTTTCAACTTCCCAATGACCACTGCTCGGATTTTTTGCAGTCTACCGGCAAGGCGTAAGTGGGTCAACATTCGGTCGAG
>JAXDIO010000011.1:0-28034 GCA_034663965.1 Thermoanaerobaculia bacterium | reverse complement strand
TCAGCCCCGATCCGCGCTTCATCAGCACCGGCGCCCGCATCTCCGTGGTCGGCGCCAAACGCGCCGATCGTCACCGCAACGAGGCCGGCGGCATCGGCGTCGACGCGCTCTTTGCGACGAATCATCGGCAGCCGGACAATCCATCGCACTTCCGTTTCTTCTCCGTCAATGGCCGCCCCGACGCCGACTCGATCAGCGGTCCGGTCAGCTTCAACATGCCCGTTCCGTCAACCTCGGGTGTCACGCTGATGGTGACGCGGCAACGGCCTACGACGCACGAGCCGTCGGCGACGCCGCCTCCGATCGAATCTGAGGCTTCCGCGCTGACGTTGTCCCTCGGCAATGTGGCCGGACCGAAGCTCGCCCGCGGCGTCTACGTGCTCGCCTTCCGCGAAGAAAACAGTGACTCGATGTCGAACTGGAGCCGCCTCTCGATCGCGAATGGCGACGGCGGCTACTACATCTCCGGCGCGACCTTCTCGTACGTGTTGCTGAACGTCGATTACGCGCCTGAGGAGAAAGCCGTTCCGGCTCCGGATCGTCGCCGCTCCGCGCGACACTAACTACACGCACCCCACTTCCAACCGCCGGGCATTTTCGCCCGGCGGTTTTTTTTGCGCGTAGCGCGAAGCGCAAAAGGAGCGCTGGCGTCCTCGCCGGCTGGCCCGGCGGCGTCTCGCCGCCGAATCGCCAAACCCTCAAATCTTGCTGGTAACGCTTCGCCTGCGCGAGCCTCCCATTCGGCAGCGAGGACGCAGCCGAGCCAGCCGGCGAGACGCCAGCGTTCCGGCCGCCTGAACGCTGAGTTAGGCATGGTGGCCGAGCCTGGGGCAACCAACGCACCGGGCGCGTGCCCGGCGACTACAATGCGCGGCGCACATGGCCGAGACCCCGAAAAAATCTCTCTTCGACAAGTTGAAACGTGGGCTTTTCATGACCCACACCGAGATCATCGAGAAGGTGAAGGAGTCGCTGACTCCTGACCTTCCGATCGACAAATCTGCGATCGATGGTCTCGAAGAAGGGCTCCTCGGCGCGGACGTCGGCGCGGAGCTGACGATGGCGCTCGTCGACCGCATCGAACAGCGCGTGCGCGACGAGCGCATCACGAAGATGGATCGTTTCACCGAGGTGCTGCGCGAGGAAACGCGGGCCCTGATTCCGCAGCGGCAGATGTCGACGATCGACACCGCGCGCGCCAAGCCGTTCGTGATCCTCGTCGTCGGCGTCAACGGAACCGGGAAGACGACCACGATCGCCAAGCTCGCATCGCGCTTCAAGAGCGAAGGCAAGTCCGTTCTCCTCGGCGCGGCCGACACCTTCCGCGCGGCCGCCATCGAACAGCTCCAACTTTGGGCCGACCGCATCGGCATCGACATGGTCAAACACAGGGCTGGCTCCGATCCCGGGGCCGTCGCGCACGACACGGTCACCGCTGCGAAGGCGCGTGGCACGGACGTCGTCCTCATCGACACCGCTGGACGTCTGCACAACAAATCGCACCTGATGCAGGAGTTGTCGAAGGTGCGGCGCGTCATCGAGAAGGAGCTGCCCGGCGCGCCGCACGAAACGCTGCTCGTCATCGACGGCACGACCGGGCAGAACGGCGTCAGTCAGGCCGCGGCGTTCCTCGAGGCGGCGCAGGTGACCGGGATGGTCGTGACGAAACTCGACGGCACTGCGAAAGGTGGCGTAATCCTCTCGATCATGCGGCAGTTCGACATCCCGGTGAAGTTCGTCGGAGTCGGCGAGAGTGCGGACGATCTGATCCCGTTCGATCCGTCGGCCTACGTCGACACGCTCTTCGAGTGACTGAGCGCCCACCACGACGCGAAGACGACGCCGAACATCCCCACGATCCGGAAGACGAGTTCCGCGGTCAGCCAGAAATTCGCCGCCGCGTCGCCGTAGTGTTGCTCGCTCCACGCGCCCTGCCGCATGGCGTACGTCGACTCGATTGAGATGACCAGTCCGATGCAGTGAGAGATGAAAAGGATGACGAGCGCGATGAGAAGTCCGCGAACATTCGCGAATCGCCACGCCCGCTCATTCGATGCGAAGAGCGCCAGCAACAGGATGATGTTGTACGTGAGCTGATCGGCGGGCATCGTCGCCGTCGGGAGCGGTGTGGCCGAGGTGACGAAGATCTTGCGTTCCTGCGGCATGAGCACGGCGTCGGCGAGTCTGCGATCTGCGTGCAGCAGGAGTTGCGTCGCTGGTGCGAGCGCTCGGTTGTACAGGGGCGTCACCGCCCACCAAATCCACACTCCGAACGCGAGGCCGGCTACGAACCTAAGTGCTCGAAGGAGCATCGCGCGGCGTCACTCTCGAAGTCCAGATGAGGAACAGAAAAACGGCCGCGCCGAACATCAGCGTTTGCCACACCGCGAGGTGGAACGTCTCGAACACGCTGCGGTAGTAAACGCCGAGGAGGTAGAGCGAGGCGATGCGGATCACGTTGAGCGCTTCCAGGATCACCGCCGCGGCGAGCGAACCGATGATGCGTTTCCGCAGCGGCGCGTGAAAGGCGAGCATCGCCGCGCAGACGAAGACGACCGCTTCCAGTCCGTTGCAGCCTCCGCGGATGTCGACTGCGAACCGCGATCCGGCGATCACGGTGCCGTTTACATGCACCGGTTCGTGAATCAGATTCAGCGCCGCGCCCGAAACCCGCGCCAGCGCCGCGGTGAACGGCAGCACCGCGTGCGTATCGACCCACCCGATGGTGATGATGGCGTAGAAGGCGATGAGCAAAACCGCGAAGACGATGAGAAACCGCGTCTGCCGCGGTGCGAGGGCCATGCGCGCGATTCTAACAGCGTCACTTGCGGTGAACGTAGATCGTGTTGCCGCTGCGCTCCTGGCTCAGGTTGTTCATACGCAAAATGGTCTCGAGCGCCTCCGTCCATGGCGTCTCGGTAAGCGCCACGGTCACTTTGCCCGCGACGTCATCGTCGACGATGATCTCGATGTTCGTGAGTTTCGAGAACGTACGCAGGACATCGCGGATGCCTGCGTCTTTCAAATTGATGGAGATGTTCTCGGACTTCTTCTCAACTCTGCTGACCGCGTGCGCGGATTTTGCGGGGATCGTCTGAACGATTGGCGCCGCACCATCGATGACGGTCTCCACGGTCGCGGTTCCGTCGGCGTGGCCCTTCACGCGAACCACGGACTTGTATTCGCCGACAGTATCCATGTGTCCCCATTGCGTGGTGCCCCACTCCTCCACGCGAGTTCTGAGCCGCGCCGTATTGAGGATCTTGTCGTCCGTGCGGTTTCGGATGGTGATGAAAAAGTCGAAAAGCGAATCGACTCGTGTCGCGGTGATGTCAATCTTGTAGGGCGACGTGGCGGTGTCGTCGCTGCCCGCAGGCAACGCCCGCGCGATTCCACTTCCAACCGTTGCGATCGCGATGAGAGCGATGACGGCGGTTGTGATCGCGCGGTGGGGGAGAAGACGACGTGTTCCGAATCTCATGATGGCGCTCATCCTTTCCTGGATTGTGTTGCTGACGATGCACGAGATGCCGGCGGCACGCGGTTCGATGGCGGCGCCGCACACTTTGCCGAGGGCGGTGAGGTAGGTGTTGGCGTCGCCTGAGGCGATGACGATCGCGTCGCACGCTTCTTCGCGCGCGGCATGGAGGACGCGTCGCGCGATCCAGACCAGCGGATGAAACCATAGCGCGCTGCCGGCGATCGATTCGAGGACGCTGAGGAGGTTGTCGCGCCGGGCGATGTGCGCGCATTCGTGCGTGAGAATCGTCTCCAACTCCGCGCCTGCGAGTTGGGTCTCCGAGGGAATGACGATGATCGGACGGAGCAGCCCGACGGTTGCCGGTGTCGCGATCGACGGCGAACGAAGGAGTCGGACATCTCGCGTCACACCGGCACGTTCGCGCGCCCGAACGAGTGCGACATCCTCGGCAGCGGTTGCGTTTGTCAGTGCAACACGCACCGCCGCGCGGCCGCGCACGAACGAACGCGCCAGCAGCGCAATCGCGATCACCGCCCAGATTGCGACGATGGCCATGGGCCAGATCGGTGCCGCGGTCTGCGGCAGGCTAGCCATCGAAAGAGGTCCGAGTGCGCTGATGACAATCGTGCCCTTCATCCCCGCCAGATCGACCCCGAACGCCGCCAGAAGCCGCGGCACGATCGCCGAGGGAATGGCGAATTTCATCAGAGCCGCGAAGACGATGGCGTAACGCGTCCGCGCCGCCAGTCGCGGGATGTGCGCGATGAGGATGGCAATCGCGAGCAGCAGCGTCGACTCGAGCAGGTGCGCGATCATTTCTTGCTCCGCTTCGCCGCCTTCTCAATCGCTTTCAGATCGTCGAGCGACAGCTTGCCCGTTTCGACGAGATGCGCGACGAGCGGCTGCGAGCCGCCGATCAGATCGATCAGCTCGTCGACCAGCCGCCGGTACACCGACTTACGAGTAATGGCCGGCTCGAAGTAGAGCGCGTTGCCGGACTTGCGCGTGCGGCGCACGGCACCTTTCTGCTCCAGGCGCTGCACGATCGTCTGCACGGTGGTGTAGGCGGGGCGTTCGGTGCGATCGATGGCGTCCTGCACCTCGCGTACGTTCGCTTCGCCGAGCCGCCAGAGCACGCTCATGACCTCGGTCTCGAACTTCGTCAGCGCGATGCGTTCTTTGGCCATGCGCGCATACTACAGTTGTAGTAGCGCAGTGTCAAGGGAGGAAGCAGCGCCGGCGGGCCGCCGGCGCTGCTTCAAGATTGAAATCAGCGCTTGCAGGTTTCCTGATCGAGCTTCACCCACTTGCCGTCCATTTCCATCTCGGACTCATGGCGAACCTCGTTCTTGCCGACTTTCGTGAAGATGTCGTGACTGTTCGTCGTCGTGCCGCCGCTGTGCATCGGGCCGGTGAACGTCATCTTGTCATCCATCCAACCCGGCGACTGCGACGTCGAGTAGCCCGTCATGTTGTCGACCGCGCCGGAGACGAACGCTTTCGGCTGCTCGTCGTAACTGAGCAGCATGCGCACCGCGTACGGATGCGGATTCTTCGCAGTCTTCGTTTCGGTGTAGCGAACCTCGACCCATGAACCGTTGAGGATCCACGAGCCGGCGACGGTGGCCTTCGTCGGATGCTCGGGTCCCATCGGCGACGCGAAGGTCGTTCCTGTGCACTGCCACGTTCCGACGAACGGCTGCAACTCTTTCAGTTTCGGATTGCTCTGGCCGAACGCGGCCACGGTCGTAAGACAAACGATGAGACAGACAACCACTGCCAGCATGCGAGTTTTCATTCTCTCTCCTCCAATGTTTTGGTGAGGATACGGGCCTCGCACCGATTTGGATGGCTACTGCCGCGGCACGGCGATGTCGGCCACACTGGCGCGCGGAAGCTTTCGCAGATGTTCGGGCGCGAGCTTGACCTTCGTCGACCGATTGCCGCCGCCGACGATGACGTACTCCCGCTCCATCACGCGCTCATCGATGTAGAGCGGAATCGACTCCGGCAATCCGAACACGGTGACGCCGCCAATCAGTTGCCCGGTCAGCTCTTTCGTCTCCTCGGCAGACGCAAACGACAGCCGCTTGATCCCAATCAATTTGCTGATCTTGTGATTGACGTCGAGCTTCATGGTCGCGGTGACCAGGCAGGCGATGTACTGCCGCGGCTCGGTCTTGGCCGCGACGAGAATCGTGTTCGCCGCGTTCTCGCGCGGAATGTCGTAGTTCGCGCAGAAGACATCGGTATCCGCCCAGTCGGGATTGCAGTCGAGGACCTCGTGCGGGATGCCCAGTGCGTCGATTTCGCGCTGCACAGATGGATCGAGTTCAGACATTGGGGAGGAATTCTAAGCGTAACCGTCGATGAATCCGCGATGGTGGTTGTGCAAGCGATCTTCGAGGTTCGAGTCGGAGCGCCAGCGCGCCAGTCGCGCCGTGGGCTACGGTTCTTGCGCCGGCTTCGCCGACGGAGAACTGACCCGTCCTGCAATCACCGTCACCGTCGACGATTTTCTACCCACCACCACCCGGTACTCGCCCGGAGCCAATCCCAACATCCCGAAAAATCCGCTGCCGTCGGTGTGCGTCGTGCGCGTCTCGTGCGTTGCGAGCGACTCGATCGAGACGACCGTCCCGTCGCCATCGGTCGAACCCATGACCGCGCCTGTCGTTGGCTCCACACGCCGCGGAGGCGGCGTGGTCGCCGCAAACAGCGGATGCTCGATTTTCTCAAACGCGGTCCGCCCATCGGTCGCCGTGCTCGTGCGCAACGCCGCGAAGAACTCCTCGTTCGGCCGCTTCGGCGTGAAGACGCCGGCCACGGGCAGTGCGTAGGGATTCTGTCGCACCGCGTTGTTCGTACTGTTCGCGAGGATTGACCACGGTTTCGTGTCGCCCATCGCGAAAAAAAGGATGCCGTCGGCGTTCGCTTCACGGGCACGTCGCGACTGGCGCAACGTTCCCTCGATCGAATTCAGATACGCGCCGATGCCTGGCACCGCGGCGCGCCCGTTCGCGTGCGCGGTTGTGATGACGAATTGCAGCCAGTCATCGAACTGCTTCCGCTCCGCCGGCGCGTGTTCGCGTTTGTAGAGCATCGGACTGGCCAGATCGATGATCCCTTCGCGCAGCCACGATTCCCAATCCTGAAATGCGACGCGATACGAATCGGTGTTCGTAAATCCGCGGCTCGCTGCCGGACCTGATCCCCAGGCGATGAGCGCTGCCGAGATCGTGATCGAAGGGCGGATCGCTTTCGCACCGAGGGCGACGCGGCGAACGAAGGATGTGACCTGCTCGCGCCGCCAATCGTTCCAGAGCGGATCCTTCGCACGCGGCAATCGTCCGTAGCGCGCGCGGAACCGGGCAACACTCGTTTCGTTGTAGCCAACATCACCCCGAGTCGACTCCGGATAGCGAACGCGATCGAGATGAATGCCGTCGATGTCATACGCGCGGACGAGATGCAGCAGCACGTCGGCCGTGTACGCCGCCGCGTCGGGATGGCCGAGGTCGACGTACCAGTCGGACGCGAACGGATAGCGGCCCTTGCTCGTCTTCGTTCCCCATTGGCGCGCGCCGCGATACGGCAGCTTTGCGTTCGCATCCCAGAAATGTTGCAGGAACACATGGCGTGCATCGCGCGGTAGCGGATCCTTTTTCGGATCGCCGTGAAAAATCGCGCCGACGATGACGAAGGCGTGAACCTCGATGCCGCGGGCGTGGGCCACAGCGAGCAGCGCGCGCAACGGATCGAACGTCCCATCCATCGCCTCGGCCAGCGGCTCCGCGGCATCGAGGTACCACGCATCGCCGCGCCGGCGGACCTGGACGAATAGCGCGTTCGCATTGCTCTCGATCGCCGCATCGACGATGCGTTCGACGTCGACTTTCGTCGCGAATGGCGTGCGGAACGTATCGACCCAATACGCGCGGTATTCGGGACGTTCGTCCGCGCGGGCTGTTGCCGCGGCGAGGAGCAGGATGATGATCGGGAGGAACCGCTTCACTGAGTGCGATGATTGTAAATGTTGAATGTTGAATGTTGAATGTTCAATGTTGAATGAGGAGACGAAGCCGCTTTTTCATTCAACATTCAACATTCAACATTCAACATTCAACATTGAACATTCAACATTGCCTCTATGCCGCGTAACGTCCCCAAACCGCCGCCTGGCGATCGCCCGCTGAAGACTCTGGAGCGCGTCATCTCCAAAGCCGGCCTCGGCTCGCGCACTGAGGCGCGAAGCTGGGTCGGCGGCGGACGCGTGAGCGTCAATGGACGCGTCGTGCGCGATCCCGACGCGTGGATCGACATGGAGCGCGACCGCGTTTCGTTCGACGGCAAGCCGCTACGGCGCGAGGAGCGCACGTATCTGCTCCTGCACAAGCCCGCCGGCTACATCACCACGTATCGCGATCCGCACGGACGTCCGACGATTTACGACCTGCTGCCGGATCGCGAGCGCTATCTGTTCCCCGTCGGCCGCCTCGACCTCGACACGAGCGGGCTGCTGATCCTGACGAACGACACGCAATTCGCCGAGCGGCTCACGAATCCCGAGTATCACGTGCCGAAGACGTATCGCGTCACGGCCGATCGTCCGCTGGCCGATGCCGATCTGGAGTTACTGCGCAACGGCATGGAGCTGCGCGACGGCCCCACGCGTCCCGCGCGCGTGACGCGCGTGAGCGAGAGCGAGTTCGAGATCACCATCACCGAGGGACGCAACCGCCAGGTAAGGCGAATGGTCGAAGCGCTCGATGCCGATGTCGTCACGCTCGTTCGCATCGCTATCGGATCAATCCGCATCGGCGACCTTCCCTCGGGGCAAACGCGCGCGCTGACCGCGGATGAAGTTTGGACGTTGGGGGTCGGGAGTAGGGAGTCGGGTGTAGGAGCAAAACCCTAACTCCGAATCAGACATCGGCTACCACTCCCCACACCCAACTCCCCACACCCCGTTGTACGATCCCGCTCCCATGTGGAACGCACGCAAAATCGTCAAAGAGCTCGCCGATCCTGAACGCCGCCGCCGCATTCTCGTGGCCTTCTGGCGCTTCGGCGACGACACCGCGAAACTGATCGCGATCGCGCAGATCGCCAAGGCGCTGCACTTCCGCGAAGAGTCGATCCGCAAGATGCCGCTCGAAAAGAAGGCCGACCTCTTCGCGTCACGCGCCACCGCGCCCGAGTTCGAGCAAGCGCTCGACACAGCCCTCATGCACTACCACACGCACGAGCAGAACGCCCTACTGGCCGCGTTCCTCGATCACTGGAAAATCCCGCACGTGAACGGCTCGATCGAAGCGGAGGAGTACGCCGCGCCGTCCATCGATCAAGTCCGCGACGCTGTGAAGTCGCTCGACAACTTTCCGCCGCGCGATGTGGCCATCTACCTTGCCTCGGCCGGCTTGCTGATGGGCGAAGAGTGGCGCGCCGCAACGTGGCCGGTGGTCGATGAGATGGCGGGAAGCCTGTTTGGATGACAGCTACGGACTGTACCTTCGCGTCGGAATTCCTTCAGCCTTGCTGATGCTCAGCTCTGCCATCAGCTTGATCAATTTCCGGCTCTCGTTGTCCGCCGACGCGTACGTGTCGCACAGAAGCGCCACGTGTTCCGGCGGCTCCTCGGCGGAGATCGTGAAGCCGTTCATCGGCTGATCGGGACGCGTCGTCTCCGTCCGCCGCCAGACGCCGTTGATGATTTCCAGCCGCAGGAACTGGCTTCCTTTTCCGGTCTGGAACGTTTGCGCCGCGACCGCAGGGATGCCGCGCGCGTTCGCTTTCTGTTCGTCGAGGGCGCGCGCGACGACCTCGGAGATCATGTCGCGCAGCGTCTTCATCGCGTTGTCGGACGCGCGGATGATTTCCATCGCCGCGTGGTAGACGCTTTTCTCGTTCGCGTTGCGCGCCATCTTCTGCAGCGTGTTGCGCGTGATGCGGCACTCCAGTGCGACCGCGATGCTTTCCCACTCGAACATCACCACGCCCGTGGCACCCTCGGGCGGGATGTTGCCCTGGTGCGCGATGAGCACGCCGCTCAGCGACGCTTCGAGCAGAAAAACACGCGCCGCACCGACCCGCGCCACGACCGGCCGCGCCAGCCGCACTCGCTGATATTTTCGACGCTCTTCGTTCGGGGGCGGCACGATTGCGAAGTCTAAAGCAAACCCTCGGCGGTGATGGACTTGACGGCAATGCGCCATTCGCTACCGCGAGCTGCGACCGCGGCAAAGTAACCTTCTCGATTCGGATCGAGCACGGCCGCGCTCCAGCCGTTCACAACCGGCCGCAGTTGGGGATCGCGAAACGGGACGGTGAAGCCGTGCAGGTCGCCCGTACCGATGCCTTTGCCACTGGCCTTGACAATCGCCTCCTTCGCCGTCCAGATCGCGAAGAACGCATCTCCGGCATCGGCGGCACGTTCGACGATCGCCACCTCCTCGGCAGAAAAATAGCGGCGCGCTAGGGCGAGAGTGTCAGTCAATTTCCTGCGCCGCTCGACATCGACGCCGACCTCCGTTTCCTTTGCAAATGCCAGCGCGACCAGATCGCCGGAGTGGCTGGCGTTGAATTCGATCTCGCGTCCATGAAGAACCGGCTTGCCGAATTCTTCTTCGTCGATGACGAGCGTGGTGGGATCGCTGCCGAGGTAACGAGCGAGGAATCGCCGCGTCGCTGCGCGGGCGACGATGGATCGGCGACGATCGTCCGGAAATCGATATCGATCCGCGCGAGCACGCTCCGGAATCGTGAGCAGGTTCGCGAGCGATTCAATGACCTCATCCGCGACACTCACGTCGATGAAGTAGACGTCGATCATTCGCGCCATCCGAACGCGGCCACGGCGATCGTGACTGCCTGAACCGCGAGCACCAGAACCACGCAGGCCGTCCAGCCGCCGAAACGCCAGAAGAATCCCGGCAGCACGCCGCTCACGCTGCCGCCGGCGTAATAGCAGGCGACGTATAGACCGGCTGCGGATGAACGTCCGCCCGCGGCCGCGGCGGTCTGGATGTAGCTCGTAGACGCCGATTGGCAAACGAAGACGCCGGAAGAACAGAGCACCAGTCCGAGCAGAATCAGCGGCAACGAATGGAGCAGCGTGAGCGACACGCCGATCATCGACGCGATCACCGCCACGATCAGCACCGGCCGCGATCCGGCGCGGCCGATGCCGATTCCCGCGAGCGGCGTCACGATCAGGCCGACGAGGTAGACGACGAACAGCGAGCTGAGTTGCGCCGGCGTCAGCAGATACGGCGCGGCGGCGAGATGGAACGTGATGTAGGTGAACACCGCGACGAGCGAAAAGAGCACATTGAATCCGACCACGTACGTCGCCACGAGCCGCGGATTGCGCAGATGACGCAGCATGCCGCCGCTTGCCCGCGCCGGAACAACAGCGGACTTGCGGTCGCGCGGAAGCCAGCGTGCGATGAGCGCTCCGAAAACCAGATCGCACGCGGCGATGAGCACGAATCCGATCCGCCAGCTCGGCGCGATCGAACTCACGATCCGATGCGTCGCCGCGTAACCCGGCAGGATGCGCCCGAGAAAGCCGCCGAGGACGGTGGCGCTGACGTAGAGCGACATCGCCGAGGCCACATTCGCCGCCGGCCATTCCTCGGCGATGTATGCGATGGCCACGCCGAAGATGCCCGGCATCACAAGCCCTTGCAGAAAGCGCCAGAAGATCAGCATCGGCAGCGACGTCGCCGTCGACGCGAGCACTGTCGGAATTGTCAGCAACAAAGTGGCCGTGACGATGACCTGCTTTCGTCCGACGCGTTCGGCGATCAGTCCGCAGAACGGCGCCGATAACGCAACGCCGATCGTCGCCGCGCTGACGGTCATCCCGACTGCTGCCTTCGACGCCGCGAAAATTCGCACGAGCATCGGCAACAGCGGTTGCGTCGCGTAGAGATTCAGAAACGCGGCGATGCCGGCGAGCATGATGGCGATGGTTGCCGCAGTCGACGACGTCGCCGCCTGCGCGCCATACGTTTCCTCATCGACCTGCGCGCTCGTGCCGGTGGCGACGACCGCATCCGCCGTGTCCTTGACCACGACGCGGCGCCGAAACGCGCGCTCGAGCGTTCTGCGGAAGTCCGCCACGCGGCGATTACATCACGCGCGTCATGTCATCATCGCCGCGATGCAGCACACCGCCGCCGAGGTGATCGCCGTCTTTCATCGCGACATGATCGCCGGCGTCATCGCCGTCGTGCTGATCACGATGGGCGCCGGCATGCTGCTCCTCGGCGCGCTGACTGCGGGGAAGTCGCGGCGCTCATTCGTCTACACCGGCCTGTTCGCGATCGCCTACGGAACGCGGCTCGCGTTCAACACCGGCGCGTTCACGCTGCTGTACGGCCATCCGCGCTGGCTCGACTACCTGCGCGCAGATTTCGAGTACCTCGTGCCGATTCCGGCGGCGCTGCTGTTCGAAACGTTCAGCGGTAACCGCCGGCCGATGGTGCATCGCATCATCATCACGGCGCTGGTCGGGTGCACCGCGATCGCCATCCCGTACGAGATCGCCATTCATTCGCCATTTGCCCTGAAGCCGGTCATCGACGCGCTCGTTCTCGTCCTGATTGCAGTGCTCGCGATCGATCTTCTTTCGGGCGGGTCCGGCGACACGAACTGGCGCTTCGTCCGCATCGGCGCGCTGGTTTTTACCGCGTTCGTCATGAACGAGCACTTTCACTTCGTCGGCGATCCCTACGGGCTCACGCGCGAGCCGAACGGCTTCCTCATCCTGATGTTGACGATCATCGTCACGACGATGCGTCACGCTACGCAGTCGCAACAGCGCCTCGCCGCCGTCGACAGCGAGTTGGCCACGGCGCGCGCGATTCAACTAGCCGCACTGCCGCGAAAAAATCCCGAGTTGCCCGGCCTCGATGTCGCCGCCGTCTACACGCCCGCCTCGGACGTCGCCGGCGATTTCTACGATTTCCTCGAACTCGATTGCGGCGCCCTCGGCATCTTCATCGCCGACGTCTCCGGCCACGGCGTTCCCGCGGCGCTCGTCGCATCAATGCTGAAAATCGCGCTAGCCACGCAAACGGACAACGCGTCATCGCCCGCGCGCATCCTCGCGAATCTCAATACGCTCTTCTGCGGCCGCCTCGAACGCCAATTCATCACCGCCGCGTACGTTTACGTCGATCCGATCGCCGGCGTGATCACCACCGCATCCGCCGGCCATCCGCCCCCGATTCTTCGCCACGACGAAACCTGCGAAGAAATCCTCGCCCCCGGCGTCGTCCTCGGCCGCTTCCGCGACGCGAAGTACGAGGAGGTATCGCGCCCCTTCGTCCCCGGCGACACGCTTGTCCTCTACACGGACGGCGTCACCGAGACCGCGAATCGGATCGCGGAAATGTGGGGAGACGAGCGTCTGCAATCAACGATCTGTGCGAACGCCGCCTCCGTAGGCGCGCTGGCCGCCAAGATCGTCGATGAGGTTGAGACGTGGCGCGGCGTGGCCGGTCCTCCGGAAGATGACGTGACGATGATTGTTGTACGAAGAGCGTGACGTATGGTATACGTATGGTATGAGAAAGACCACGATCTACCTGCCTGACGAACTGAAGAAGCGCATCGAGAAAGTCGCGCGCAGCACGGGCAAGGCTGAAGCAGAGGTAATCCGCGACGCGATTGACACCGCGACGCTCGCAGCGGGTGCGCCAATTCCGCGCCTTCCGCTCATGGAGGGTGGTTTGGGCGATCCGACCATCGCGGAGAATGTCGACGCGCTGCTCGAGAGTTTCGGACGGTGATTCTCGTCGACACCAGCGGCATTCTGGCGGCGATGTTTTCCGACCAGAACTGGCACGAGGAGTGTGCGGAGGCGCTCCTCAGCGCACCGCCGCCGCGAATCATTTCGCCCTTTGTCCTCGCGGAAGCCGACTTCCTCATCCAGAAATTCGGCGGCGTCGACGCGGAATCGCTCTTTCTCGCCGAGATCGGCCGCCGAGCCTACGAGCTGGCAACATTCGACGAAGACGACGTCGAAGAAGCGCGCCACCTCATCACGAAATACCGCTCGCTCCGCATCGGCCTGGCCGACGCTTCGATCGCCGTTCTCGCCGCGCGATACGCCGCCTTCGATGTCCTCACGCTCGATGAACGCCACTTCCGCGCAATCCGTCCAGCGCCGAGAAAGAACTTTCGGATTCTGCCAGCGGACGCTTAACGCGTCACCGTACGCGCATCTATCTCCCGTAACCGAGCCACTCCGGCAGATTCGTTTCGCACCACGCGCGGTAATCGGCCATCGTGTCGAAGGCGCGGAACTCGGCATCGTCGAGAACCGGCTTGTAGGTCCGGATGAATGCGTACTTGACGCGTTGCGCCAGCGGACGGCGAGCGGCCGCTTCGAATTCTTCCAGCCAATCCTGGCGAACGGCTAGCGTTGTTTGATCCACGTTTCGATTGTAGCGTGGCCTCAGTGCAGGAACATCGGCATCCCCATCACATCCGCGACTTTCGGCCGGTAGTTGGCCACGTCGTAGAAGCGATCGACGTCGACGCGTTTGCGTCCGCTGCTGCCGACTTCGATCGGCACCGCGGTGTAGCGTCCGTCGACGACGGCGACCATCTTGCCGGTTTCGTTGCGGCGCATCAGGTCGGCGGCGAGGCTGCCGTAGTTGTTGGCGACGAGCTGGTCGAGTGAATCCGGAGCTCCGGAGCGCATCAGGTAGGCGAGGCGCTGGTAGATCACTTTGTCGTGCGAGCGTTTCTCGAGGTAGTCGCTGACGATGCCGCCGATGCCGCCGAGTTTGCGGTTGCCGTAGGCGTCGGCTTCGCCGCTTTCGATCGTGCCGCCGCCGATGAGGCGCGCGCCCTCGGAGACGGCAACCACCGCGTAGTTGCTCGGGTTGTCGTTGCGGTCCGCCTCGAGCAGGTAGTACAGCTTGTCGCAATCGAACGGCACCTCGGCGATCACAGCGCGGTCGACGCCAGCGAGGTACGACGCGAGCAGGCAGGTCTCGCCGGAGTAGCGGCCGAAGAGCTCGACGACGAGGAAACGCTCGTGCGAGCCGGCGCCGGTGCGGAGATCGTTGATGAACATCACTGAGCGCGTGACTGCTGTCGAGAAGCCGAGGCAATAGTCGGTGCCGAAGACATCGTTGTCCATCGTCTTCGGGATCGCGACGAGAGGGACGCCTTCCTTGTGCAGGCGGCGCGCGAAGGTGAGTGTGCCGTCGCCGCCGAGGGCGACGAGGCCGTCGAGATTGAGGAAGTCGATCACGCGCAGGGCCGCGGCGGTCAGGTCGTAGCGTCCGCGTTCATCGGGCTCGCCTTTCGAGGGCAGAAGATGATCGGGGATGTCATCCAGTTTGCTGATCGACGGATTGATGCGCGAGGTGTGCAGCATCGTGCCGCCGAAGCGGTCAATCGAACGCGTGTTGATGCGTCCGAGCGGCGTGATCCACGCGGAGTTGTCGGCGTCCGGTTCGGGAATGATGTTGAGCAGCGAGGCCCAGCCGCGGCGCAGGCCGACGATCTCGTAGCCGTCATGATCGAGGAGCCGTCCGACGAAGGCTTTGATTGCCGCGTTGAGCCCCGGGACGTCGCCGCCGCCGGTGAGGATGGCGATTCGTTTGGACATGGAGTGGATTTAGTCGATCAGTAGATTAGTGGATCAGTAGATCAGGAACCGGGCCGAGCGTGTCCCCTGATCAACTGATCGACGAATCCACCAATCTACTTCTTCGAAATGCGCGCATTCGCGGCGCTCTCTCCCTCGGGAAAGAAAACCACTTTCAGCGCTTCGTGCCGATCGAAACGTGCAACACCTTCGTGAAAATCATTCAGTGAATCGTACGCGGCCTGCACGATCCATTCGACGTTGAGGCCGGATTTGAGCAGCGCCAGCATCCGCTGCCAGGTTCCGTACATGCGCCGGCCGATGATCCCTTGCATCGTCACGCCTTTGAAGATGACGTTGCGCGTGTAGTCGTTGATGGTGACGGAGTGTCCGGCGGGGAGGCCAAGGAGCGAGAGCATGCCGCCCATGCGGACGATGTCGAGCGCGAGATTGATCGCGGACGGCGCGCCGGACATTTCGAGAACGACATCAACGCCATCGCCCTCGGTGACGGCATCGACTTCTTGCTTCACCTCCTCGGCGGCCATCGTGCGGACGTTGAACGCATGCAGGTTGGCGAAGTTGTGGCTCGCGGCCCAGCGGCGCGCGGTTTCAAGCGCGTGATCGCTGACGTCGGTGACGATGACGGTGGTCGCGCCGCTGTGCTCCGCGATCGCGGCGGCCATCGCGCCGATCGGGCCGAAGCCGGTGATGGCGACCGACTTGCCGGCCAGGTCGCAGACCGAGGTCGCGTGAACGGCGTTGCCGAGCGCGTCGAGAAATGCTCCGACGCGGAGCGGAACGTAGCGGCCGAGCTTCACCACATTCGCCGCGGGCACCTTCACGAATTCGGCGAACGCGCCGTCCTCGTGCAGGCCGTAGATGCGCGTGCGATCGCAGATGTGGCCGTTGCCGGAACGGCAGCGCGGACATTCGCCGCAGACGACGTGCATTTCGGCGGAAACGTAGTCGCCGATTTCGAGATGGCCTTCGTAGCCACGTTGCGCGCGCGATCCGAGCTCTTCGACGAAGCCGCAGAACTCGTGGCCGTAAATCCGCGGCGGCGTGACCTTGTCGCGGATCGATGGATCCCAGTGGTAGATGTGCTTGTCGGTTCCGCAGACGGCGGCGGCGGCGACGCGGATCAAGACCTCATCCGGTCCGGGCTTCGGGACGGGACAATCGCTTACCGATGTCCCCTCGGGGCCATCAACGGGAGCCGATTTAACGACGGCGAGCATGGCTTCCTTCGAATGCAGATTTCGCGCGCAGCGTGAAGCGCAGGCGCGTTCCGGAACGTATCACAGCGGCTGTTGCACCAAGTGCCGCCGCCACATCCGCCGGACGGATCGCAGCGTGTGATCGAGAAGCTGCTCGGCGGGTCCCGGTTTGTATTGAACGACATGCGGCGTGCAGTGCAGGTCGGTGGCGAAGCGATTGATCTCCCACACCAGCGTCTGCGCGTCGGCACGTTCGAAGAGATCCTTGTGCAGTCCGCCGTCGACGAGGATCAGCTTTTTCGCGCCGGCGCCGCATGAATCGTGAAGCTGCTGCGCCATCCACGACGGACAGACTTCGTCGGTTGTGCCGTGGATGATGAGCGCGGGCACGGTGAGGTTGCGGACGACTTCGAGCGTGTCGAAGAGTCGGCCGCTAACGAGATGAAGTGGGACCCGCGGGAAGGTGACGCGGGCGATGTCAGGCAGGTTCGTGAACGTCGACTGGAGGATCAGTCCGTCGAACGGATGTCTACGGATGATCTGGGCCGCGATCGCGCCGCCGAGGGAGTAGCCGTAGAGAATCGACGGCACGTGCTTCGGACGGATTTTTTCGTGCAGCCGTGCCGCGGTGACGCCGTCGTCGATGATGCCGGAGAGCGACGGCGATCCGCTGCTGCGTCCGAAGCCGCGATAGTCGAAGAGCAGCACGTTGATGCCGGCATCAAGCAGATGCGGCATCACGTGCGCCGTGTTGGAGAGGTTGCCGGTGTTGCCGTGGCAATAGAGCGCCGACGCGATCGGATGCTGCGCGCGGCAATACCAGCCGTAAAGCAGTTCGCCGTCATCGGTCTCGAACGACAAGACCTCGGTGCGCTCGCGCGGGATGCCGTAGTCCTCGGGATTCCAACTGATGACCGGCTGGCGCTGCGGCTCGAAGAGTTGCGAGCGGCGGAAGATTCGCCGGCCGACGTCAAGCGCGAGAAGGACCGCGCCGCCGATCAGCAGCGAATTTGCGGCATCCGGAAGGTGAGCGCTACCTTTTTTTCGTCTCACGGCTCAGCTCATCAGCAAAAGGTCTGCCGGAGATTATGATCGCACGCGCATGCGAACGACCGAGAGCCGCACGCGTGTCCGCTACAAAGACACGGACCAGATGGCGATCGCGCACCACGCGAACTACGTCGTGTGGTTCGAGATCGGCCGCACGGATCTCTGTCGCGAGGCCGGTTTTCCGTATCGCGAGATCGAAGAGCGAGGGTTGATTCTCGTGGTCACCGAGATCGTCTGCCGCTACCGCGCGCCCTACCGCTACGACGACGAGGTGGTGATCCGGACGACGATCGCCGAGGCAGCGAGCAGGATGATGCGCTTCGCGTATGAGCTGCGCGACGCCTCGGGCGAGTGTCTGCACGCGACGGGGACGTCATCGCACGTTTGGGTAGACCGCGAAACGCGCCGTCCGGTGACCGCGGCGGAGGACGTGATGTCCGCATTCGCGCCGTGGCTCGGCTAGGATTTCGAACGCTGGAAGAGATCGCATCTGAGGCGCGCGCCTCGATCCTGACCGATGTATTTCGCTCGGTTGGAAGCGCGCGCGGCGGACGAAATCGCGGTTTCATAAAGCCGGCGTAAAAGGCTTCCTTTCTCGTTCACGGATATCGAGAGTCCGAGCACGAGGCCGACGTTTCGAAGAACGCGGCGCTGAACGCTCCGGGGAAGCCCCGGCTGATGAGATCCGCCAACGCTTTGACGGGATCCACAGCAGACTGGTCCGGCACAAAGCCAGGACCTCCCGGCATGCCGGGAGCGGGTGTTGTCAGGACTGCCGGGATGCCGCTTACCTCCGTCAGGTAGTGCAGCAGAAAGTCAAAGTCGCAGCCATCGAGGCAGAAGGGCGACGTGTTACCGACCAGCAGCAGAAGCGGGTCTTCCGATGGCGGCGCCAGAGTGAACTCAACCGTCGACACGGCTTCATCGCTGGCTGTCATTGCCGTGGCACGGAGAACCGGCGGTCCGGCGGTCTCGATGACTGCCCGAACGCGGACGTCCTCCACATCCCGGTACGCCGAAACCGTTCCGCTGAAGATGTCGAAGTACGCCGATGTTCGTGCGCCGGTCACTACGTCGGTCGACGGTATGTAGCCGGTAAAGTACGTCGTGAGCTGCGGGACGAGCTCCGTAAACGAGCGATCATAGGACAGCCCGTTGTCGACGGCATTGACGATCCGCAGATGAGAGCCCTTCGCGAGGAGTCCGTTCATCACGATACCGCTCTGATCGAACGGCACTCCCTTCATCTGAATGATTGGGAAATGGGGCAGGAGAAAGTAGGGGGAATCCAGCAAAGGGTCGATGGAATCGGTGAACTGAAGGAGACCCCCGCGCAGCGGAGAGGCGTCGGGAAGGACGACACGATGCGGCATGCCATGAAGGACATTGTTCCAGAAGTGGGTGCATATGCCGCGGAACTCAACTGTCAAGCTGGCCATAGATCCTCCTTACTGCGAAAGGTGAGTGGTGAGAACGGCGATGTCGCGCCACGCGCGCGCGCCGCCTCCGTCAGTTTGATTACGGATCGCTTCGACTTGCGCTGAGCGCACCGCCAGGGACGCGCTCGCACCGGCCGCGAGATGCTTGTGTATGGATCGGAACAGCGCTCGCGCGTCGCGATCCGGAATGGGCCCGAGAGTCCCGACAACGTCAGCCCCGCCGGCGGCGAACGCCGCTCCGAGACTGAGGCCCCGCGCTTCTAACGATCGCGGCCGCCGCAAGGTCTCGCAGGCCGCCAGTACGATGATCCGCGGATGAGAAAGAGGCGAGGTGAGGACCGTTTTCCATGAAACCCGCTTCACTGCTGCGCCGTGCTCCCCGGCGAACAACAGCGTCTGCTCGCCGATCGCTGGCGTTTCTTCAGTATGCCCCGCGATGTGGACGATGTCCGCTGACTCGGCAACAGCACGGACTGTTGTCCAGGCCGCGCGATCGAAAGCGACGGAGACCACTTGGGAGTACGAGGCCGCGACGTCAGCCATCTCCTTTTCTGCTTCGGGCAATTCGGCCGACCCGCTCGCCTTACCGTACGGCAACGCAACCTCGGCCAGTGACCGCGGTGTGTTGCGTCCGTCGCTGCCGCGAAGCGACGCGGCGCTCGAGGCGATGGCAACGGGGAATCGTTCGACCAAATACTGCCGCGTCACTGAGTCGAAAAGAGCGGCGAAGCGTACGCTTTCCAATGACGCGTCCGGAACGATGACCAGCGCGCTCGTCCGGGCGAGGAAGCGATCGACCGGTCTGATCAGCAGGTCATACAGGCTGGCGTCGTTGCGAGCGTCGTCGCGACCGGTGAGTGACGCAAGCTCGGCGTCTGAAATCGGCCGCCGGATCGTCTGAACATCGTCGCCGCACACCGCGAATGTGACGATCTCCCCGGGGAGTGCGGCGATTTCGAGAACGGTAGTGCCGCTTTCGCGAAGCCGATGCTGCAGTTCTTCGAGGGAGATGGAACCGCCGCGGGACCGTTCCGCATACGCGAATGCCTGCGCGACGTCGCGGCGGTCGAGATGCAGTCGAATCGCGTCGGCGAACAGGGCGTTTCCTGCGTCAAAGACGCCGGTGCCCAGCACGACTCCCTCGATACGCAGGGGATGGCGCTCGAGAAGCTGGACGCCCTCCGCGAGGTCTTGCGCGCTTGCGGCCTGCTGCCCGATGCGCAACGCACAGCGCGCACGAAGGAGCAATGGCTCGGGCAAGTTTGTGATGCGCTGGTGGTCGCGATAAAAGCCGATGGCTCGCGTCAACGCCGCCGCAGCATTGCGCGGGTCCGTTGAAAGAAGGTATGCACCACGAGCGACCTCGATGTCTGCCACCTGACGCGCCCTCACCGAGGGATCGGAGAGATGTTGTGCGACACGATCGGCTTCGAGCGTGCTCCGCGCTGCCTCGTCATTACCGGTGGCCGCTTCGAGCATCGCCTTCTGCACGAGCATCTCGATCGACCTGACCGGCGTCGTGTCGGGGCGCTGCATCGAACGCGCGACTCGCAACAATGCGAGTGCCGCGGCGGGCCTTCCGGCGTTGATTTCGGCGCGTACGGCTCCACCAAGAGTTGTCTCCACGAGGTCTGGCAGCGACTCGCTATGAAGCGCGAGGATCTGTGCGTTCCAAGCCTCATCGGGACGGCCGAGAAAGCTCTGCGCGGACGCGAGCATTAATTCGACGAACGCTTCACTCCCATTCTCTCCGCCGCTGTGAAACAGCTCCGCGGCGGCCGTGAGCGACGCGACCTCGCATGGCCAATCCTCCTGCGCTTTGCAAGCACGCGCATACTCCCAGCGGATGTGGCCGCGGATGGCGAGATATCCGGGATGCCGATCCGCTTCGGCCATGAGATTCTCGAACTCTGAACGGACGCCGGCAATATCGTTTCGGGCCAGCCGGGCGGTCGCGGCGTAGTGCCGCGCGACGATGGACATCGGGTTATTCGCCGATTCGAAAATCGTGGCCGCCACTCGTAGATCGCCTTCCGCGGCTTCCGCCTGATCGCGGCTCAACGCGAGGCGCCCGCGGCGATAAACGACATGCCCCTCAGCGATTCTGCCGCGCGATGCGGCGTCGGAGTGATCGATGACGGCGATAGCATCGCGCAACAGCGACTCGCCCGAGAGTTGGACCAGCGCGTTGCCGATGCCGCGGGAGATCGTCAGCCATTTCGCGGCTTCGGCTACGTTGCCTTGTTGCACTGCCGCGGCCCAGCGGCCGAGGTACTCGGCCTCGGCGAAGCGGCGCGCGCGTTCACGGTGCGCGTCCACCAGTGCGACCGTTTTGCGCGCGTCGCCCGAGGCGGCTGCGGCTTCGAGGAGCGGCTGATCCCGTTCCCAGCGGGAGGCGCCGGTGGTGGCGGGGAGCTCGGAGAGGTGCGTGCGCGCTTCGTTTGCCCATTGCGAGCCGGGATCGACTTCGAGGTAGCGTTGCCACGCTTTTCGCGCCTCGGAGATCAGGCCCATGGTTTCGAGGATCAGGGCGCGATTAAAGAGAGCCTCGGGTAGTTTGGCGTCGATGCGGAGTGCGTCGTCCGAGGCCGCGAGCGCCTCGGGGTAAAGCGACGGGCGCCGGAACTGGACGGCGGCGGCGTAGCGGGCGGCGGCGAGGTCGCTCCACGATTTCGCATCTTGCGAGGCGCGTGCGGCCGATTCGAGTTTCGCGATTGCGTCGTCCGGCTTGTCGACGAGCACCAGCGCCACGCCCGCCGCGTGCTGGGCCTCCGCGCTCGGATCGTGTTCGGCGCGTTGCATCAACTCGCCGGCCGCGCCGCCGAGCTTGAGGCGTTCGGCATCGGTGACCGATCCTCCCGCAGCGCGCATCGGACCGTGGTACGCGGCCCATTGAAACCCGCCGGTCAGCCGCGGCTCGACGATGCGCGCCGACCGCGGCGACAGCGACACCAGTTCGTCCGTCGCCGAGCCGTGCCGCATGGCGTGCCACGCGAGAGGCAGCGCCACGGCGAGCACGAGCGCCGCGGCAAGCGCCAGAAGCCATGACGGTCGCGCGAAGCGTCGCCGCTCCGACTCCGCCGCGGCCGAAGGCATCGTCAGCGCGACGTCGTCCAAGCAGTCCTGGCAGTGATCGATGTGTGCGACGACGGCATCGCGCTTCGCCGCGTCCAGCCTCCCCTCAGCGAATGCCGAGAGTGTTTCCGGATCGACGTGGGAGGACTGGCTGCTCATTTGATCTCCGAATGGTCGGACGGCTCTGCATCAGCCGTTTTCCCTTGAGTCAGGCCGAAATCGAGGCGATCGCCTGCGCCGCCGATGATTTCCGCCGCATCGACGCGATCGATACCGGCGTGTTCGAGCGCGGCTTTCAGCGTTGCCAGAAGCGCCTCGACACGGCGATACAGCGGGCGCTGCGCGGTGCCTAGGGCGCGCGCGATATCGGCGATGGCCATTTCTTTTTCGAAACGGAGGCGGAGGATGATGCGGTCCTCGGCGGACATCGCTTCCATCCTCGACCGAACGGTGTGCGAGGCTTGCGCTGAGCGCTTGTTGAGATCCGATGCTATGACGCGGTCGTCCGCGGTCGTGCCGCCTTCCAATCGCTCCTCGTCGCTATCGATGACCGGCACGAGACGCGGGCGCGGCAGGCGATGGGGAAGGCTCCCGGCGATCAACTCCAGCTCGCGAACATTCGTATCCGGATGATTCGCTTTTGTGATCGCCAGCGCTTCGTCGAGGGGCCGTCCTTCGTGATGCAGAAGGCGTTCGAGGGTCACAGCCGTATCACCGCGCCGCACCGCCTCAGCCGACGGCTGCCACCTGCCCGCGGCGCGCTTCTGGCCGATGAACAGTCGCTTCACGACGACGGATACGTAGTTTGCCAGCGATGAACGGCCTTCGTACTTGCGGAGAATCGCGCAGTCGTCCTCGAGCAGGGCCAGTCTCGCGATCGACGCGAAGTCCTCGGCCTCAGGCCCGTGGAGGCGTACGTGGCGGCACACCTGCGCGATCGCACGATTGATTACGTCGAGATTCTTCTCGAACAGGAGACGCCCGGTCATTGGTGGATTCCCGCCGGTATAATGCCACACGTGTCGAGAGACAGCATTCATGGCTTCTCTCCTCCGATCGAAAAATCGGCGTTGTCGAATGTGTGGTCGGCCGAGATGGTGACTGTCCGCGGCGCGGCACCATCGATGCGGACGGTGTAGGTTCCGGGCCGCACGCCCGCGAAGTTGTAGAAGCCGTCGTATGCGGTCGTGGCGGTCTTGATCATCGTCCCGTCGGCGGCCACCAGCTCCAGACAGACGGATGGCGCCGCCCGGCCATCGCGCGTGACGTTCCCGGTGATCTCGCCTGTGACGATCACCGGGAAGTCGACGATGAGCGGTTTGCCGGCGCGCGCGACGAACGCCGCGCCGGAAGTCTTCGGCGCCCAGCCTGGGTCGTCGAGCGTCGAAGTCGAGAGCACGAGCTCGTTACGGCTGTCCGCCGGGAGCCGATCGAGGAAGGCGCGTCCCTGGGCGTCCGTGACGACGGGAGCCACGCCGCGATTGACGAAGAAGCCGGCGCCGGCGATGGCCGGCTCGCCGTCGTCGCGAACGCCATTCGCATTGCGGTCGAGATAGACGTTCGCGGCGACGGCGCCTCCCGCGGCCGAGGGCTGGCTGTTGAACGCGAAGCGGTGAGCCAACGGATTGCGCAGGACGCTTGTTGAGATCTCGACGCGCGCGGTCGGTTTTCCGCGCGACGGCACCTCGACCGAAAATCCGACCGTGTAGCGGCCCGCGTCGCGGCGGACTCCTGCGATCACGCGCGTGGAGCGCGTCGACATGTCGCGCACGATTGCGGCGCTGAACTCGGGACGCCCGAGGCGGTGTAGATCGGCAGCGAGTGTGGCCGTGGTCATCTCACGGCGCGGACGCACTTCGTATCCGATTTCGCCGCGCAGCGAAAGATCGGAAGCGACGCGGCTGAAGCGAAGATTGCTGGTCGTGGAATCCGCATCGGTCGCTCGCGGCACGTTGCGGAAGGTCGTGCTCTGCAAGTCGCTCGTCACCCAGACGCGTCCGAACGCCGACGACACCGAGAGGCCGGCGCGCGAGATGCGGCCGCCGCCGGCGAGGTCGTCGACGGCGAGATCGAAGCGCGCCGGGATGAGGTAGCGCCGTCCGAAGACGCCGCCCGCATGGAAGATCGTGCGCGCGGCAATCGGCCCGAGGTCGTCGCGATAGATCTCGCTCGTAAATGAATGGAGCTGCGCGCGCGACATCGACAGCGCGAACTGGCCGATTCGCGTTTGCATCCCGACGCGGCCGATCGTCCCGCCCTTCGTATCGCGCATGGCGTCGCCGTAGCCGAAGATGCCGCGGAAGGACGCGCGAAGCCCGCCGCCGAGGTAGTCATGACGTCCACCGTGATCGAGATCGACGGACATCGCCGTGGCCGTGGCCGTCAGCTGTTGCGTGATGCCGTACGCGGCCTCGGCCATCCCGTTGCCGGCGGCGATCACGCGGTATTCGAACCGTCCCTTTCGGGTGAGGCTCTCGCCGACGTTGAACCGGCGAATCTCGACGCGCTGCTGCCCGTGCGCTCCGTAGAAGACGAGCCGGAAAATGTTCACTCCGTACATCACGGGGACGTGCGTGAACGTGTAGTGACCGCCGCTCTCGGAACCTTTCTGATATCCCGCGAGCGCGGTGTTGACGTAAAGCTCGACGTCTTCGCCCGGCATGAGGTCGCCGGTGATCGTCTGCTCATCGAATCGGGCGGAGTGATCGAGCGGGAAGCTGCTGATGATCATTCCCGTTCCTCGCCTCGGCAGCGCGACGAGATCGTCGCCGTTGAAAAAGACTTCACCAACTTCGGCTTCACGCGCGTGCAGCGGGCCGAGGAGAATCGGATCGGGATCGCGGCGTCCCAACGTGAGCCAGGAAGTCGCCAGCGGGTGATTGGCGCTGCCGGCGAAGAAGGCGCTCGCCGAGAGGCCGGCCAGGTCGCCGGTGGCGAAGACGTCGAAGTCGGACGATGCAGCTTGCCCGCCGCCGGTCATGCGAATGCGCGCGTCGACGAACGGTCCGTCGAACAGCGAATACGGATTCGGGATGCTCGGAAGCGTCGTGCCGGATCTGGTCAGCGCTTTCGCCGCTTCCGTTTCGCGCATGCGCCGGAGCTGGAACGGCAACGGCGCGGCAGAGTGGATGGTGACGGTCGAGGCGTGCCTGTCGATCTTCACCTCGAAGGCGAACCATTCGGTCAACAGCGCCGGGCCGGCCATGATGTCGTTCTCCGCAGCCGTCATGCGCGCTGCATCGAAAGGAACGGTGCGGCCGCCGATGACGATTCGCCGCGCATGCGCATCGACGGAGGCGTCGAGCTCCAGGGCGTCGGCCAACTCACCGATCGGCAGACGGACGTCGTTTCCGACGACGATCGTCTCCAACCCTTTCGGGTCGCCCTTGGAGTCGACGATCAACTCGTTGTCGACGCGCAGGTCGAGAAACAGCGGCTCCTGTTCGTCCGCCACCGCTCGCACGGCGATCAACAGCAGTCCGATCATCACGCTATGGCAGAGCCAGGGTTGCGCTCGCCAACTGTGTTCCTTTTGGTTCCGCGTCCGCATAGGACACCTGCAGTGTTCCGTCGCGAAGTGCGACACCGTCGGGCAGCTTCAAAGGGAGAGTCATCGCGCGCGCGGCGAGCGGCGCATAGACGGAGACGCCGTTCGCTCCAGCAACGGGGCGGCTGATTCCACCGCGCGGCGTGAATGTGACGGCGATGTTGCCGTACGTCGAGCGGCTTCCGTTTCGCGCGACGTTGAAGGCCACCGCACCCGCGGACATTCGGAGCGTGTCGATGCGCACCGACGCGTCGCTTTCTTCGAGCCGGACGATGATCGGCACCGCTACGCCGTAGATCGGCGTGAGATGGATCGAAAGCGTTTTGCCGTCGGAGACCGGCGCCGCGGCGTCGTCGGCTGGCGGCTCGGCGTGAAACAGAAGATGGAGATAGAGCTCGGGCGCGGCGGCCTTGCCGGACGGTGGCCGCATGCGCAGCCGAACCGTCTGCGTGATGTGCGGCTCGAGAACGACGCGGCGCGGCGAGAACTGCACGAGCGCGTCGGCGAAGGCATCGGCAGGCTCATCGACCGGCACCATGTCGCCGTTGTCCTTCATCCGCATGTGTTGCACTTCGATGCGGTAGGTCGCGGTCGAGTTGCCGGTATTGATCAACGCGATCTCATCGGCGTGCTTGTGCTGGTCGAGCACGATGCGCGTCGGCGTCACGAGCAGATCGCCGATCCCGCCGGAGAGTGCCGCTTGCGCGCTGAAAGCGAATGCGGACAGAGCGATGGCGTAGAAGAGAGATTTCATGGCGTTCTCCTTGGAAGGGAACGGCGCCGCGCGTATCCGCGGCGCCGTTCGCGAGAGCATCAGTACGCGACCGTCACCGAGAAGGTGCCGGAGTAGTTGCCGACGGCCTGGTTCGTGGCGACGGCCAGCGTCGCGCCGACCTGCAGCGACTGCGAGCCGCCGGCGGAGAGAACGCCGCCCGGCGTGGGGTTGCTGGTGAAGCTGCTGACGGTCATCGATTGCGCGCCGTTCGTGATCGAGATGGAGCTCGGCAGCGTGATCGAGTACGCCGTCGACGGTTCACCGGTCACGCTGAAGAGCGCCGCCGAGACGTTCGGATTGGGGTTGAGCACCGTGGCGCCGCTGGCGGTTTCGACGCCGGCCGGCGATACCGTGACCGTGCCTGCCGGTCCGCTGATGATCGTGCCGAAGTTGAGGTCTGCCGTCTTGGTAATGGCGATCGGCGTGATGACTTTGGCGAAGGCGCTCGCAGACGCCGAGGCGGATCCGGCGGCTTGCGCCGAGGCGGCGATGGCGGTGAACGAGAGTAGAGCGGCGATGAGAATACGACGTGTCATGAAGTCCTCCTGAATGGGAAAGAGGGTTTGTTTCTCGGGAAAGCTGGCGCTTTCTGCTTTTCGGGATCCCGTCCGGATACGCTCCGGATTCGCTGTGCACTGTGTCCTTGATGACGGCAGGGCTGCGATGGTTTTCCACGGAGGGGCGGAGAAAATGTTGTGGGGTGGATCTAGAGGGCTTTTTCACCACACAGAGAACACCCGAGGGACTCCTCGGTGCCCTTTGTGTCGCTGTGGTTCAAAGCCTTTTGGTCAGGCGTCCAGCTCGTACGCTTTCCGCAGCCACTTTTCGACGAACGCGTCGATGTCGTCGAGGGATGTGATCTCGATGCGGTGCGTGATGCGGTCTTTTTTCGCGAAGCCGCCGGTGTCGATGAGGCGTCCTTTCGCGGGCGTGTCTTTCAGCGCCAGGCCGAAGTCGATGCGCGTGCGTGTGGACGGTTTGATCTGCGCGATGACGTGCTTGCGGTAGATGGGCACAATGGTCTTGCCCGGCGAGATCTTGATGTCGTCGCCGATCGAGCGAGCGAGATCGTAGAGTTTGTCGTAGAGCGGACGGAGGGCGGCTTTCGATCCGGAGAAGAGCGCGTCAACGTAGTTGGCGGCGCGGGCGACGTAGACCTTCGGGTCGCTCTCTTCGCGATCGTCCTTCCCTTCGGCATGGTCCACGAGCCACCGCGCGACGTTCGTTCCGAGCTTGTGCTCGTTCTTCAGCCAATCGTTGCGCGACTGCGTGTCCTTCGGACCTTTCGACTTGATGAACGCGGTCCATTCGTCGAGGTCGCGGCCGGTCTTCGCTTTGAGCGTGTCGATCCAGTTGCGGACCATGGCGATGCCGGCGTGGGGGTCGTAGCGTTGCTTCGGCATCGGGGAAGGATAAAAGAAAACGGCGCACCGAGGTGCGCCGTGTGGCACAGACACTCTTGTCTGTGCGTCGCTTACTTTGCAGCCGCGCGCTTCGATGCCGCCGCGAGCCGCGATTTGTAGCGGTCGGCGGTGTTGCCCTTGATGATGCCGCGCTTGGCGGCTTTGTCGATCTCGGAGAAGCCGGTGGAGAGGACGCTCGCGTCGGCGGTGCCGGTGTCGACGGCCGCGCGGGTCTTCTTGAGCGCCGAGCGGAGGCGCGATTTTCCGGCGCGGTTGCGTGCATTTGCTTTTTCGGCCTGACGTTGCTGTTTTTCGGCCGAGCGGGTATTCGCCATGAATGTTGCTCCTACGTAAGTTATCTGCGGTTTAGGGCCGCGTATTCTACTTCGAATCGACGCCGAGCGACTTCAGTTTCTGCCGCGCCAGCGCT
>JAXDIO010000007.1:0-5654 GCA_034663965.1 Thermoanaerobaculia bacterium | reverse complement strand
AACTCATTCGTCTCGCCGAAATGCTCGGCGGCGAGGACAACATGCGGCGCATCGATCAGCCGGTAGACGACTCCGAGCTGGTCGAAGGGAACGGTGATTCGAAATCGCTGATACACGTACCGATCGTCGATCGACGCGACGCGCAGCGCCTCCGCCGCGGTCTCGCGATACGCGCGCGAAAGCCCGCCGGTGCCGAGCTTCACGCCGCCATACCAGCGCACGACGATGATCGCCGTGTCGTACAGATCTGCGCCTTCGATCGCGCTGAGGATCGGCTTGCCTGCGGTGCCCGACGGCTCGCCGGCGTCGGCGCTGCGCGCACGAATCTCGCCATTCGCGAAGAGCCGGAACGCCCAGCAAAGATGCGTGGCGTCGTAATGCCGCTTCGTCAGCGCAGCGAGCTCCGCGAAAAACGCATCCTCGTCCTCAATGTGAAAGGCGATGCCGAGAAACTCCGAGCGGTCGATCTTCTGCCGGAACTCGGAAGGGGCGGCCAGGGTGCGGTAGTGGTCGATCAAGCGCTCATATAATCGCGCGCATGTTCAAGATCGAAGAGCTTTTCGCGCGTGAGATCCTCGATTCGCGGGGCAATCCGACCATCGAAGTGGACTGCCTGTTGGAGTCGGGCGCGCTCGGACGTGCGGCCGTTCCGTCGGGCGCATCGACTGGCTCGCGCGAGGCTCTCGAACTTCGCGACGGCGACAAAAAGCGCTACCTCGGCAAGGGCGTTCGCAACGCCATCGACAACGTCGACATCATCGCCAAGGAAGTCGAAGGGATGGACGCGCGCGAGCAGGCCATGATCGACCTGCTCATGAAACAGATCGACGGCACCGAGAACAAAGGCAACCTTGGCGCGAATGCGATTCTCGGTGTGTCGCTGGCGGTTGCGCGCGCGGCATCGGAGGCGTCGGGACTGCCGCTGTTTCAATACCTCGGCGGACCGGGTGCGCGCACGCTGCCGGTTCCGATGATGAACGTCATCAACGGCGGCGCGCACGCCGACAACAACCTCGACGTGCAGGAGTTCATGATCATCCCCGCCGGCTTCGAGACGTTCAGCGACGCACTCCGCGCCGGCGCGGAGATTTTCCATCACCTGAAAAACATCCTGCACGACCGCAAGCTGACGACGGCAGTCGGCGACGAGGGCGGCTTTGCTCCCGATCTGAAATCGAATGCCGAGGCGCTCGATCTGATTTTGTCCGCCATTGGAAAAGCCGGGTACCGCGCCGGCGAGCAGATCTTCCTCGGCCTCGACGTTGCGGCGTCCGAGTTCTTCAAAAAAGGTTCGTACGAATTCGAAGAGTCAAAGCGCAGCAGCGCGGACATGGTCGCGTACTACCAGGACCTCCGCGCGAAGTACCCCATCATTTCGATCGAGGACGGCATGTCCGAAGGCGACTGGGACGGCTGGACGTCGCTCACGAAAGCGATGGGCGCGAACACGCAGCTCGTCGGCGACGACGTCTTCGTCACGAATCCCGCGATCCTGGCCAAAGGAATCGAGCAAGGCGTCGGCAACGCGATTCTGATCAAGGTCAATCAGATCGGAACGCTCACTGAAACGCTGGATGCGATCGAGATGGCGAAACGCGCCGGATATCGATCGGTGATCTCGCATCGATCCGGCGAGACCGAGGACTCGACGATCGCGGATCTCGCCGTGGCCACGAACGCGGGTCAGATCAAAACCGGATCGCTTTCGCGCAGCGAGAGGATTGCGAAGTACAACCAGCTTCTGCGGATTGAAGAGGAGTTGGGGGATGCGGCGGTGTTTGCGGGTACTTCGATCTTTAATAAACCCCAATCCTGACGGTCCGCTTCGCGGCCCGCAGGATTAGGAGAGAGAAAACCGCCGCAGCGATTCATCAATCGCCTGCGCCACCCGAATCGCCAACTCCACAGCCGCCAATCCATCCTCACCACTCACCAAAGGCCGCGTACGCGTGCGGACACACTCGATGAACGCCTCCAGCTCCGCACGCAACGGCTCCTGCTTCGTGACGGTAACTTCGATCGGCAGCACGGTTTTCCCGGAGAGACGGTAGCCCTTCACTTCCTGCTCTTTCGTGTCGACGGAGATGTAGGCCTCGCGGATGAAGAAGCGGATTTTGCGAACGCGGTCCTGCGACACGCGGCTGGCGGTGAGATTGGCGACGGCGCCGTTCTCGAACTCGATACGGACATTGGTGATGTCGACCTTCTCCGTCATCACCGCCACTCCGACCGCGCGAACGTCGACGACCTTCTGGCCGAGAAACGAGAGGACGAGGTTAAGGTCGTGAATCATCAGATCGAGCAGGACGTCGATGTCGAGTGAGCGGCCGACGAAAACGCCGAGGCGCTCGGCTTCAACGTAGAGGACGTTCTTGAGGAGCGGCGCGACCGCGATGATGGCCGGGTTGTAGCGCTCGACGTGGCCGACCTGCAGGATTCGATTGTTCGCATTCGCGATGTCGATGAGGCGCCGCGCGTCGTCAACGGTCGGCGTGATCGGCTTCTCGACCATCACGTCGCAGCCGGCTTCCAGCAACTCGCGAGCGACGTCGAAATGCGTCGTGGTCGGTGTCGCGACGACTGCGCAGTCGATCTCGCGCGCGAGCGCGGCGACGGAATCGAATCGCTTCAATTTCAGCGTTGCCGCGATGTCCGCGGCGATCGCGTCGTCCGGTTCGACGAAACCGGCGACATCCGCTTCGGGCATCTCGGTCAGGATGCGCGCGTGCAGCCGGCCGAGGTAGCCGGTGCCGACGACTCCGACCCTCACCGGATGATGCCTCGCTTCGACGCGCGCACGAACTCGACCAGATACCTCGCCTCGGGGAAGTTGCCGAGCTCCTCTTCGATCTTTTGCAGCGCATCCTCGGCGCGCAGTTTCGAGCGGATCAGGATCTTGTAAGCGCGCTGCAGCGCCTCAACCGTTTCCTTCGAAAATCCTTTGCGCTCCAGGCCGATGGTGTTGATTCCGTACGAACGGTTGTCGCGGCTGGCCACAGTCTTGGCGTACGGCATCACGTCTTGCGTGATCATCGATCCGCCGCCGACGAAGGCATGTTCGCCGACGCGGCAGAACTGGTGCACGGCGCTGAACGCGCCGATCGTCGCGTAGTCGGCGATCTCGACGTGGCCGGCCAGCGTGGCGTTGTTGGCGAAGATCGTGTACGAGCCGACATGGCAGTCGTGCGCGACGTGCGAGTAGGCCATGAAGAAGTTCTCGTTGCCGATCGTGGTTTTGCCGCCGCCGCCCGTGGTGCCGCGGTTGATAGTGACGAACTCGCGGAAGACGTTGTCATTGCCGATGGCCAGCTCGGTGTGCTCGCCTTTGTATTTGAGGTCCTGCGGCGGACCGCCGATCGACGCGTGTCCGTAGAACTGGTTGCGCTCACCGATCGCCGTCGGCCCCTCGACGCGCGTGAACGGACCGACCACACAGCCGCTGCCGATCGTGACGTTCGGACCGATAACGGCGTACGCGCCGACGACGACGCCGGGCGCGAGAAGCGCGTTCGGGCTGACGATTGCTGTCGCGTCGATCTCCGCCATCGTCATCACTCGGGTCTGTCGATCAACACGCTGAACAGCTCTGCTTCAGCGACCAGTTGGCCGTCGACGGTGGCCTTGCCATGGATTTTCACCGACGTGGCGCGGCGATGCAGGACGATGCATTCGAGCCGCAGTTGATCGCCCGGAACGACCGGGCGGCGGAAACGCGCCTTGTCGACGCCGCCGAAGAGGAACAGCTTTTTGTCGCGGTCGGGCATTTCGCGAAGTCCAAGGAGGGCCGCGCATTGCGCCATCGCTTCGACGATCAAGACGCCGGGCATGACGGGGTTGCCGGGAAAGTGTCCCTGGAAAAACTGCTCGTTCGCCGAGACGTTTTTGAGGCCGACGATCCGCTTGCCGTCGGGGTCAATCTCGACCACGCGGTCGACCAGCAGCATCGGATAGCGATGCGGCAGCAGTTTCATGATTTCGGTAATGGTCAGGATGCTCATTTCTTCTCCGTGTTGCGCCGCGCCATCCGGCGCATCATCGCTTCGCGGCGCGCGAATTCGCGGAACGGTATCGCAGGAATGCCCATCACTTTCTCCCCTTCTGCGACGTCGCCGAGCACCGCGCTTTTCGCGGCCACCTGGACACGGCTGCCGATGGTGAGATGGCCGGCAAATCCCGACTGGCCGGCCACGACGACGTAGTCGCCAAGCTCGGTCGAGCCGGCGATGCCAACCTGCGCGACGAGCAGGCAGTGCTTACCGACCTTCACGTTGTGGGCGATCATCACCTGATCGTCGATCTTGGTGCCGTCGCCGATCGACGTCTCGCCGAGCGCGGCGCGGTCGATCGTGCAGCCGGCGCCGATTTCGACGTCATCGCCGATGCGCACGATGCCGACTTGCGGGATCTTGTGATGCCGACCGCCATGCGTGGCGAAACCGTAGCCGTCCGCGCCGATGACAGTGCCGCTGTGGATGATGCAGCGCCTGCCGATGATCGAGCCCTCGTAGATCGAGACCTGCGGATAGATGATCGTGCCGTCGCCGATGACTGATTCCGCTCCGATCGAGGCGTTGGAGTAGACGATGACGCCGTCGCCGAGTACGACGTCGTCCGAGATCGTGGAAAACGGCCCGATCGATACCCCTTCGCCAATCTTCGCGGTCGCCGCGATCGATGCACGCGGCGAGATTCCGTCCGGCCCGGATCGGAACGCGAAGAACTTCGTCAGGATCTGCGCAACCGCGAAGTATGGATCGGCGACGCGGATGAAGCGGTCGTCGTCGCCCGTGGTCTGTTCTGAAACGAGGATCGCCGCGGCCTTCGTGGACGCGAGTTGCGGCGCGTATTTCGGATTGGAAAGGAAGGCCAGTTGCGTCTCGCCCGCATCCGCAAGCGACGCCACGCCTTCGATCATCCGATCGGCCGGACCGTCGTAGCGGCCGGCTGTGTACGCGACAATTTCGGAGATCGGGACCGCGGGCATTCGGGCGCGCATTGTATGCCGCCGCAAACGAAAAAAGCCTCCCGCGCGGGAGGCTTTTCGAGTGACGGCTGTCGTTGGAGTTACGGCTTCTTGGCCGCCGCAGGCGCGGCCGGAGCGGCATCGCTGAACTTCTTGATCACGGCGTCCGTGATGTCGATCGCGTCCGATGCGTAGACCAGACCCGACTCGAACTTGTTGAAGATCGCCGCGAGGCCCATTTCTTTGCCAACCGCGTCGATGACCGGCTTGATCTTGTTCTCGAGGTCAAGCAGCGTCTTGTCGCGTGCCTCGCCGACTTCGCGATCGGCGTCCTGCGCGAAGCGCTGAGCAGCGATCTTCTTGTCGGAGAGCTGCTTGGCCATGTCGGCCAGCTTGTCTTCGCTGAGCGACATCTTCTTGGTGTTGATGTCGTTGTCGAGCTTGGCGATTTCATCGTTCATGGCCTGCGCCTTGGCGATGCGTTCGTCCTGCAGCTTCTTCAGGCGCTCATACGCCGCCTTGCCCGGGGCCGAGCTCATGAGAACCTTGTTGACGTCGACGACAGCGACGCGAGCCGGCGCACTCTGCGCGAACATCGGCGCCGCGAGTGCTGCTACCGCGAGCGAAATGAGTACCTTCTTCATGAAAATCTCCTTAAGTGATTAGGCCGCTGAACATGGGCGTAATCGCC
>JAXDIO010000219.1:0-7684 GCA_034663965.1 Thermoanaerobaculia bacterium | reverse complement strand
CAAAACCCTTATCGTTGTTGAACCACTTGACTGTACCAACCTCGGCCATTTCAACCTCCGGCCTGGTCGCGGTCCCTTGGCCGCATGAACCGGGCTGGCGCTGAATTCTGCAATGTTCAGGCCTTGCTTTTGCGGCTCACCAAATCAGGGCGCGATTCATCCCGATGCGCTGAAATCCGAGACGCTCGTAAAGGGCGATGGCGGGATGGTTGAAATCGTTCACGAAGAGCGTGACCGTCTTTCCCTTTCGCGCGCAGTGGCCGCACACCTCGCGGAGCAGCGCGCGGGCGTGGCCGTGGCGGCGGAAGCGCGGATTGGTCCAGACGCCCATCAGCTGCACCGTCTCGTTCGTAACGGCTGAGTACTCGCACTTCGCGGCGATCTGGCCGTCGACCACGCGGATTACGGAGCGCTTCTGTTCGATCAGTTCGCGGACCCGCTCGCGATATCCGGCCGCGTCGCGCTCCATCGGATCGATGCCGACTTCTTCGCGGTGCATCGCTGCGCACGCCGGAATCACCGCCTCCAGATCGCGTGTGGTTGCGTAGCGCGACTCCTTCAGATCGGGATAGTCGAGCCGGCCGCGAATCGCATAGACCGGCTGATTCAACCGCACCACCGTCGGCGGATCGAGCCGCGTTCGCAGCCGCAACCAGAGCATCTCCACCAAGTGCGCCGGCGAGATGATGGCCCGCACCGGCAGCATGCGCGTGATGATGCGCTCGGCGATGACAGCGATGGCGGTCTCGGTCACGTCCTGCGGCAACTCGGGGTCGCCGGCCACGACGATGTTCGTCGCCAGCGACGCCACGAGCACGACGTCGCGGTTGTGACGAACCTCCACCGTCTGCGTCGACGATGAAAACCGCTCCTCAAGGACGCGCGAGATCAGATAGACATTGATCAGCGGATCGCGCCGAAGAAAGGCCAGCGCCGAGGCGACGTCATCGTTTGCGACCGGCTTGATCGACCAGCGTCCTTCGATCGGGAGTGTGGCCATGGGAGGCAGTAGATTAGTGGATTCCTAGGAACGCGGGCGTCTCGCCCGCTGTCGTGCACGATCTTGCCAAGTACGGCGGGCGAGACGCCCGCGTTCCCAGGAACTACAGCTGCGAGCTCGCCAGATACGCCAGCCCGTCCTCCGCCTTGTGCCATAAACCGCGATGGTTCCACTCCTCGGCGTGCCGCTCTTCGCAGAATTTCAGATCGTCGTTGAAGACGCCCTTGAGCTGCGACGCCAGTCCGGCGTCGAGCACGCCCATGCTCACCTCATCGTTGAGCTGCAGGGCGCGGCGATCGAAATTCGTCGAGCCGACGCATGACCAGACGCCGTCGACGATGATCACCTTCTGATGCAGCAGCGTCTTCTTGTACTCGAAGATCTTGATGCCCTTTTGGAGGAGTAATCCGTATCGATGATGACTGGCGTGTTGCACGATCGGGCTGTCGGTCGACGTCGTGGCCGGCACCATCACCTTTACATCGACGCCGCGCTTCACCGCCTCGGCCAGCGCCTGAAGCGCGTCATCGTCCGGAAGCAAGTACGGGTTCTGAATGATGATTTCGTGCTTGGCACCTTTGATGGCGAGGTAATAGAGCACCTGCACCGAGGACACGCCGCCGGTGGGCGACGTGTATGCGAGATGCGCCGGCGTCGAACCCGCAATCGGCAGATGGGGGAAGTATTTTTCTCCGGCCATGATCTCGCCGGTCTCCTCGATCCAGTTCTCGCTGAACGCGCCCTGCAGCCGGTTGACGATCGGTCCTTCGACGCGCAGGCCCGCATCGCGCCAGTGATCCTTGTCCTGCCCATGCCCGGTCCACTCCTCGGCCAATCCGAAGCCGCCGATGTAGCCGATGCGGCCGTCGATGATCATCTCCTTGCGGTGGTCGCGATTGTTGAGCCGCCCGAGGTTGGCGAGGGTGGGGCGGTGAAAACGAACCAGCTTCACGCCGGAGTCGAGCATCAGCTTCTCCAGCTCCTTGTCCATCTTGTGGCCGCCGGACGCGTCGACGAGGAGCCGCACCTCGACCCCTTCCTTCGCCTTCGCCGCCATCGCGCGCGCCAGCCGGTTGCAGATCTCCCCTTTCCACCAGATGTACGACTCGACGTGCACGCTCTCCTTCGCCGCGGCGATGTCGCGCAGCAGGAGCGGGAAGAACTCATCGCCGTTTTCGAGGAGCTGAATCTTGTTGCCGGCGTCGAGACTCGATTGCGTCAGTCCGATGATCGACGGCAGCAGCGTCGAAAAGTCGCCTACGTTTTTCACGTTGAGTTGCGGATCCTCGCCGCGTTCCGCCGACCAGAGCAGGATCGTCAATCCGATCAGGGCGACGATCATCGCCACGAAAAGCACGAGAGGGACGCGGATGACGTGCGACGTGCCTCGCTTTTCAATCCACTTCGATTTCGACTTCGTCACTTTCGTTGTCAATTGCGGCTCCAGAAAAGTTGGGCGATGACCGGGTAGTGATCCGACGAGCCGGTAGCGATCGCACGCGATCCGGCCACGCGCCACCCCCAGTCGGCGAAGATGTAGTCGATCCGTTCGCCGAGCGTCGGATGCGTGAGCTTGATGTCGGCGCCGCACAACTGCGCCGCGTCTTCCTTCTCGAATTTCGTAACCTCGGCCGACGCCGTCGGCGCGTTGAAGTCGCCAAGTAGCAGGTAGGGATAACGACTGGTCCGCACGTGCTTGGCCAGGCAATCCAACTGCACTCCTCGGCTTTTCGCATTGATGCTCGACCACGCCGTGAGGTGTGTGACGTAAACGTTGAGCGTGGCGCCGTCGATACGCACGACCGTCTCGAGCACGCTGCGCGGCTCGCCAATGCTCGGCAGCGGATGCACGACCGCCGAAACGATCTCGCCGCGCGTGAGAATGGCGTTGCCGAAGTCGCCGCCGAGACTTCGGTAGCTGCGTCCGTAGTAGCCGTTCATCCCCGTGAGCCGCCGGATCTCCTCGTATTGATTGCGAAAGCGCACCTGCCACGTGTGGTCATGCACTTCCTGCAATCCGACAATGTCCGGCTTGAACTGCATGATGGTCGCGGCGATTTTCGCGGCGTGATCGCTGTCGATCAACTCGTCGTGACCTTCGATGTTGTACGTCATCACGACCAGCGGCCGCTGCTGCTTCGGATAGCCGGCGCGCTCGGGAAACGAAACCAACCGTCCTGCCTCGTCGCGCGTGAGAATACGCACGTTGGGATCGACCGGCTTTGGCTTGCACTCCCCCGAACGGACGGTGTAGACCGCGAAGACGCGATAGAGGATGAAGAGCAGCACGATCGAAAGGATCCCGAGGATCGGCCGCCGCACAGGAGCGTCGTCAGACATTGCGTGGTGAGCCAAGAGCGAGAACGATGCCGGTCGGCACATGGGTAGGAAAAGTGTTGCCTCGCGGCTCTCCTGACTTGGAGGAACGCCATGCCGGTCTCGCAGCTCACCAATCCGAACATCATCTTCTTCATCACCGACGAGCAGCGGTTCGCGCAGCACTGGCCGGCGGGATGGGCGGAGCAGAACCTGCCGTCGATGGACCGTCTGGCGAAGAACGGCCTCACGTTCCTGAACGCCTTCACCGCGGCCTGCGAGTGTTCGCCGAGCCGCGCCTCGATGATGACCAGCACGTATCCGCAGCAGAACGGCGTCGAAGTGACCTTCACGACGGCGCTCAATCCAAGCGATCCGACGCTTGCCCAGGTGCTTGCCGCTGCCGATCCGGCGTATCCGTTGATCTGGAAAGGAAAGTGGCATCTCTCGTTTCCGGTGAGCGGAGGGAGTTGGTCCGAGGCCGATATTGCGAATCTGGCGGCGACGTACAACGTGCAGCAGTGGAATCCGCCCGATGCCGGCACGTCGCTCAGCGGCACGGCCACGCTCGGCGGCGGCTTGGGTCAGAACGATCAGCGATTCGTCAATGGTCCCGCCGCGCCGGGCATCCCCGCGGAAAGCGTCCTCGATTTCATCAACAACTACAGCGGCAGTGATCCCTTCTGCCTCGTCGTCTCGCTCGTGAATCCGCACGACGTCTTTCTCTACGCGAGCCAGTTCCAAGGCTCCGGATACGAGGACGCGCCGTTCGAGCAGCTTCCGATCGAGCTTCCCGACAACCAGTCCGACGATCTGACGACGAAGCCGGGCATCCAGCTCGCGTTCCGCACGAGCTACAACGCGTCGCATCCGCTGACGGCGGCGCAGCAGGCGAACTACGTGAAGTTCTACGCCTACCTGCAGACGCTGTCCGACGCGCTCTTCTGCCAGATCCTCGATGCGCTGACGGCGAAGAATCTGATCGACAACTCGATCATCTTCCGCTTCGCCGATCACGGCGAAATGGCGCTCTCGCATGGCATGCAGGAGAAGATGTACAACGCGTACGAGGAGTCGATCCACATCCCGCTGATCGTCTCCAACCCTCTGCTTTTCCCCGAACCCGCGGTCACGTCCTCGGTCGTCTCATCGCTCGATCTCGTCCCCACGATCGCCGAAATCGTCAACTCATCCGCTACGACGACGCTTCGCGGCACGAGCCTCGTCCCGATCATCGACGATCCGAGCGATTCCGTTCACGAATACGGCGTCGTCTACACCTACGACGACTCGTTCAACCAGCCGGACACGTTGTCAGGCCACATCCGCTGCCTCCGCACGCCGCAATGGAAGTACGTCGTCTACTACTCCTCGGCGGTCACCGGCGGCCAGTTCGAGTACGAGCTCTACGACATGACCGCCGATCCCGGCGAGCTGACCAATCTCGCCTTCGGCACGGTCAGCGAACCAATCCAGCAGCAGTGGAACACGCTGCACTCGCAACTCACCACGCTGCTGACAACGCTCGGTCCGCTGCCGACCGGCGGCTTTACCTGGCCGGTGAATCCGGCGGGGTCAAATGTGTGGAGTCCGGTGACCTAGCGCCAGCTACTTCACAGAACGGCTCTGAATACTCTGAAGGACCGGATCGAGATCTGACGCCTCGGTGGCGTAGACCTCGTTGAGTTTCGCGGTGATGGCCTCGTCATCATGATCCTGCACGAATCGCCGAAGCGCGCCGGTATAGAGTCGGCTGCGGGATATGCCGATACGTCGCGCGAGCTTGTCTGCGGCTTCAAAAACGGAATCTGGAATCGAGACGGTCGTTTTCATACATGAGGATGACAGTCATCGCCATTCTTACCTCAGACATGACGCCCATTCGCCGCCTCGCGACTGTGGGGATCGTATCCAGGGCAGTGCGTTAGACCGATGTTATTGGCGCGGTTCCTGATGCGGCTGCACGTCCTCTAGAGACTCTTGCGGGCAGAACGAACAGAAACTGCCCTAGAGCAAAGGCAAAATCAAGGCACTTCCGAGCATCTTCAGCTGAAGGCAACAAGGAACTTGCATCTGCGTGACGCTGATCGTTCGCGTCTAGTCGAATGTCGTGAGCCCACGCCGCCATGTCTTCCGTGATCAGGTGGCTGCCTGCAGCTTTGTTGATGCGACTATTCAACGACCCGTCTACAAGACCTTTCGCTTTCAACATCGCGTCGACAGAGCTCGCCGCAAGCATGACGGAGCCGGCTGGCGCGTGAAGACTCGCAGCTGCCTGCTCGAGATATGCCTTGGCGGTGGAGGGAATCTCTTCGTCCACCTTGAGTGGAAGGGGGTAAATCTCCTGAGCCTCCTGATTTAGCTGGCTAGCGGATGCGATGACGACGCCTCCGCAACGCGCACACACGTAGATTCCCCATAGGCGCACTTGTCCGCTCATCGCGTCCCGCGTTTCAAATGGATTATGAAGTGCGAGATTCGGGCGATCAATCTGGCAGTACGGGCACCGTGCTATTTCCAAGTTGTTTCCGACAATCGGCATGTTCTTATCCGTCTAACTGTGACTTAGAAACACCGAACGATTCTTCCCAAGCATCTTCTTCAAATACTCCCCGGTCGGCGTATCGGGCGTTTCGGCGATCTCCTCCGGCGTCCCCGTGGCGATGATGTAGCCGCCGCCGTCGCCGCCTTCGGGGCCTAGGTCGATTACGTGGTCGGCGGTTTTGATGACGTCGAGGTTGTGTTCGATCACGACGACCGTGTTGCCGCGGTCGACTAGGCCGTGCATGAGATGGAGGAGTTTGGCCACGTCGTCGAAGTGCAGGCCGGTGGTCGGCTCGTCGAGGATGTAGAGCGTTCGTCCGGTGGCGCGTTTGGCGAGCTCTTTGGCGAGTTTCACGCGCTGCGCTTCGCCGCCGGAGAGCGTGGTCGATGACTGGCCGAGTTTGATGTAGCCGAGGCCGACTTCGTCGAGGGTGCGGAGGATGTTGGCGATGCGTGGGATGTTGCGGAACGTCTCCAGCCCCTGCTCGACGGTCATGGCCAGGATCTCGGCGATTGACGAACCTTTGTACGTCACCTGCAGCGTTTCGCGGTTGTAGCGCTTGCCGCCGCAGACGTCGCAGGTGACGTAGATGTCCGGCAGAAAATGCATCTCGATCTTGATCTGGCCGTCGCCTTTGCACGCCTCGCAGCGGCCACCCTTCACGTTGAACGAAAAGCGTCCCGGTCCGTAGCCGCGCATGCGCGCCTCGGGCGTCTGCGCCATCAGGTTGCGCATCTCGGTGAAGAGCTGCGTGTACGTGGCGGGATTCGATCGCGGCGTACGGCCGATCGGCGACTGATCGATATCGATGACTTTGTCGATGTGCTCGAGACCGTCGATGCGATCGTGCTCACCGGGCGTATCGAGCGCGTCGAAGAAATGGCGCGACAGCGCCTTGTGCAGGATGTCGTTTACCAGCGTCGATTTGCCGGAGCCGCTGACGCCGGTCACAGCGATGAAGACGCCGAGCGGAATGGTGACGTCGAGGTTCTTGAGGTTGTTCTGCCGCGCGCCACGGATGACGAGCTTGTTCTCGCCGATCGGGCGGCGATTCGGAATCGCGATCGACGCTTCGCCGCGCAGGTATTTCGCGGTCAGCGACGACGGGAACGTCTTGATCTGCTCCAGCGTCCCCTCGGCCACCACCTCGCCGCCGTGAACGCCGGCGCGCGGGCCGAGGTCGATGATGTGATCGGCGGTCTCGATCGTCTCTTCGTCGTGCTCGACCACGATGACCGTGTTGCCGAGGTCGCGGAGCTCGACGAGGGAGTCGATCAGCTTGCGGTTGTCGCGCTGGTGCAGACCGATGGACGGCTCGTCGAGGACGTAGAGAACGCCCATCAGCTTCGAACCGATCTGCGTGGCCAGGCGGATGCGCTGTCCCTCGCCGCCGGAAAGCGTGGCCGCGCTGCGGTCGAGCATCAGGTAGCCAACGCCGACGGAGCAGAGGAAGCCGAGGCGGTCGCGGACTTCTTTGAGGATCTTGCCGGCGATCAGTTCCTCGCGCGGCGTCAGCTCGATGGTCTTGAAAAACTGGTCGGCATTTTGGAGCTGCAGCCCGACGACCTTGTCGATCGGCTGGCCGGAAACGGTCACCGCGAGCGCCTCAGGCTTCAGACGGCGGCCCTTGCAATCGGGGCAGTTCATCGGAGTCATGAAGCGCTCGACTTCTTCGCGGATGTCGTCGTTGTCGGTCTCCTTGTGGCGGCGGGCCAGCATCGGGACGATCCCTTCGTAGGTGCCGTTGTACGAATACGTGCTCTCGCTGCCGCTGAACTGGAATTTGATCTTTTCGGTCGAGCCGTGAAGGATCACCTGGCGCG
>JAXDIO010000341.1:0-4491 GCA_034663965.1 Thermoanaerobaculia bacterium | reverse complement strand
AGCTCGACGAAGATCCGATCGTCATCCCCGGCGACCACCTCAACACGTACCTCGGGCCTGTCGACGCGCCGCAGTTCGCGCGCTACGAGACGCTCGATCTCACCATCGGCAAGTACAGCACGCCGGGGAGCAACGGTTTCGCGACGGTCGAAATCTTTCGTTTCCCCGATTTCGTGAAAGCGTTCGGCGCGTACTCGAAGCAGAAAAACGGCAACCTCCGTTTTCTCGATATCCCGAACGAATCGTTTGCGAAGGCGCATTCGGTCCACGTCTGGCGCGGTCCGTTTTACGTGCGCATCACCGGCGCCGGACCGGGCGACACGGTCCTGCGACTTGCGACGTTCGTCGCCGACAAGATGCCGCCCGCGCCGAACAAGCCGGCCGTTTTCGCGTTCCTGCCGGACAAGCAGCGCGTCCCGGGCAGCGAGCGGTACTCCGCCGATGCCGCGTTCGGCCAGCCGTTTCTCGCCAACTCGTTCCAGGCGACGTTCAATGTCGACAACGATCTGATCGACGGCATCGTCATTCCTGCCGCGAACAAACAGGCGGCGGGCAACATCCTCGATCAATACAAAGGTCTCTATCTCCACAACGGCAAGCTGCTCGATCCGATCCCGAACCTCGGCGAGGACAATTTCACCGCCGAGGATCGCTACCTCGGGCGCGTGGTGGCGTTTCGCATTGACCGGTTCGTGATCGCCTTCAACGGTTTTCACGAGCGCCAACATCTGCTCGATCTCGCCGCCTCCGCCGACCAGCGCATCCTCGGCACGATCCGCAAGCAGCTCGTGACCGCCGACAAACAGGCCGAGAACGCGGACAACGGGAACACGTCAACCGTGCCGGCGTGGATGCAGAACAAGCATTAGCCGGGAACGCGTGAGCGCAGCGGGCGGAGCGCTGGCGCTGCGTGCGCCTAGCCGATTCGTACGACCACCAGCGTGACGTCATCTTCCTGCGGCTCGTCGCCGCGGAACGATTCGACGTCGCGCAGCACGACGTCGCGGACTTCCTCGGCAGTCCCGTCACACGCGGCCACGATGCGGGCGAGGCGATCGAGTCCGTATTCGTCGCCGGACGCATTCACCGTTTCGTAGATGCCGTCGCTGTGCAGGACGAACGTGTCGCCGCTCGCGAATGGCACTACCCGTTGCGGAACGGTCCCGCCGAGGCGCGCGCCGAGGGGAGGCGCGAAGAGCTCAATCAATTGCGTGGATCCCGTTGAACCTCGGACGTGGAGCAGCGGTGGATGACCGGCCGATGCGATCGTGGCGAGATGCGTTTCATGATCGAGCAGCAAGACGGAGATCGTGACCATCATCCGTCGCCGGCTGCTCTGCGCGACGACTTCCTGCAACCGGTCGAGCACGTGCGCTGGATCGAGAAGCTGATCGCGCAGCAGCGTGAATCCGCTTCGCAACGCGGAGAGCGTGATGCCGCTGGCGAGGCCGTGACCGGCGACGTCGCCGCAGACGATGGCGAGACGTCCATCGACGATGAAGTAGTCGTAGTAGTCGCCGCCAACCTCGGTCGCGGGCAATGAAACGCCGGCGACGTCCGCCCACTCGATCTGCGGCGGAGCCTCGGGCAGCATGCTGATCTGGACCTCGCGCGCGAACCGCAGCTCGTCGCGGATCCGCAATTGCTCGCGCGCCTCGGCGCGGCGTTGCACGCCTTCTTCGATCGCGCTTTTCTTGATGCTGCTGCTTAGCAACGCACCGATGACGAAGCAGGCGACGTTGATGGACACCAGCGTGATCGCGATTCCGACCGGATTCGTTTTGTTTCGGCTGGCCGGCGCGCCTAAGAATGCGACGAAGAGCACAGCCAGCAACGCGCCGTTGAGCAGAATGCGTTGCGGCAGCAGGAGCCGCAGAGCGATCGTCGCGACGGGAAAAACAAAGCCCCAGGCCACCCAGCCCCATTTGTCCGTTAGCGCGAAAAAGACGAGTGCCGCGAACTTCATCGCGAAAAGCGCGACCAGCCATGCGCTGAGATTGCGGTCGACGATGCGTGCGTAGGAGCGCAGCGGACGATCGTTGCGCCGCCGTGCACGGCGCAGCTCGCTCATCGACGCGATGAGGAACAGCGTGAGCAGCGCGTCGATGATCGAAACGCCGGCATGCGCGAGCCGCTGCTGCTTCCACGCGAACGAAGCCGGCACAAGGACCAGCGAAGCGAGCGCGAACAACCACGAGATCAGATACGCCCAGACGAGGTTCTGCTCATCGAACCGCCGCTGCACCATCTGCGGCTCCGTCGTCTGCGCCAGTTGTTCGAGCGGCCGTTCCATGCGGCGCATTGTCGCCGATGAGCGCCTTACCGAGGATGGAGTTCGCTACACGGCATCGCTTACGAGCGCGGTTCCGGCTTCTTCGCGCTCGGCGTCCGGCGTCGCTCCGCGCATGTGCAGGAAGGCACCGAGGGCGACGCCGAGGATGCCGGCAAGCATGACGGCGAAGTGGGTCGGGCCGCCTTGGACGGAGCGGTTACCGAAGATCGAATGCAGTATCAGTTCGGAGGCTGAGAATGCGAGAAGGCCGCCGAGAACGTAGGCGACCGGCTTCACGTTCAGGCGGATCGCGAGGAAGACGCCGAGCGCGCCGGCGAGCACTTCGCCGGTCTGACTCATCGCCCATCCGCCGTCGATGCGTTGGCTGAATTGGATCACGACGAATGCGGTGATCCAGTAAACAACGAGGACGCAACCACCTTTGAGTACGGCGGTGAGGATCGAACGATGTGCGCTCATGGAAAAGCCTCCTTCGCTCAATTTACACCTTGCGTCCTCTTCTCGTGGTCACGCGGCTTTAGAAGGGTCTGAGCGCCTTCGGTATCCTTACGCCACTAAAGATTACCTTTTTGGTGGTGTGGATTCATCTCCGTCCTTACTCTCCTCTCATAACGCATCGTCTAACGCGGTAAGGGGAGAGGTCCGGGTCCGGCACCTCCTCGCATTACCTGGGTTGCAAGATGGCGAAGGCCGCGTCGGCCTTCGCCTTGTCCTCGGTTCGATCAACCACATTTGAGGAGATTCCCATGACCCGACGAGTGATCCCGTTAGCGCTGTTTCTCTCTCTACTCTTCGTGCTGCAGGCGTTTGCCCAGGTGGATCCGGGGGTACGCGGCGGCGCGGCGGGGGCCGGTGCGGCCCTGGCGTCCGTCGCTGCCAATAACCCGGTGACCATCCTCAACTTCTTCAACGACGCAAAGGCCCGCTTCATCGAGATCGATTCGGTCTCCGGCACGGTGGCCGGCGAAGATGGATTCGGACTCGGACCTCGCTACAACTCCAGAAGCTGCGTGGCGTGTCACGCGCAGCCGGCAGTCGGCGGCTCGGCGCCGGCGGTCAATCCGCAGGTCGCTGATGCCACTGCGGATGGCGCGCGGAACACCGTGCCTTCGTTCATCACGAGCAGCGGTCCCGTGCGCGAAGCGCGCTTCCCCTTCTTCTTCGACTCATTCGGCAATCCTGATACGAACCGGCCGAATGGCGGCGTGGAAGACCTCTACACGATCGTCGGGCGCGTTGACGCCCCGTCGAGTTGCACCAGCGCGTCCGGAACGGGCATTCCGCAGCCCGGCTTCACGACGGCAATCAACACCGGCAACATCATCTTCCGCATCCCGACGCCGACGTTCGGCTCCGGTCTGATGGAGAACATCGACGACTCGACGCTGCTGATCAACTTCAACAATCAGCGGAGCAACAACGTCGGCGTCGGCGGCACGTTCAATCATAACGGCAACGACGGAACGATCAGCCGCTTCGGCTGGAAGGCGCAGAACAAGTCGCTGGAGATCTTCGCCGGCGAGGCCTACAACGTCGAGATGGGTGTCAGCAACGAGCTGTTCACGCAGGAACGTCCGCTGCCCGGCGAGGATCAGAACGCGAACAGCACCGGCCTTCCGGCGGCCTGCCGCGTCAATGCGACACCCGAGGACCATACGAATTTCAATACGACCTCGATCGGGACGTTGAGCGACACCGTGCAGTTTGCGATGTTCATGCGCTTCCTCGCTCAGCCCACGCCGTCGACGACGGTACCGGGCGGCGCGGCGTCGATCGCGAACGGACGCAGCCTGTTCAACTCCATCGGCTGCGCGGTCTGCCACACGGCATCGCTGACCACGTCACCGTCCCGCTTCACGCCGAGCCTCGGCAACGCGACGGCGAACCTCTTCAGCGACATCGAGATTCATCACATGGGCAATGGATTGAATGACAACGTGTCGCAGGGCGGCGCCGGCGGCGATCAGTTCCGCACCGCGCCGCTGTGGGGTCTCGGCCAGCGCATCTTCTTCATGCACGACGGCCGGACCAAGGACCTGCTCCAGGCAATCGAAGAGCACGACAGCTCCGGGTCGGAAGCGATCACGGTGGAAAGCAACTTCGACTTCCTGAGCGCATCGCAGAAGCAGGACGTTGTGAATTTCCTCCGCAGTCTCTGACGCATTCGCATCGCGGGCCGCTGACGAATCCGTCGTCAG
>JAXDIO010000317.1:0-13449 GCA_034663965.1 Thermoanaerobaculia bacterium | reverse complement strand
GCCGCGCCATCGTTCCGCTGACCGGCATCAGCGCCGCGCCGACCTTGATCCAGAGCCAGATCCCGGTCAGCGGCACCATCACCGGCACGCTGCTCATTCAGGTCGTTCCGCAGTTCAGCGATTCCGGTAACGGCATCAGCGTCTTCTACAACTCGACGACGACGCCCTCCAGCTTCACGTTCCACAGCGCGCCGCAACGCGTTCCGTTCCCCGCCGCGACGCCTGCGAACGGCCTGCCGCCGCGCTTCAGTCTCTTCACGCCGTCCGCCGCGCAACTGGCGAGCGGCGTCGGCATCGACGCCGGTGAGCCTTCCATCGGCGCGAACTGGGTCACCGGCAACGTCCTTTTCCAGTCGTTCCTGACGACGTTCAAAGTCTCGTTCGACGATTCCTGCCCCACCAGCCCGGCCGCAACATGGACACCGAAACAGTCGCCGATCACGGGAACGGAGAGCATGGACCCGATCCTCTGGACGGATTCGAAAGTCGGCCGGACGATTGTTTCGCAATTAATCCTGGCCAGCACCGAGAGCCTTTCTGCGATTACCGACAACGATGGCGATACGTGGCTCCCGTCGCACGGCGCCGGCATCGCCTCGGGTATCGATCACCAGACCGTCGGCGGCGGACCGTTCCACGCGCCGCTGCTCGCCGGCGCCTTCTATCCAAACGCCGTCTACTACTGCTCGCAGGACACCGCGCTCGCCAACTGCGCGCTTTCGCTCGACGGCGGCGTGACGTATGGACCAGCCGTTCCAATCTACATAAGCCAGCAGTGCGGCGGCTTGCATGGCCACGTCAAAGTCGGACCGGATGGCGTCGCCTACGTCCCCAACAAAGACTGCGTTGGTCAGCAAGGGGTGGTCGTCTCCGAAGACAACGGTATGACCTGGAACGTGCGCAAGGTTCCCAACAGCCTGGCTGGCAACAGCGACCCGTCCGTCGCAATCTCGAAGAACGGCCGCGTCTACCTCGGCTTCATGGACAACGACAATCATCCCGTGATCGCCATCTCCGACGATCACGGGCAGAACTGGCATGACGTGAAAGACGTGGGCGCCGCGGCGGGCATCAACAACGCGGTCTTCGCCGAGGTCGTAGCCGGGGATGACAACCGCGCCGCCTTCGCCTTCCTCGGTACGAAGAGCATTGGCAGCCTGCAGTCGCGCCCGTTCCCTGGCGTCTGGTACATGTACGTCGCCACGACGTACGACGCCGGCTCGACCTGGCACCTCGTCAACGCCACGCCGAACGATCCGGTACAGCGCGGACCGATCTGGCTGGCGGGCGGCGCGGAGATGTCGCGCAACCTGCTCGACTTCAACGATATGACCATCGACAAACAGGGCCGCATGCTGGTTGGTTTTGCCGACGGCTGCGTCGATGCCTGCGTCCAGGGCGCTGACGCCGCACGCGGCAACTCGTACTCCGCGGTCGCTTCGATCCTGCGGCAGACTGGCGGACGACGGATGTTCGGCGAATTCGATCCGGCCGAGCCGACTGCGCCGTCCGCGCCGGCGGTCACCGTCACGCGCAACGGCAACCTCGCGAAGATCTCGTGGTCCGAGGGCAACAACGGCGGGTCAGCGATCACGAAGTACACCGTGCAGCGCAACGGCAGCACGATCGCCACGACCACCAACACGTCGTACACCGATCCGACCGCGAATCCGACCGCGACGTACAACTACTCCGTCATCGCCACCAACGCGTCCGGTTCGTCGTGCGGCAGCAACACCGTCAGTTCCACCGGCAACGGCAACTCGTGCACGCTTCCCGGCGTCACGATGATGACCGACCCGACCGCTGACGGCACCGCGGCCGCGCATGCGGCGCTCGACATCCAGTCAGTCTCCATCGCCGAGCCGTACTACGCCGATGGCTCGCAAAAGCTCGTCTTCACGATGAAGGTTGCGTCGCTGGCCAGCGTTCCGCCGGCGTCGGAATGGCGCATCCTCTGGAACTTCCCGACCACCGACAGCGGCTCGTATTACATTGACATGCACACGGACAACAACGGTGTGGTCGGATACGAATACGGCACGATCGATCTGACGAAGGCCGTCGTGACCGCGGTCGGTCAGCCGCATCCGCTCGGGGCGCTCGATGCCGAATCGACGTACTCGGCCGACGGCACCATCCGCCTGGTCATCTCGAATTCGAAGATCGGCAACGCCGCCGCCGGCGACATCCTCGGCGGCCTTCTTGCGCGCACGTTTGTCACCACCGGCACCGTTCTCACGACCAGCCGCACGGCCATCGACACCGCGTCGACCACCGCCACCTACCTGATGGTTGGCAACGGCTTCTGCGCGCCGCCGGTCGTCACGACGATCGAAGACAACGACTCGCGCATCGCGTACTCCAGCGGATGGCACCTCGCGCAGGACGGCAACGCCAGCGCCGGACACTTCCGGTTCGCCAGCGGCAAGCCGAAAGCGAGCCTCGCCTTCAGTGTGCCCGCGAATCAGTTCGGATCGATCACCTACAACTTCGCGAAGAGCACCAAGGGCGGCACCGCCGAAATCTTCCTCGACGGCGTGTCACAGGGCACGATCAGTTTCGCTGGTTCGCTCGGCACGATGCAGAACCCGCAGTTCTCCAGCTCGTTCAGCCAGAAGTACGGTCCGCTGCAATCGGGCGCGCACACATTGGAAGTTCGCGGCAACGGCGTGACGTATCTCGACAGCTTCTCGCTCGAGAGCTCGTCCTCGAACGCGTCACCCAGCAGCGGCCCGGGCGCGACGACGTCGAACACGGCAACGATGTCGGCCGGTCAGGAGCTGGTCTCGCAGATCACCGTCCCGGACAACGCGGAGTCGATCTCCGTCATCGCATCCGCCCCCGCGGGCATGCTCGTTCGGGTTGGACTGGTCGGAACGACCGGCATCGTGTTGGCCAGCGCGGACGCAGCGTCAAACGGCGTTGCCACGCTCACAGTCCCGGTTACGCAAGGCGGCATCTACCTGGTTAAGACGTTGAACCTCAACGTCGGTCCGGTCAGCGTCTTCACGGCCACGACGCCGCAGCTGACTCGATGATCAACATGTTGACGGCGGTACTGTTCATGATGGGAACCGCGGCGTCGTCGCCGCGGCTCCCGAACGCCTGTCAGCTCCTCACGGCCCGCGACATCGCCCGCGTGCAGGGGGAGGAGTTCAAATCCGCCAAGCTGACCGAGACCGAAGCGAACGGCCTCATCGTCTCGCAGTGTTTCTACGCGCTGCCGTCGTTCACCAACTCCGTGAGCGTCGACGTCATGCGTGGCAAGACGTCGGCATTCTGGCGCGGCCACTTTTCGAATGCGCGCGAAGCGGCGTACGACGATGAGGACCGCGATCGTGATCGCTCCGCGGCAATGAAGAGTGCGCCGCCGTCGCGCGAAGCGGAGGAGGAGCATCAGGCCGCTGCGCTCATAGTGAAGGGCGTCGGAGACTCTGCCGTGTGGAGCGGAAACCGCGCAGCAGGCGCGCTTTACGTCCTCAAAGGCGACACGATCGTGCGCGTCAGCGTCGGCGGCGGTGGAAGCCAGGAGCAGAAGATCGAACGCTCGAAGAAGCTCGCTGCGCGCGCATTGCGGAAGCTGTAAATCAGGTTAGACTCCCTTCCGGTCCAAATTCGGAGAGGAGTCTCATGCGCACAGCTGCTGCCCTGTGTCTCGCTTTCGCTCTCACCGCCCCCGCGTTCGCGGCCATCCCGCCGGAGTGCAACCTCAGCCCGGCTCTGCCGCCCAGCAAAGACACCGTCGCGTTCGAGAAAGCGCTGCGGCCGTTTCTCAAATCGGCGTGCTATGACAAGCTCGGATGGACTCACGATCTCTTCATCCGCGACACCGGCCCCTACATCCTCGGCGATTACTACGGCACCCATCCCGCCGTCCGCATCTGGTACTCGCCCGAGGTGGCGAAGTGGATGAAGCTCACACCGAAGCAGCGGGAAACGACTCCGATCGATGACAACGCCGTCATCGTCAAAGAGATGTACGGCGGACCTGCAAACTGCTATCCGATGGCGCCACCCAACATCCCCCCCTCGGGGTGTTTCCCCTCACCGTTCAAGCAGCCTCAAACCAGTCCGTGGTGGACAACTCCAGGCAACGCGGGATGGTGGACGGTCATGGTGCGCGAGGCGAATGCGTCGCACGACGGCTGGTACTGGAGCGGCTACGCCGGCGAGCCCGACACCGTTCCGACGTTAGGCAACACCGCCTTTCCCTCGGCGGGCTTCGGAAACTACTGCATCAACTGCCACGCCTCGGCGGCATCGAATTCAACGTACTCGACGATGCGTAACGTCGAAGGCACGAACACCATCACCTATCTCAATGTGATGCTCACGATGGCCAATCCGGTCAGCATCCATCCCGACAGTCATTTGTCCAAGGAGCAGCGCAAAGGCGGACCGCCGATTCTCAACACCGCGTCGTTCGACAACGAGCTGCTGAAGATCCTCGCGCCGTGGTGGAAGTCGACGGACAAACTCACGTATCGCAACTTCCCGGGCGAGACGTGGGATCACGTAATGGCCATGAAGAACGGTCCGGAGCAATTCATCACCTCGGATCAATGCATCGGCTGCCACGACGGCACCGGCAACATCGGACCGTATCCCGCCAACATGATTTACCCCGCCAGCGGCACTCCGACGCCGGCCTACAACGTATCGCCCTACGGCGAATGGCGCGCGTCTCTCATGGGTCTTTCCGGCCGCGATCCGGTCTTCTTTTCACAGATTGCCAGTGAGCTGAAGCTCCACGCGAACGCGAAGCTGCCGACGACCATCCCCAACATCTGCTTCCGCTGCCACGGCGCCATGGGCCAGCGGCAACTTGCCATCGACACCAACAACAAGAAGCCCTTCGAACCGGAGATGGTCTACTCCTGGTCGCCGTCGCTCGCGCAGCCGAGCGGCGATAACAAATACGGCGCGCTCGCTCGCGACTCCATCTCCTGCACCGTTTGCCATCACATCTCCGACAAGGACCTCGGCCAGCCGTCGACCTTCACCGGACAATTCAACGTAACCGATCCGAAGACCGTCATCGGTCCCTTCACCGATCCGCAAGCGCCGCCGATGAACCACGCGCTCGACATGACACCGGTGCACACCGAGTACGTGAAGGATTCAAAACTCTGCGGCTCCTGCCACACGATCGAGCTTCCGGTGCTGAACTCGAAAGGCGTGCAGGTCAGAACGGATTTCGAGCAGACCACCTACTTCGAGTGGCAGAACAGCGTCTTTCAGAACGAACGGCAGCCGGCGTCGAGCGAGGCGCAGACCTGCCAGCAGTGCCACATGCCGTCGACGTTCAAGCTCAAGGAGTTCAAGAGCCAGGACCTCGCTTACAAGATCGCCAACATCGAGGACGAGACCTATCCGTACGTCGACGACCGCCTTCCCGACAAGGACATCGCGCTGCAGACGCGGACCGGTTTCGTGCGGCATACGCTGGTCGGCATCAACCTTTTCGTCCAGGAGATGTTCCTGCAGTTCTCCGACATCCTCGGCATCCGCACGACCGATCCGATGCTGATGGATCCGAGCACCGTCGTGAAAGGACTCACGCTCGCGGAGCAGGCAACGATCGATCTGGCGCGCAAGGAAACCGCGACCGTCGATGTGATGTCGATGAAGAAGACCGCCACCGACCTCGAGGTGAAAGTGCGCGTGAGAAACAACGCCGGCCACAGCTTCCCGTCCGGTGTCTCGTTCCGCCGCGCGTTCCTCGATTTCGAAGTGCTCGATGCGTCAGGCAATCCGGTTTGGGCCTCGGGTGCGACGAATCAGTTCGGAATGATCACGAACGGACCGGGCGGCTCGATCCTCGGGAGCGAATTCTTCTCCGGCGGTCAGTATCAGGACCACCACACCGTGATCAGCGACCAGTCGCAGGTGCAGATTTACGAAGAGCTCGTGAAGGACACCGAGGGACAGTTCACGACCAGTTTTCTAAGCTTGTTCAACAACATCAAGAAGAACCGGCTGCTGCCGCGCGGCTGGAAGCCTGACGGTCCGCGCGCCGCCGAGACGGCGCCGCACGGTTCCGCGGCGAAGGATCCCGATTACCTCAGCGGCTGCGGTTGCGACACGATCATCTACAAGGTGCCGCTGAGCAAGGTTCCGAACGCGGCCAAGGTGCGCGCGCAGATTTACTACCAGACCATCCCTCCGTACTACCTGCGCCAGCGCTTCACCGACACGTACGATCCGTCAACGCACACGGCCGCCGAGAACACGCAGCGGCTGATGGACTTCATCGGCAAGTTGAACGTGAAAGCGACCGAGATTCACGAGTGGAAATTGCTGGTGGCCGGCACCACGCGCTCGATCACGGACTGAAGCAACGATTCGGCGAGCCCGTCGTTCTCGAACAGAGACGGCGGGTTCGCTGCGAGCGCGTTGATGACCGGCAGGATGCCGCCCGCGAACGGCGGCAGCTCATGGTAGAGATCGCGCGCGGTTACGTGGTTGTACGTGATCGCGTCCGGCAACGATGCGCGCAACTCGACGTCGATCTGCCCGGCTGTTGTCGGGTTCCAGCCGCCGATGCCGTCGATGAACATCACATGCACCGGCGCATCCTCAACTGCGATCGCCTCCTCGGCGATGCTCGCCGCGACGAATCGCGCCGTGTGCGGATACTTGATCGCGAGGAGTCGTTCCGCAGCGCCGGCGTTCTGCGCGTCGAGCAATTCTCGGAAACGGTCGAATTGCATTCGTTCCGAAGCGGCGAGGCCGAGGACGTTGAAACGGTCGCGAGCGATCAGACGAACCTTGCCGTGTTCGACGCGGCAACACGTCGGCGAATTGAAGTACGGTTGCTCTTCGCCATTCGGGTTGATCGAGGCGAAGACGCCGATCAGTCGGTCGTGAAAGCCGCCCGACTCGCCGCTCTGTTTTCGCAGCAGATCGTTTTCGATGAGCGTCCGTCCCGCTTCTTCATGCAGCCAATGCCGCGGATCATCCTCCGGGCGCGAAATGGTGGCGATGTCGATGGCCTCGAACTCGTCGCCCGTTACGAGCGCGATGGCCCGTTGCGCGATCGCAAGATCGAGATCGAGATACGGTTTTCCCGTATGCGCGGCGATGAGCATTTCGATCTCATCGACGGCTGACGTTTCGAACAGTGGATGGTTCACATTGCGCAGCGCCGCAAGCAACTCAGAATTCACGCCCGCGATTCGGGCAACGAGCGGCGAATGAAAAAGGCGATCCTCAATCTCGATACCGCCAGCCGGAACCGCGCCGAATGTGAACGGCAGCCGGGCGCGTAATTCGCGCACGACGGTGTAGCGGGTCTCGCGCGGATCGGCAGCATTGACGATGCGCGCTTTGAACGAGCCGGCTTCGTCCTGGGCGTGGCAGAGGATCGAATACTCCTCGATCGATTGCCCCGCGTCGGCGATCAGCCGCAGCCGGACGTCGACACCTGCGCGAACGAGTTCGCGCGCCAGCCACGACGCCTGCGCGAGGTTCACGCAAGCATCCTCGCGGCAGTGCACCGATTGACCGCGCGCTTCGACGAGAAGGATGGCCGTGGTCATTGCCGCGCCTCTTCCCAGCTCACTGCGCGCAGTTGGACCTCATCGTTCAGGCGTGCGACTTTGTAGTACGTACACGGCCGCGCGTCATCGTCGTAGTACGGCGCGAAGAGGTCGAGGAACGCCGTCGGCTCGATGGCAGTGACCGTGTGCAGCGTTCCCGGAGATTTGCGCAGCACCAGCGCGTCATCGCCAGGATCGAGAACCATCTCGCCGCAATCGCGCGCCAGCAGCGAGGCCTGATCGATCCACTCGTAGGTATGAACGCGCATCCGTCCACACAAAACTTTCGAGATCACATCGAGCGCGGGATGATCGTGCAACGGAATCGTCTCGCCCGCGCCGAGCGCGAAGACGCTGGCGTGGAAGGCAGGATCGGTCGTGAAGACCTCTTCGCGAAAACCGTGATCGGCGACCGGCAGCGCCAGCAGCCGCGCCACTTCTTCCGAATCGCAGCGAAGTTCGCGCGCCGCTTCCGTGAGTGACTTCACCGCGTCGTCGCTCCAACCATTGCGCGCGGCGGTCTCCGCTTCCGTCACCACGCGCCGCATTTCCGGGGTCATGATTTCTGATGGACTGATGCGCGGATGTTACTTCATCAGCCTCCGCCGCATCTCCTCGGCGCGCTCGTGGATCTCGTCGTACGACTCGCCAGCGATCTCGATCTGCCCGAGCACGACACCGAATTCCGACACCGGCCGGACGCGCTCGTCGGGTTTCCGGAACGCCGAGAACTCCGGCATCGCCGCGGCCGCGTCGTAGTCGAGCAGATTGCCGGCGAGATCGTCTTCAAAGGTGATGACGTTGAACTGCCCCGCCACACGTCTGGTCGTCTTCGGCAACGCGCGTGGCGGATTTCCAGTAGCCATGTCAGCAACAGCCGCGAAAATATCCGCGCCGAGTCCGAGCTCGTAAATGCCGCCGAAGCAGGCCGCCGATCGCCCGTTGACCTCGGTCAGCCGCACGCCGTTCGGCGTCAACCAGAACTCGATGTTGAAGAAGCCGCCATCGAATCCGAACGCGCGAATCGTCTCGATCGTCTTCGCGCGCAGCGTCTCCGCCCTTTCCGCATCGACGCGCGACGGCGTCGAGAAGTTGTCGATGACGCGCGTGCCGGGGAAGGTGTTCGTGTCGGTCATCGCCCAGATCTGAATGTCGCCGGCGAGCGACCACCCTTCGACTGTGACCTGACTCCCTTCGATGAACTCCTCGACCAGCATCATGTCGGTCGTCGCCAGCGGATACTTCGCGAGATCGATGGCGCGTTCGAACAGCCGGTAGTACTGCCGCGTCCACGCCGGCAACTCGGCTCGCGCCAGCTCCATTGCGCCGCGCGCTTCATCGTCCGAGGTGACTTTGAATCCGAGCAGGCCGAGCTTCAGCCACGGCGGTTTCAAATACGCCGGATACGCGATTGCCGGCAGCGGCTCATCGAGCAGCAGCGGCTGACACCGGATCGGATCGACCTCCGCCCGCCGTCCGTACAACTTGTGCAAACACAAAAACACCGCCTCCGGAGACGGACCAGGCAAGCCGGCCTCCTGCGCCAGCACCGCCGCAATCAAATCGCCGAGGTCGTGCGTCGAAACGACCGCGCCAACGTGATGCTCCGCCATCACCGCCCGGCATCGATCGAGATACGCAATCGGATCAAACTCCGGCGACGCCTCCCAATGACTGATCCCCGCATCGGCAAAATGAAACCGATGCCCGGCAACGCGCTGGAACGCCCAGCGATCGTAGGAGTCGGGGCAGACGATGAGGATGTCCATTTGTTGGGCAGCCTACACGAGCCTACAATCGCGGCATGACTGACCGTGCCCAAGCCGTATTGCGAGAGGCGCTGACATTGCCGGTTGACGAACGCGCCGATGTCGCTGCCGAGTTGCTCGCCAGCCTTGATGATGAACCGGCCGAGGATCTTGCCGAAGTCGAAATGGCTTGGGGGAAGGAGATCGAGAGGCGAGCTCGACGCGTGCTCGCTGGCGAGTCAACAGGCGAGCCGTGGGAAGACGTCCGCGCTCGAATCGAAGCGCGTCTCAGGCAACGGTGATCCTTCCGTTCCAGATCGAACCAGAAGCCGCCGTTGAGCTCGATGAGGCGGCCAACTGGTACGAAGAAAAGCGACTTGACCTCGGTCGTGATTTTCTTGAAGCGGTCGATGAAGCGTTGGCTTTTATCGCCTCGTGGCCGCGGTCTGGGAGACCCGTGCCAAACGTTCCGGAGGCTTTCGCGGCTCGTCGAACGCCTGTGCGGCGTTTCCCGTACCACGTTGTCTATCTCGAAACTCCGAGCGCGATTCGTATTCTCGCGTTTGCGCATGATCGTCGACGACCGTCGTACTGGCACACGCGGCTCACTTCGTAGGCTCTCTGACCGTTAGGAGATCCGTCTCGGCAACTTGACGCAGGTCCGTTGCGCTGAGCGTCAGCAACGCGCTAGCCTGGCCGGAAGCCGTCACAAATTCGACCTCCAAAGCGTCGGATCCGTAAACCTCCACGATCGCGCCCAGATCGCCGCGTTTCAGTCCATGCTCAGGAAGATCGCGGTTGAGTACCACGGTGTCTAAAACGGAGTAAGCCATCGTGAGCCATCACAATACTGAACGAGCTGGCGGAAACGCTAGACTCGTTGCAATGCGACACGTTAGCGTTCTTCTCCTTCTGCTCGTCGCCCTCTCCGCTCACGCGCAAATCCCCGCTGCGTCCGAGGCCGACTTCGTCGTCAAGGACTTTCATTTTCGCAGCGGCGGGGTTTTACCCGAGGTGCGCATTCACTACGCCACGATCGGGAAATTGCGGCGGACGGAGCATGGGACGAATACCGTCCTCGCCCTCCACGGCACCGGTGGATCGCTGCAGCAGTTTCTGAACGACCGGTTCGCGGGCGTGTTGTTCAAGCCGGGCGGCGTGCTCGATGCGAGCCGGTACTTCATCGTCATTCCGGACAACATCGGGCATGGGAAGTCGAGCAAGCCAAGCGACGGATTGCGGTCGAAGTTTCCGCACTACGGCTACGCCGACATGGTCGAGTTGCAGCATCGTTTGCTCGTTGATGGACTCGGAATCGAGCACCTTCACCTCGTCATGGGGACGTCGATGGGTGGGATGCAGACGTGGATGTGGGGCGAGCGCTGGCCGGATGCTGCGGATGCGCTCGTGCCGCTGGCCAGCGCGCCGGCACAGATCGCCGGGCGGAATCGCATGTGGCGGAAGATGATGATCGACGACCTGCAGCGCAACGATCTCGCTGGCGCCGTGCAGATCCTTCTCCTCGCCGGCAGCGCGCCGTTGCAGTGGCAGAAATCGGGTCCGACGCGCGATGACGCAGATCGCTGGATCGGCGAGCAGTTGAAAACGCGGCTGGCTACGACCGATGCCGACGATCTGCTGTACGCGATCGAGTCGTCGAGCGATTACGATCCGTCCGCGCAGCTCGAGCGGATCACTGCGCCGCTGCTGGCCATCAACTCCGCCGACGATTTCATCAACCCGCCGGAGCTCGGCATTCTCGAGGCGGCCATGAAGCGCGTGAAGCGAGGACGATACGTGCTCATCCCCACCAGCGACGCCACGCACGGGCACAGCACGCACACGTGGGCGGCGGTGTGGGAGCGCGAGCTGCGCGACTTCCTGGCGCATAATGCGCCGTCCGTTCCGCAGCCGTAAGGAGATCCCTCGAATTGTTCAAGCCCGTTGTTGCCGCACTCTGCGGCCTGGTCCTCTTCTGTCTCGTTCCCCAGTTCGCCATCGCCGTTCAAGCGCCGTCGGCAAGTGCTTCGGTCCAGGTTTCCGTGACGCAGATGCAGCCCGTCGCCGCGGGAGCAAACTTCGATTACGTCATCAACGTGAGCAACGAAGGTCCTGACGATGCCGCGTCGTTAACGTTGAACTTTCCCCTCCCCTCGGGCGTCACGTTCCAATCGGATGGCGCTCCGGCCGGCTGGTTGTGTACTGCGCCCGCGCCGGGCAGCGGAGGAACGGTTAACTGCACGGTGGCAACGCTGCCTCCCGGAACGGCGATGGTGACCATCACCGCGTCAACTCCGCCCACGGCCTCCGGAACGTTCAGCACGACCGCGAGCATCACCAGCGCGACGCCCGATCCCAACGCGAACGACAACAGCTTCGACGTCGACGTTCTGGTCGCGCCGTCAACCGACTTCAGCGTGGCCATCGCAGGCGCCGCAAATCCTGTGAATGCCGGAACCGATTTGACGTGGACGGTGGTCGTGACCAACAACGGGCCGAGCACTGCCAGCGCGGCTACCGTCAGCATCCCGCTTCCCGCTCCGACGACGTTCGTATCGCTGGCACCGCCCGCCGGATGGACCTGCAGCACGCCGTCCGCGGGAACCAACGGGACGATCAACTGCTCGTTGTCATCGACGATGAACCCGGCGACGCAGGCAACGTTCACGATCGTTTCGAACGTGCCGGGCTCCGTCGCCGGCGGCACGACGCTCAGCGCCACCGCCTCGGTTTCTGCCGCCGCTGACGCGATTTCGGCTAACGACTCCGCGACCGCGAGCGTGACCACCGCGGCTGTCGCCGACATCGGGGTCACGAAGACCCGTACAGCGTCGCTCGTCATTCCGGGCGGGCCGCTCCACTACACCATCACAGTTACGAACAACGGTCCGAGCGATGCGGCCAGCGCAACGATGACCGACGTGCTGCCCGCGCCGCTCCGGTTTACGGCGCTGTCGGTTCCCGCAGGTTGGTCGTGTTCCACGCCCGCAGCCGGCACGAACGGAGCGATTTCCTGTTCGACGTCGCCGATGGCCGCGGGAGCGGTGGCGGCGTTCGCGCTCGACGTCATCGTCGATCCGGCAACCTCCGCAGGAACTGCCATCAACAACACAGCCACCGTCACCACGCCAACCTCGGATTCGAATAGCGCGAACAACAGTTCCACTTCATCTGCCGCCGTTGCTACTCCACCCAACATCACGGCGACGAAATCGATCGCCGGCGGAGCCGCGCATCCGGAAGGTTCCCCCATCGCCTACACGATCGTCCTCACGAACTCCGGCAGCATCGCGCAGACGGACAACCCCGGCAACGAATTGACCGACGTGCTTCCGGCGTCGCTCACGCTCGTCAGCGCCAGCGCGAGCAGCGGCACGGCGGTAGCGAACCTCGGCACGAACAGCGTGACGTGGAACGGTGCCATCGCCGGAGCTGGCAGTGTGACAATCACGATCCAGGCGCTAGTCAATACCGGAACGAGTGGAGCCACGATCGCGAACCAGGCCACGGTCTCCTACGATTCGGATGGCAATGGAGCGAACGATGCCACGAGGCTATCCGACGATCCATCCACCGCGGCACCGTCGGATCCCACGGCATTCCTGGTCGTGGGGATCGTCCCGGCGCTCTCCCGAATGATGATGCTTCTTCTGGCCTGCGTTCTCGCCGCATTGGCTCTGGCGCTGATGAAACCGTAGAATCCGGGGATGCCCAAGACGCGCAACGAGCATTCTTCAGGCGGCGCGGTCATCGAACTTCGCGACGGCGCGCCGTTCGTGGCCATGATCGCCACGCGCGGACGGTCGCGATGGGGATTGCCGAAGGGCGCCGTTTCCGAGGGAGAGACTTCGGAGCAGGCGGCGTTGCGCGAGGTGCAGGAAGAGACCGGGCTCGATGCGGAGATCGTCGCGCGGCTCGACACGATCGAGTACTTTTTTCGCGCCGGCGACACGCTGATCAAGAAGAGCGTCGACTTTTACCTGATGTACTACGTCGGCGGGACGCTCACGCCGCAGCTCAGCGAGGTCGACGACGTGGAGTGGGTGCCGCTGCCCGAGGCGATCCGGCGCGCGAGCTTCGACTCGGAGAGGAAGCTGCTTTCTTCGGCGCTCGCGCAGATCGACGCGGTGATGACGCGGGCGCGCGCTTCTTCGTAG
>JAXDIO010000283.1:0-17024 GCA_034663965.1 Thermoanaerobaculia bacterium | reverse complement strand
ACGCCTTCGAGACGTTCCCAGATCTCTTTGATCGGAAGCATCCTGCTGCCGCGGCGGCGGAGGAGATCGGTGATCGATTGTCGGAGACCGGCGGAACCTGGAAGCGAGAGCGACTGTGGCAAAGGTTCCCTGGTTAGCGCGAGCGCGTGTTCTTGCCGTTCGATGGTTTCGGTGCGCGCGCGCTGTGGGCGGAGAGGCGGCGGCGCATCGGCCGAATGGAATCAGCGAATCCGTTGAGCATCGTCTGCGAGCGAAGCTTGTTGTGAAGCGTGTTGCGATGCACGCCCAGCGCCTTCGACGCCTGCGTCACATTGCCGCGGCTGGCCGACATGGCCGCCACGATGTACTTGCCCTCGAACGCCTCTACGGCCTGCTCGAGAGTGATGCCACTACCAATCAATTCGCGAATGATCTGATTCAAACGATCATCGATACTTAGCATTAGGTTTGCCCCTGACCGTCGTTGGAAGAGCGGGATTCTACACCTCTACTTCACGAAAATTGCTACGCATTTCTGAGTGACACACGAAGAAATTTTCCACGCGCATCTCGCTTGACAAACCATCGCGAAAAGAGCAGGTACGCGAGCGCGATGATCGTCAGAATCGCTCCTGCAAGAAGCGATGCGGGTCGATAAATCCACTTCACCGAGTGATGTCCCGCACCGATCGCGACCGTGCGAAACAACGCGTATGGATTCGCAGCGACGCGCGTTCCATCGACTTCAACGCTCCACCCGCTGCTCATCTGTTGCGTGATGACGACGTCTCCCGCGGACGGCGCATCGACGTCGATGAAGACCGACGATGTCGTGAATGCCAGCGTCGCTACGGGCGCGATTCGATGACTCGCATCCTGAAAATACGCGAGCGGCAGAGCGTGGATGTTGCGGTGGATGACGACGCCCGGCCTCGACGCGATCGGCGGAAACGCGACGAGCGTCCGCGGTGCAACGACGTAGCCGCCGGAGACGGCGTTGATCGTCGAAAGGCGGCCTTCTGTGATCGCCGGCAGGATCATCGCGGCGTACCGCTGCGAAACGACCGGCGCGGCGGTCCACGTGTCGAACCTTCGTTGATACAGGTTCAGATAGCCGAGGATCCAGCCGTCGCGATCGCGGTCGTTCGACATGTCGATGCGTACGATCTTCGAATCGCGTCCGATCGATGGCGGATACGGAACGCGGCCAGGATCGAAGGGCTGCGTTGCGAGCAGCGGTTGGATGCGCACCACGAGATCGACGAAGGTCAGCAACGCGAGGAGCAGTTTGATCGGCTCGCTGCGAATGGCATTGCAGCCGAACGCGGCCAGCGCGCAGATGCCGAGAACCGCGAACGGCACAAGGCGCGCGGGATAGCGAAAGAGCGTGAGCGGCAACGACGCCAGCACATCACCGACGGGACCGATATGGTTGCCCGCAGCAACGAGCGCCAACAAAAGAACGAGCGCGAGCCACCCGGCGGCGCGGCGGCGCGCGGCGAAGATACCGACGATCGCGAAGATGATCGTCAGCAATCCCGCATAAACGATCGGTAGGAACTCCTGGCCCATGCCCGGATGGAACACCGCATCCTTCGGCGGAATGGCGAGCCGCAGCCAATCGCGCGGCGGCATCGACGCGAGCAGGATCTGCGCTCTGGTCATGCCGCCATGCGCGCGATCGCTGTTCGCGATCCAGCTCAGGAACGGGAAAAGCTGCACGGCTGACAACGCGAACGCCACCGCCGCGGCCTCGAGCTTATCGATCCATCCGCGTCTCCTGACGACGAGGAAAAGAACCGCTCCGATCGACGCGAAGAACGGCTCGCCCGCCAGAAACGACAGCGCCATCACCGCGCCGCACGTCTTCGCCGAAACGTCGCTGAGCGCGCACCACACGATCAGCGGCACCCAGGCGAACGTCGTCAGATTGTTCGAGACGTCGAGCAGCGACATGACCGGACCGCAGAACGTCAGCGCCAGCGCCGCCATCAGCGCTCCGCCGCCGGGCCGCGTCAGCCGCGCGAACAACAGATACGCCCCGCATCCCAGCAGAAGGACGTGCAGCAGGAGATAGATCGTGTAAGCACGCGCGAACGGAAGAACGACGAACAGCCACGCCGGCGGATAGAAAACCCCCGTCTGCGGATTTGCCAGCCACGGTTCGCCCGAGGCGCTGTAGGCATTCCATAGCGGCAGCCGTCCGTGCTGCAACTCCACGGCGGTGAACCAGTGAAGCGGCTGAAAGTAATCACCGTGATCGCGGAGCGAGAAGACCTCGTTCCGAATCAAGGCCGGCGCGAAGACAGCGAGAGCACAGATTGCGATCGCCGCAAACGCCCAACGTTGTTTCATCGCGCGTCCGGTCCGCAGAAACGCGTGACGATCGTCCGCATCAGCCGCACGCCTTCGGCGAAGAACCGCGCGCGAATACGCTCGTCGTTCGCGTGCACCGTGTCGGCGTCGTAGTAGTTCACCTTGAACGGCGCGATCCCGTACGCGACGATGCCGCGCGCGCGGAAGTAGCGGCTGTCCGACGTCCCCGATCCCACCGCGGTGCCGACGATCGAACCCGCTTCCGCATTCTTGAACGATGACGAAAGGATGCGGAACAACTCCGTGTCGCTCGAACTCTCCGGAACCGGCTGTCCAGTCAGCAGCACTTGCAACTCGCCGCCGGACGGCAGCGTCGCTTTCACCTTTGCCGTCATCGCGTCCACTGTCTCGTCGGGCAGCAAGCGAATGTCGATATCCGCCGAGGCATTCGCCGGAAGGACATTGATCGCGCTTCCGCCGTCGACACGCGTGATCGCAATCGTGTCGTGCAGCAGGCTCCGATAGCCGGGTGAGAGGACGCGCTCGATCCGCGGCACGTCGAGCGGCTCGGCGATTCCGCGCAACACTTCGCCGCGCTCGTCGTGCCGCGCCTTCCCCGCTTCGCGAAAGGAGCGCGCCACGGCCGGCGTCAGACGATACGGCGTCGGAATGCGGCTGATTGCATCGAGCGAGCGAACGAGTTTGCCGAGCGTGCCGCCGTCGTCGGGCGGCGACGCGGCGTGGCCGGCGCTCCCTTTCATCGTGATGCGCAGCCAAAGCGGCACCTTCGCCTGCACCTCAATGCCCCAGAACGAAACGTAGTCGACGATGGTCTCGTTGTAGCCGCCTTCATTCAGCACGAACCCGGCGTTCGTGAACAGTTCAGGATGCTGTTCGAGAATCTCGCGGCAGCCATTCACGCCGCCGAGCTCCTCGTCGGCCACAGCCAGGTAGATGACGTCGCGCCGCAGCGGCACGTGGCGGCGCTTCAAATCGACGAATGCCATCAGCTCCGCGATGCCGAGGGATTTGATGTCGAGCGCGCCGCGTCCCCAGATGTAGCCGCCGGAGCGAACGCCCGCGAACGGCGGTTTCGTCCACTCGCTCGCGATGGCTGGAACGACATCGATGTGATGCAGCAGCACCAGCGCCTTCTCATTGGTGCCTGAAACAAGCCGCGCGTACACCGACTGTCGCTTCGGATCGGAGCCGATCAGTTTCGCGTCGATGCCGTCTTTGATCAGAAGCTGCTGCAGAAAGCGGGCGCCGGACGTCTCGTTGCCGGGCGGATTCGACGTGTCGATTCGCAGATACGAAACCAGCGCCCCCTCGGCTTCGCGTTCGACTGGATCGGCGGAACCGGCAGCAGCGCGGCGGCAATGCAGCGGCGCGAGAAGGCAGAAGGAAAGTCCCAAAAGTGCCAGGATGCCCGGCAGCCGGAGTGAGTGCATGCGGCCGTTCTTGACGATCGTACGCGCCTACTTGTTCAACAGCATCCCGTCCGGATAGGAAAGAAACACTCCGTTACTGTAAACGATGTCGCAATCGAAATTCGTGAACGGACCGGTGGTCGGATCGGATTCGATGACCCCGTCTTTTCCTGCCGAAAGGATCGCGTAAACGTTCGCCTTCGCGGCGGCACCATACGCCTTATTCGTGTACATCTGATACGCCACCCCCCATCCGTCGATCTTCGGTACCACGCGGATGTACGTCGGCTCCAGCATCGACTGAAGATTCGCCGCGGTAATGGGCTGGTCGGCGCCCTCGACGCCGTTCGCCTGTCCGGCAGCGTTGTAGCGGCTCGCTTCGCTGTTCCGCGATTCCCATGCGGTGGCCATGTTGCGAATGTCCACCATCGTCCGGCGCTGCTTCGCACGCTGCATCGCCACGAGCAGATTCGGGATCGCAATCGAGGCAATGATGCCGATGATGGCCACGACCACCAGCAGTTCGAGCAGGGTGAAGCCCTTTTGTCTTCGTCTCACGCCGGACCTCTCTTTATTGGGGGGGAAGTCAGAGAGTATACGGCAAGCGCGATACCAGTCGGTTTGATCCACCTATCGTACTGACCGTGAGCAACTTATGCGATCGAGGCGACGTCCGGCATCAGCGCGAAGGTCATTCTATTGACCGGCCACTGACAACAAATGTCAGGCCTACACGTCAAGCCGATGCGGTGATGGTGAGCTGCACCGCCAGCTCCTCGATTGGGGCGGATTTGTACAACTCGTAGCACGCGCGGCATCGCGCCTCGTACGACGAATCGCCCACTTCGACCTGCGCATTGCCGCCCGAAACGCGCTGCGAGTAGTGCGCCGCGCCGCGGCAACGCACGCACACCGCGTGCATCTTCGACACATCCTCGGCCACCGCCAGCAGCGCCGGCATCGGTCCGAACGGACGGCGCATGTAATCCTGATCGAGTCCCGCCGCGATCACGCGAATCCCCGCATCGGCCAACTGCATGCAGACGTCGACGATGCCGGCATCGAAGAACTGGATCTCGTCGATCCCAACCACCTGAATCCCGATCTCGACACGCGTCAGCAACTCCGCGCTCGTGGCCGCCGCGTGCGCCTTCAGCCGACGGTCGTCGCGCGACACGATGTCCTCGGTGCTGAAGCGGTCGTCGATGAGAGGCTTGAAGACCTGCACACGCTGGCGCGCAATCACGGCCCGGCGCAGGCGCCTGATCAACTCCTCCGATTTTCCGGAGAACATGCCTCCGGCAATGATTTCGATCCAGCCGCCACGATAACTGTCCAAGGGATTTCCTCCGGGGATTGGTGTGACGAGCAGGATAGCAAATGGGGAGTGGGGCGTGGGGAGTAGGGTGTGGAGATCGGCGCGCGAGTCATTTCTTTCACTCCCACTCCCCACCCCCGACTCCCCACTCCCCGATCTGCTACTCTCAAACCGCATCCGGTGAAATCCGTCCTCCTCGCGCTCCTAGGATTCGCAGTCGCCGCCGCGCTCAGCGCGCAAACGGAGCCACCCCTCCGTATCGGCACCATCACCATCCACCCGCTGGATGTGTATTCCGACACTGAGGCCGGCCACGGAGCCCTCTACAAACTCGCCGACCGTCTGCACATCGAGACGCGCAAGTCCGTCATCGAGAAGTTTCTCCTGTTCCACGAAGGCGATCCGTACAGTCCGCCGCGGCTGGCCGAGACCGAGCGCAACCTGCGCGCGCTCGGCTTCCTCAAGTCCGCCTCGGTCGTTCCATCCGAGCCGCACGACGGCGTTGTCGACGTCACCGTGACGACGCAGGATTCGTGGTCGATCGCACCGGAGACGCAAGCCGGCAGCAAAGGCGGCAAGAGCACCATCGGCGCGACTCTCGCCGAGACGAATCTCCTCGGACTCGGAAAAGACCTCGAGCTCGGATGGCAGCACGGCGTCGACCGTTCCCGCATCGGCGTCGCCTACACCGACCCGGCCTTCTTCGCGCCCTACTGGAAAGCCAACTTCGGCTATGGCGTGAACTCCGACGGCTACGATCACCGCTTTCAGGTCACGCGGCCGTTCTACTCCTTCGCCACGCCGTGGGCGACCGACGCTTCCTTCACCGGCTTCCGCCAGTTCGATCATCTCTACGGCGGGGGCGTCGAGACCGAGCGCTTCCGGCAGCAGCATCGCGAGATTGGCGCGAGTTTCGGAGTCGCACTCGATCCCAACGACGTCAGTGCCCATCGCCTGACCGCCGGCGTTCGCGCCGTCGATGACTCCTTCGCCCTGATGAATCGCGGCGTGGCACAGACGCTTCCGGCGAATCGTGAGTTCCGCTACGTCTTCGTCCGGTACGACAGCTCCGCCAACGATTTCGTGAAACTCAACTTCGTCAACAAGGACATTCGCTACGAGGACTTCAACCTCGGCCGGCAGTATTCGGTCGAAGCCGCGATCTCTCCGCGTTCGTTGGGCGTGGACCGGACCACGTCGTACCTCCGCGTCGCGGCGGGTGACGGCAAGTGGCTCGGCAACGGGTTCATCATGCCGGCCGTTGCGCTCTCGTCGCGGCTGGATGGCGGACCGCAGAACACGCTCGCCGGCACGTCCGTGCTCTACGTTCGCCGCGGCGGACGAGCGACGCATCCGACTACCTTTCTCAGCCGCCTCTCGATGAGCAGCGGCTGGCGCATGGACGCCGAGCAGCAATTCTTCGCCGACGGCCTGACTGGCCTCCGCGGCTATCGCGCCCACGCCTTCGCCGGCAGCCGGGCCATCGTTCTCAACGTCGAAGAGCGCCTCTACCTCGGCCGCGAAATCCTCCAACTCGCCTCACCGGGAGTGGTCGTCTTCGCCGACGCCGGCAACGCCACCAGCGGAGGGTTCACGAACCTGATGCACGTAAAAAGCGACATCGGCATCGGCCTGCGTATGGGCCTCCCGCGAACCCCGAAAAACCTTCTGCGCATCGACCTCGCCTACGCCCTCAACCGCGATCCCCTTGGCCGCAAAGGATGGCTCATCGCGTTTTCAAGCGGGCAGGCGTTTTGAGCGCTTTTTCAGCACAATCCGAACCGCCATTCCAAGCGCGATCAACGCGATCGTCCCAAATGTGATCGCGCGTCCGATGACGAACGACTGCGGCAAATACGTCAGCCGGATCGTGTGCTTGCCCGCCGGAACGAACACGCCGAGGAAGGCGTGATTGGCGCGGATGATCTTCGTCGGCGCTCCATCGACATCGGCGCGCCACCCTTTCCACGCCGCCTCGGAGATCACCACCAGACCGGCGCGCTCCATCGACGCATCGATTCGAAATCCGAGTTTGCGGCGACGGATGCCTACGCTCCCCGGTCCGTTGGCCGCATCGTGCGCGACGCCAGGCACGTCGATCCATGCGACATCGGCGAAATTCGTGGCCGCGGTCATGTCCTCGACATCATTCGAAACGCCGATGCGCACGCTGCGCGGCACGAAGGCGCGCGGCAGAACGCGCATGTTCTCGACGAGACGCGAGCCATGGTCGGTGACGACGTCGCGCCAGCCATCCGGAATCGGATCGTTTTGCGGGACGATCGCGAGGCGGACGTTCATCATCGACAGCATTGGCCGCGTGAGGTCGTCGATCTGATTGAAGCCGTATCCGCCGCGCCGGCACCACGCCGGAAACGTCTCTGCGAACAGGTTCAGCGACATCGCCGTCAGCACGCGCGCATCCTCGAGGCCGTACATCGTGGCGGTGTTCGGAAAGAGCGCCGGTCCCGTCGCGACGATGCGGAACGGTTCGCGAATCGACTGCATCGGCTGGAAGAGCGCGATCGGCGGGAACGCGATCCGCGCATCGTTCGCCGGGATCAGCGAGCCGTCAGAAATCGTGCGCTGCAGCAGGATCAACGCGAGCAGCGATGGCGCGATCGACGATCGATTGCGCGCGAAGAGCACGATCACCGCGGCAATTGCCAACGGCGCGAGCTCGCCGACAAATCGCGGAATGTCGATCGAGCCGGGCCGCATCGCCGAGGCGCCGGCGGCGAGGAGGATCAGCAGCGCGGCCATCACCGCGCCGGCGCGATCGGAGAGAGCATCGATCGCGAATGCCGCAAGAACGCCGAGGCAGAGCGGGACGGCGGAGGCGAGCCGGTCGTTCATCGCCAATCGGAGCAACGGAAGTCGATGAATGAACTGCGCGGCCGGCCACACTTCGGCACTGACCATCAGGCAAAGGACACCGAGGACGGCGAAGAACCATCGCTCGCGTGCGCGCGACCTCCACAGCGCGAAGATCGCCAGCGCGAGCGCGATGCTTCCCGCCTCTGCACGCGCGAAGAGAAACTGCCGGAACAAGTGCCGCGCGAACGGCAGCAGGTCGGAAATGAGCGCCGCCGAAATGCGGCCCGCAGGGATGCGCAACGGACTTTTTGCGAAGACCCCCGCCCGCATGAAATGTTCCGCGGTCTGCGGGCTCGCTTCGAGAAACGGCAGCAAGGCGATGGCGGTGAGCAGCAGCGCGACCATGCCTGCCGCGATGGCCCACACGATCGCCAGTCCTCGGTGCGCGCGTCCCGGCCGCAGCAGTTCGTACGCGCCGTAGATTCCGCCGAGGAATGTGACGTGGAGCAACGTTTCGGGATGCCCGGTCACGACCTCCAATACGAGCACCGTCGTCAGCATCGACGCGGATCGCATCGACGGCGCGACCACCACCCGCCGCGTTGCCAGAAGCACGAGCGGAAGAAACGCCCACGCGAATCCCAGCGGCCAGAGAATCTGCAACGCCATCGGCGCGGAGAAGGTGAAGACGGTCGCGGCGATGAGCGACGCCAGTTCGCTGCATTCAAAATCGCGAGCCAGTAAAAATGCGCCGAGCGCCGCGATGAAAAACGCGATCGATGCCGTGTAACCAAAGCTCGCCGCGACCGGAAGAAGCAGCGCGATCCACGTGAACGGACTAAACGGCGCCGCCTGCGCCCCGCCGGCGAGCACGTCGCCGCATCCTTCGAACCGGTTCCACAACGGCCACTCGTGCTTGGCCATCGACCGCCGCAACGCCTGCCGCCACGGGATCATCTGGAACGCGATGTCCGACAGCATCCCGTTCTGCGGCGACTGCGCACCGACTTCGGCCCCGTACGCATTCAGCGGCTCCGTCGCGTACGCCATTTCGACCGGCGCGTACACGCGCCCGGTCAGCAGCGCGCGTCCGGTGAATACCAGCGGAATCAACAGCAGCGCCAGCGCCGCCCAACGCGTGAGCCGCGTGATGTGCGCGTGCGCGATGCCGAGCAGCACGGCGGCGGTGAGGAGGTAGAGGATCAGTGTCATCCGAAGCGCGCGAAGGATGACATACAGGATTGCGCCGAATGTATGCGGCCGGAACGCTGGCGTCACGCCGGCTGGTTCGGCGGCGTCCTCGCCGCCGAATGGGAGGCTTGCGCCGGCGTCTTGTTACCAGCGAGATTTGAGGGTTTGGCGGTTCGGCGGCGAGACGCCGCCGGGCCAGCCGGCGAGGACGCCAGCGCTCCGTCGCGTAGCGCCGACGACAGTGTTCGACTTGTCATAAGGTCCGCATCGTGATCATCGCGCAGCTCGTTCTTCCCGGCGCTTCCGAGTACGAGCGCAAATCGCAGCGGATCGATTTCGCGTCGCTTTCGGCGGAACACGATGTGCGCATCGGCGAAGCGGCGGGTGCGGATTTGATTCACGTCTACGCGCCGGAAGAGATGTTCGTCGAGCTCGATCTGCCGTACGTCAGCAACGCCCGCCCGCGCCGCCGGCGATTCCGGCGAGCGAGGCCGCCGGAGCGCATCATCACGCCGTTGAAAGACACCATCGACTCATTCATCCCCGAGGCGGTCGACGAAAAATACTTCGCGTCCGTTGAGAAACAGCCGGGCAATCCGACCGTCGGCACCTTCGCGCGGCCGCAACTCCGCAACATCATCGAACAGACCGCCGCGCGCATTCAGCGATACCGCGACGACGTCGACTGGCTGCTCTTCGACACCGCCCCGTCGCCGGACGATCTACGTGGCGTAGATGTGTGGGTCGATCCGGCCATAAGCGAAAACGATTTCGACGGCTTCGTCGCTGAGGCCGTCGTCGCGGAAACGGCAGTCATCGCCTCGCGAACTGCGATCAATGTGCAGCGACTCGAGAAAGGGCGCACCGGCGTGCTCGTTCCGCCCGGCGATCCCAACGAATGGACTCATGCGATACTAGCCGCCCTGTTTAAGCCGGAGTTACGTCACAGCAAGACGGTCGCCGCCCAACAGACTGCTTCGAAATTCAGGCCGCGCCACCGCGCCCGGGCGCTGATCGAACTTTACGAATCCATCCTTCAATGATCTCTCTCGAAAACCTCCCCAACGCGCAAAAGCGCGGCCTCGATCTCGTCAAGGAAGTCGCCACCGAAAAGGAGCTGCGCCCCTTCCTCGTCGGCGGTCCCGTTCGCGACCTCCTCCTCGGCCGTCACGACGTCGTCGATATCGACCTGACGCTCGAAGACGACGCCTCGACGCTGGCCCGCGCGGTTGCCAAGAAAATCAACGGACGGCTGCGCTCCTTTCCGCAATTTCTCACGTACAAAATCACCGCCGACGGGCTGCCGGAGATCGATATCGCCACGGCGCGGAAGGAGCGTTACCGCTCGCCCGGCGCGCTCCCGACCGTGACTGCCGGCCGGTTGAAGGACGATCTTCTCCGCCGCGACTTCTCGATCAACGCCATGGCCCTCGACCTCACCACGGGCCAGTTGCACGATCCGTCCGGCGGCGAGCGCGATCTCGCTGCGATGGCCGTTCGCGTGCTGCACGACCAGAGTTTCATCGACGATCCGACGCGCATCTTTCGCGCCGTGCGCCTGGCCACGCGCCTCGGCTTCTCGCTCGAAGCGGACACCGCGCGCTTGCTCGACCGCGCCGTGGCCGAGGGCGCGCTGGCGTCGATCGCGCGCGAACGGATCTGGCGCGAGCTGTTCCTCGCATTCGAAGAGGAATCCGCGCCGAACGCCGTCGCCGCGTTGAGCGCCGCGGGCGTGCTCCAGGTGCTCTTCGGAAAGCGTCCCTTCGATCGCGATCTCGAAGAGCGGCTGCGGCGAACAGCATCAGCGCTCGACGGCACAAACCTCGATTGCCAGGTGATGTACACGGCCGCGCTGCTGCATGGAAATGCGTCGCCCGTCGATCTGGAAGGCTCCGGCTTTTCACAGAAGCGCGCGCGGAACGTCGTCCAACTCGCGAACGAATTGCCGCGATTCACGGACGCGCTCTCGGAGATCAAGTCCGATCACCAGCGCTTCCGGCTCTTCAAGCACGCATCGCCGGAAATGCTGAGCATCGTCGCTGCGGCAATCCCCGAGGAGCAGTCGAACGTGGCGCGGTTTCAGGAGTTCCAATCGTTCAAGCTCCCTATCCGCGGCAACGACCTCGAAGTCCCCCTCGGACCGCACGTCGCGAAGGCGCTGGAGCGAACGCGCGAAGCCGTCTTCACTGGCGAGATCGAGCATGCCGAGGCGAAGACGTTTGCGCGTGAGATGGCGATCAAGTACCTTGATTCGAATGGTCAGGCGACAGTGGTCAGTGGTCAGGAAAACTCCTGACCACTAGCCACTGACCACTGGACACTGAAACACATGCACGGCATCTTCCCGCTCGCAGTCTTCCTCCTCGCCGCGGTGCAGTCGCAAACGCCGCAGCCGGCACCGCCGCCCAATCCCACGCACGACATCAGCCAGGTCGATGAAGCGCCCCTCGGCGGCGCGATCGCCATTCCGCTTCCGGAACGCGAGCGGAAGAAGCTCGCCAAGTACGACATCCCGGAACTCGCCGGCAGCAGGCAGGCCGTCGGCCCGCAACGCATCGACGGACGTTTGCCGCGGCCGCTCGTCGACTACAGCGCGACCACGACCGACGTCTACCAGCGGATTTCGATTTTCGAAGGCGGCCTGGTAGTCGTGGAAGTGCGCGGCACCGGCGGGACGATTCGCAAGAAAGTCATCATTCCCGACGACGCGCTTCACAGCTATCTCCATTCGATCTCGCCCTCCGCACTCGCCTCGGTGCGCGACTCGGAACTGAGCAAGCCTCGCGACACGCGCCGTTCGCTGCTGCGCGCGTACGATGCGCAGCAGAATTTCGTGGAGCGGCAGTTCGATCCGATGGCCACGATGCCGAAGGCGCTCTCCGACCAGGTCGTGCCGCTGCAGGATCTGTTGCGCGCGATCTATCAGGACCGCGGCGTCACGAACAGTGTGGCCGGTTACATGCCGAAAGCAGGCGACCAACTCGTCGGCGACGACAAGAAGGTCTACAAAGTCGTGCGCGTGGTGAGCGACAAAATCGTGGAATTGCGCTGCCTGAGCCAGCCGACCACGATTTACGTCGACGTGAAGGACCTCTACAACTACTTCATCGGAACACCGGGAGCGGTCAGCCGCTGAACACGCTGCGCGTTACCACCGGTACGTTGCGCGGGCGCCGCGTTCCCGTTCCGCCGCGCGAGACCCGGCCGACCTCGGAGCGCGCGCGGATGGCGTTTTTTAATATCTGCGGCTCGCGTATCGACGGCGCGCACTTCCTCGACCTCTTCGCCGGCAGCGGCGTCTTCTCCTTCGAAGCGATCTCGCGCGGCGCGGTTTCTTCGATCGCAATCGAGCAGGATCGAAAGAGCGTGTCGACGATCAAGCAGCTCGCGGAAGAGTGGGATGCGCCGGTCACCGCGATCGCCGGCGACGTCTTTGCGGAAATCCCGCGTCTGCGCGGCCGGTTCTTCGATGTCATCTACGCCGATCCGCCATACTCGTTCGGCCGTTACGACGACCTGCTCGCCGCGATCGACAGCGCAAACATTCTCAATGACGATGCGCTCGTTGCCATCGAGCATCAACGCCGCAGCGAACCATTCACCATCGAAACGAAACATTTGAAAGCGCTACGCCGCGCCGAGTACGGCGAAGTCTGGATTACCTTGTTCACATCATGAGCATCCGCGAAATCACTCCAACCGAACTGCAGCAACTCCTGGCCGGCGAAAATCCGCCGTCGCTCATCGACGTCCGCGAGGAAGGCGAAGCCGCCATCTGCTCGATCGACGGCTCGACGCTGATCCCGATGAACACGCTGCCACAGCGCTTGCCCGAACTTGCCCGCGACCGCCCCGTAGTTCTTTACTGCCACGGCGGCATGCGTTCGATGATGGCTGGCCAGTGGCTGTCGCAACAGGGATTCGACGCGCTGTCGCTTGCAGGCGGCATCGATCGCTGGGCGGTCGAGATCGAGCCGTCGATGGCTAGGTATTGAGAGTCAAAAACGAAATGTTGAATGTTGAATGGTCAATGTTGAATGTTGAATGGACCGGGAGACCGGGTTTTCATTCAACATTCACCATTCAACATTGAACATTTAACATTGGTTTTTATGATCCGAAAGGTCTGAATGGAACTGACATTAGACGACGAAGGCACACACACTCTCTTCGGCAATCACGACGAAAACCTCCGCATGCTCGAGGACGAGTTCAAGGTCAAGATCTCCTCGCGCGGCGGCGAGATTTTCGTCACCGGCTCGCCCGACAACGTCGCGCCGGTGGAGAAACTGCTGGCGCAGATGCAGGAGCTGATCGAGCAGGGCTATCCGCTCAAACGCTCCGACATCCACACCGGCATGCGCGTTCTTCGCGATCGCCCCGAGGCGAGCATCGTCGACTTTTTCACCGACGACGCCGTGCAAGCCTCGGTGCGCCGTGTCGTCACACCACGCAACGTCGCGCAGAAGATGTATCTCCAATCGATCCAGGACAACGACATCACTTTCGGCATCGGCCCCGCCGGAACCGGCAAGACGTTTCTCGCCGTCGCGGCCGCCGCCGGCGCGCTCGCCGACAAGTCGGTGAAGCGCATCGTCCTCTGCCGCCCCGCCGTCGAAGCCGGCGAGCGCCTCGGCTTCCTCCCCGGCGACATCGCCGAGAAAGTGAATCCGTATCTGCGCCCGCTCTACGACTCGCTCTACGACATCATCGGCTTCGAGAAAGTGGAGAAGCTGATGGAGCGCAGCATCATCGAGATTGCGCCGCTCGCCTTCATGCGTGGCCGCACGCTCAACGACGCGTTCATCATCCTCGACGAAGCCCAGAACACCACGCCCGAGCAGATGAAGATGTTCCTGACCCGCCTCGGCTTCGGCGCGAAGGCGGTCGTCACCGGCGACGTGACGCAGGTCGATCTCCCCACCGGCAGCAAGTCGGGACTGCGCGTCGTCCGCCAGATCCTCGGCGACATCGACCGCATCAAGTTCTTCGACTTCTCCGACCGCGACGTGGTCCGCCATCCGGTTGTGCAGCGCATCGTCATGGCCTACGACCGCGCGGACAAAGAGCGCGAGACCGCCGAGAAGCAGGGCAAGGCTTGACGAACGTCGAAGTCACCGGCGCAGCCGTCTCCCGCTTCAGCCGCCGCGAGATCGCCGAATTCGTCCGCCGCGTCCTGATCGCGCTGCGCGTCGATGACGACATCCACGAAGTCTCCATCGCCATCGTCGACGACGAGTCGATGCGCAACCTCAACCGCAAGTTCCGCAAGAAGAACAAGACCACCGACGTCCTCACCTTCCCCGCCGACGATTCCGACGCCGACCCGAACGCGAGTGGTCGCCCCCTGGGCGACATCGTCATCTCGATCGACCAAGCCCGCCGCCAGGCTACGGACCAGAAGCATTCCCTGGCCATCGAAATCCGTTACCTCATCCTCCACGGAATCCTCCACGCCCTCGGCTACGACCACGAGACGGACTCCGGCGAGATGAACGCGCTGGAGGTGAAGATTAGGGCGAAGGTGGGGTTGGAGTAGTCGCGGCGTTGCGGCGGAAACTCGAGCGGATATCAACCGAGCGGATTGAATCCGGTCACTCCGCGATAGCGAAGGATATCCTCATCTTTCGTCACGAGCCGTCTCCCCTCCGCAATCGACTGGGCGATGAGAATGCGATCGAATGGGTCGTCGTGATGGCGCGGAAGGATCTCCAACTTCAACGAATGTGCGAAGCGTAACGGAAGCTCGCTGAATCCGTCGGCGGCGATCGATGCCCTCAACTCTTCGAGATCGACATCAATGCGGCCAAGCATTCGTTTGATCGTGATCTCCCACATCGTCGCAGCGCTCACGGCCACATCGCTCTCGGCGGAGGCCAGCACCGCAGCCACATCCTTTGGCAACCGGCGGTCACCCATGACCCACCAGAGAAGGATGTGCGTATCCAACAGGAGGCGCATCAATCGCCTTCGAACAACTTCGGCGGAAGAGGCGCGTCGAAGTCGCGGCCAAGACGGATGCGCCCGCGCATGCGGCCGGGCTTCCGCTTGACTGCTTTCGAGCGAAACGGAACAAGCTTCGCGGCCGGACGGCCTCCTCGGGCGATGATGATTTCCTCCCCCGCCTCCGCTCGTTCCACGAGTTTGGACAACTGCGTCTTTGCGTCGTAGATGTTGATCTGCTCGCTCATTGGTCTGGTCTGACTAACTCCGTTTCGGCGAACGCTATTGCATCGTATCGAAACTGCGTCCCATCTGCGTATCTGTGGATCAAAACCCCTGATCTTTGTGCTCGCCGAACGTCTCCTTCAATTTCGAGACGATCTCCCCAACCGTGCAGTCCTGCCGAACGCACTCGACGATCAACGGCATCAGGTTGCGGCCTTCACGGGCGGCCGAATCGAGTAACGCCAGCGCCGCCGTGCCGTCCTTTCGATTTCCGCGAAACGCGCGAACACGCTCCACCTGATCGCGCTCGACCGATTCGTCGATCGACATGATCGGCAGCGTTGCCGAGCCGTCGTCGACGAACTCGTTCACGCCGACGACGATGGCTCGCTTCTCTTCCAGCGCGCGCTGCGCGAGATAGGCGGACTCTCCGATCTCATGCTGCACGAAGCCGGATTCGATCGCCTCGCGCGCGCCGCCCATCGCGTCGATCCGCTCGATCAGCGCGCGCGCTTCGCGCTCGATGTCGAGCGTGCGCGCCTCGATCTCGTAGGAGCCGGCTAGCGGATCGGCGAAGTGCGTCACGCCCGTCTCGTGCGCGAGGACTTGCTGCGTGCGTAGCGCGATCTTCGCCGACTCCTCGGTCGGCAGCGCCAGCGCTTCATCGCGCGAATTCGTGTGCAGCGACTGACAGCCGCCGAGCACCGCCGCCATCGCCTGGTAGGCCACGCGGACAACATTGTTTTCGGGCTGCTGCGCCGTCAGTGTCGAGCCGGCGGTCTGCGCGTGGAACCGAAGCGCCAGCGATTTCGGATCCTTCGGCGCGTAGCGCTCGCGCATCAACTGCGCCCACAACTTGCGCGCCGCGCGGAACTTCGCCACCTCTTCCAGAAAATCGTTGTGCGCGTTGAAGAAAAACGAAATGCGCGGCGCGAACGCATCGACGTCCAGCCCGCGTTCCACCGCCGCCTGCACGTACTGCAATCCGTTCGCGAGCGTGAACGCCACCTCCTGCACCGCCGTCGAGCCGGCCTCGCGGATGTGGTAGCCGGAGACCGAGATCGTGTTCCAGCGAGGCACCTCCGTCGCGCAGAACTCGAAGATATCCGTGACGATGCGCAGCGACGGCGACGGCGGAAAAATGTACGTTCCGCGCGCTGCGTACTCCTTGAGGATGTCGTTCTGGATCGTGCCGGAGAGCTTCGTCCATTCGATGCCGCGGCGTTCCGCCACGACCAGCAGCAACGCCAGCAGGATCGACGCCGGCGCGTTGATGGTCATCGAGATCGACACGCGATCGAGCGGGATGCTGTCGAAGAGCAGCTCCATGTCCTCGATCGAATCGATGGCCACGCCGACGTTCCCGACCTCGCCGCGAGCGCGCGGATCATCCGAGTCCATCCCGATCTGCGTCGGAAGATCGAACGCGACGGAGAGTCCGGTCGTGCCGCGCTCGAGCAGATAGCGATAACGCTTGTTCGACTCCGCGGCAGTCGAGAAGCCGGCGTACTGGCGCATCGTCCACAACTTGCCCTGGTACATCGAGCGCTGCGGGCCGCGCGTGAACGGAAACGCGCCCGGCTCGCCGAGGTCGCTGGCGGCATCGAACTTGCGCGCGTTGAGATCGTCCGCATCGAAAAAAAGTTTCTCGTCGGCCATTCAAAGCAATGATAGCGGGCGCACTCCGGCCCATCGGTATAATTCACCCCCTTTTCTCCGCGCCCTTCCAATCATGAGCGTCAGCGGCAATCTCAAAACGATGCTTCCCGGCGATCTGCTCCAGTGGCTGAGCCTTGGACAGAAAA
>JAXDIO010000262.1:0-3360 GCA_034663965.1 Thermoanaerobaculia bacterium | reverse complement strand
TGCTGGAGCAAGAACGTCAATACTTTGCTGACCACCGCGACGAACTGCGGCAGCAGTATCCAGGCAAGTTCGTTCTCGTTCACGGCGATGTTTTGGCTGGATCCTTCGCGACGCAGGACGAGGCGCTGAGTTACGGCGCGCGCGAATTCGGTCTCAGTTCGTTTCTGGTACGTCACGTCGACCAGCCTCTGGACGTCGAAGTGAACGTGCCCGCATTGACGCTTGGGATTCTTCGACGTGCCGATTCTCCACACACAGTACGAAGCTGAAGCTCAGCGTCCGGATGGCACGACGGTAGCGGCTGACCCACGAGCTGCTCTCGTGATGCAAGGGCCGGTCGTGCAGGTGATCATCGGACTCGCGGCGTCTCTTGCAACCCAAATCATTCAGCAAGGCCACTCGGTGCCAAATCCTGTTTCCGGTATGGGGCTGATTGATACCGGCGCGTCAACCACGTGCATTGACGAATCGATGGCGCAGAGCATGGGGCTGACGGCGATCGACGTCGTTCAAATGATGTCGGCATCGCACGCGTCGTCGCCGGCAAACTTCTACCCGATTCAGTTGCAGTTGATCGGGACCCCGATTCGAGTTGAAGTGCAACGCGCACTGGGCGCCGAGTTGAAAGGGCAGGGCATCATCGCGCTCATCGGGCGTGATTTCCTGGCGAACTGCACGTTGTCTATAACGGAGCGATCGGCGGGTTGACGCTGTCGATTTGACGCCGGCGATTGGTCACAATCTTGCTGGAGTAAACTTTCGTCATGAATCCCACTGGCTTCGCGCTGTTTCTTTTCGCCGCCACGATCAACCCGCTTCCTGCGCAGCATGCGGTCATGCATCCGCCGCCGGTCGTCTCACCCGATCCCGCGCCGCCGCATCCGCTGAAGCCGCGCGATCCCGAGGCGAAATTCAATACGCCGTCGGTGGCTCTGGCGCGCGTGTTCGGATCAATCGCGCACGGCGTCCTGCGCGATCACGGTCACTAACGGAAGCGCTCACGCTTTTCGCCGCGTATCCTTCGTTGGCAAGTGCCTGTTCCTCGGTCGGATCGAGCTTCGTTAGTTCCCGCCGTAGTCTGGATCTCCGCATTTGACGCAGATGTTCTCTTACTGCGCCCTCGAATGCATCGCTACGCTTCGCGAAAACGCCAGTCGCAACTAGCTTGTCGATATCAGCGACTACTCTTGAGTCAATAGTCACCGCGATTGGTACCCGGCTCATGCAGATGACAATAGCTCACAACTGAACTCCGGCTACACTCCGCGCGATTCAGCGGAGGACACTATGCCGTGTGATGCGGGGATGCTCGCGAAGAACGAGCTTTTTGAGCAGCTCACCGAGGACGATCGAGCGCAGTTGGCGCTTGTCGTGGACCGGCGCGAGCTGCCGGCGGGAACGACGCTCTTTCAGGCTGGCGAGCCGGGCGAATCGCTTTTCGTCGTAAGCACCGGCGAAGTTGAGCTGTTCATCAAAGACACGGCCGGCCAGAAGATTGTGCTCACGGTCGCACGCGACGGCGAGATTTTCGGCGAGCTGGCCCTCCTCGACCGCGGCGCCCGCACCGCAACAGCGATCGCGCTCGTCGACACCGAACTGCTGGAGCTCGATCGCGACGACCTGCTGCTCCTCTTCCAGAAAACGCCTGAGGCTGCGGTGCGGCTGCTGGCCGCAGTTGGGCACATGACGCGAAAAGCCGACGAGCTCCTGCAGACGCGCGTCTCGCGCAACGTCAACATCGAGGTCGAGGAGAATCTCAGTACGCTCCAGAAAATCGCCGACTGGATCGCGTGGTTCAGCGGCAGCATGCCCTTCCTGCTCATCAACCTCATTTGGTTTGGCGCCTGGATCATCGTCAACACCTTCCACCTCGGCATCCCCGCCTTCGATCCCTATCCATTCGGCCTGTTGACGATGATTGTCTCGCTCGAAGCGATCTTCCTCTCCTGCTTCGTCCTGATCAGCCAGAACCGCCAGGCCGAAAAGGATCACGTCCGCTCCGACGTCGAATACGAGGTCAACATCAAAGCGGAGCTGGAGGTCGCGCACCTCCACGAAAAGACCGACCGCATCTACACGGAAATGCTGGAGCGCTTCGCCAGAATGGAAGGGCTGCTCAGGAAGAGCTAGGTTTTATACGCAGAGTTCACTAACTCTGCGTATACTTTCGAAGTGGCCTACGTTCGCCTTCCGGAATCCGTTCAGACGCTGTACGCCGAACTCCTCGATCAGGTCCGCACCGCCGACGCGGAAGCGATCCTCGGCGGGGTGCGCGGTTCGTTCGTCTCGAAAGAGATTCGCGGCCGGACCTACTGGTACTTGCAGAAGAACGGCGGATCCACGAAACAACAGATCTACCTCGGACGCGACACTCCGGAACTTCGCGCATGGATTGAAAGGGCATCAGCCCAACGCTCGGACATCAAGTCCGACCAGAACCACCGGCGCGATCTCGTCGCAATGCTCGCCGCGGGCGGCATGTTCCGCGACTCCGCCTCGAAGTCGACGGTGCTCGACATCCTCGCCGACGTGAGCGTTTTTCGTGCAGGTGGAGTCCTCGTCGGAACGGAAGCTTTCACTTGCCTGGCGAACATGCTTGGCGTCACGTTTGAGAATGAGAGTCTGCGCACGGCCGATATCGACGTCGTACACGACACGAACATCCCGATCGTTATCGACGAGCGCCCGAATGAAAACGATCTCCTCGTCCGTCTCCGTGCGGCGGACCCTGCATTCTTCGCGGTGCCGGGACTCGATCCTCGCGACGCGAGCACGTCGTTTCGCGTGCGCGGTCGCGATCTCGGTGTCGACTTTCTCACTCCCGATCGCAGCCATGGCCGGAACACAAAACCTGTCCGCCTGATCCACCTCGGGATCGCCGCACAGCCGTTGTACGGCCTCGATTACCTCATCGAAGACGCCGTGGACGCGGTCGTCGTCGGCGGAAGCGGAATCCGCGTCAACGTTCCCTCACCTGCCCGGTTTGCATTTCACAAACTCTGGGTCGCAACTTCGCGGTCGGTTTCCGAGGCAGCGAAGTCGAGAAAAGATGTCCGGCAGGCAACGCACATCCTCGAAGTTCTCGCCGACGATCGGCCCCGCGACATCACAACCGCCTACGACGCGCTTCAGAAACGGAAGCGGATGACACGCGCCGCGAACGAGAAACTGAAATCGTTCGATCCCGAGTTGTTGAAGCGGCTCCGGCCGCTCCTCAAGCCGTCTCCAGCAAGTCCTTGAACTGCTCCTTGTCGATCGACTTGTCGTACGCCGCGCGGGCGGTGACGAGGCCGGCTTCGTAGAGGCGGCGGATGGAGCCGTCCATGTCGATCATCCCTTCCTTCACGCCGGTCTGGATCG
>JAXDIO010000252.1:0-15717 GCA_034663965.1 Thermoanaerobaculia bacterium | reverse complement strand
CCGTCGCGTTCGTGGCCCGGCCGTCGTTCGTTCCGGCCCGAGGCGTCGTGCATCGCGTCGCCGAAACCGCGAACACCGCCTCGCTCGACGTGGAGAGCTTCGGCGAAGGCTTCCTGGTCATGAGCGTCACGCCGCACAAGTACTGGAACATCCGCATCGACGGCACGCGCGTCCCCGCCGTCATCACCAACATCGCCTACCAGGGCATCATCGTCTCGGCCGGCCGGCATCACATCGAGATGGAGTATCGCAACGAGCTTGTGCGCGTCGGGATGCTGATCTCGATCATCACCGGCGCGCTGCTGATCGGTATCCTCATCGTCTACCGGCATCCCTCCACCGTCGCGCACGCACCCGCGTACGAAGAGCCGGTGCACGTGGTGGCCGACGCGCAAGGAACGCACCTCGAGGCTGTCATCCCCGAACCGGAGCAGCACGATCAGCCGCCGGACAGAGACATCCCCGCGAGCTGACCCGATGCGACGCTGGACTCTGCCGCTCGTGCTCCTGATCGCGGGCGCCGCCCTGATTGCCGGACTGCGCATCTACAACGTCCGCTCCGAGCGCGAGTTGTCGTCGCAGCTCTGGATCCCGAAGGCGGTGACGATCACGCCCGAGCTGGCGCTGCTTCAGCAGTACGTGCGGATCGATACCTCCAATCCGCCTGGAAACGAACTTCCGGGCGCGCGATTTCTCGCCGGCCTGATCGCGAAAACCGGCGTGCATGCGGAGATCATTGAGTCCGCTCCGCGGCGCGCCAGCGTGTACGCGCGCATCGCCGGCAGACAGCGTGGCGACGGGCTCCTCCTTCTCAGTCACATCGACGTCGTTCCAGCGCCCGCGAGCGGCTGGACCCATCCTCCGTTCGCCGCCGCGGTTGACGTCAATCAGATGTATGGACGCGGAACGCTCGACATGAAAGGCATCGCCATCTGCGAGCTGATGGCGTTCATCGATGTCGCGCGGACGCGTCGCACGCCCGAACGCGACATTGTCTTCTTGGCCGTCGCCGATGAGGAAGCGGGAGGAAAGTTGGGAACAGCCTGGCTGCTCGAACACCGCCCGGACGTCTTCGCCGGCATCCGCTACGCGATCAACGAGGGGGGAATCACGGAGACGAGCCGCGAATCGATCAGCTACTTCGGCATCGAAACCGGCACGAAGATGACGGTGCGGACGCGGTTGCGCGCGCCCGACCGTCAGTCAATGCAGGCGCTGCGCATCGCACTCGAACCGTTCATCCTTCGCATCGACGCCGACCGTGTCCTCCCCGAGGTGCGCGAGTTTCTGCACGACGTCGCGCCGTTGCGCGTCGAGCAAGGGCAATATCTCCAGGACATCAATCGAACCATCGCCTCTGGCAAACTCTGGCTACTTCCGGCCGGATATCGCGAGCTGACGCAGAATGTTCTCTGGCCCGAAGCGGTCGAAACCGACGCTCGGGGGACGACGATGAAAGTCAACCTGTTCAACCTTCCCGACGAGAATCCCGATGCCCGCATCGAATGGCTGCGCGGCGTCGCGGCGCGATACGGAGTCACGATCGACGAAGTACTCGAGAAGAGCGGACCGGCGCCGGTGAGTTCCAGGCACACGCCGATGTTCGCGCTGCTGACGTCCGAGGTGAAACGGCAGTACGCCGGCGCGCGAACGGGGACGGAAGTGCTGGCCGCCTGGTACAACGACTCGCGATACCTGCGCGTACGCGGCATCGAGGCCTACGGTCTGATGCCGTTCCCGACCGACTGGTACCAGACGCAGGGCATCCACTCCGTCGACGAACGGCTGCGGGCCGACTGGTTCGGCAGCGGCGTGGCCTTGCTGCGCCGTGTCACGAGCCGCTTCGCCTTTGAGCCTCTGCCGCCTCCGGCCGTCTGACACAATTTGTCAGAGAGCCTGCCCGAAAACCGTCAGAAAACGTTCCCGGCCCATCGGTCTACGCAATCAAACTGAATAGAATCAGGCGCTTAGGTACTGTTCCCCTTCGGCATCGCGCTTGCCCTACGGGACCTTATTAGGAGGGTTCAAATGATTAAAAAGAACCAGAAGGGTTTCACACTGATCGAGCTTCTGATCGTCGTCGCGATCATCGGCATTCTCGCCGCGATCGCCATTCCGAATCTGCTCACCGCCATGCAGCGCGCGAAGCAGAAGCGGTCCATGGCCGACATGCGCACCATCGCCACGGCGTGGGAAGCGCGTGCAACGGACGTGAACAAGTACACCGCCGCCGGCGCGTTCCTGCCGAGCAACACCGTTGCACAAGCCACGATGGACACCATGCTCGCGCCGACGTACATGAAAGCGCTGGTGAAGAACGACGGCTGGGGCAACCCGTTTATCTATGCCACGGATACTTTGGGCCAGACGTATTCGATCAGCTCGTATGGCCGCGACGGTGCAGCCGGTACGGCCCCGACGGCCACCACCACCACCACGAATTTCGATTGCGACATCATCTACTCGCAGGGCCAGTTCCTGCAGTATCCGGAAGGCGTGCAGCAGCAGTAATCGCGTCGCCAGCAATCTTCGAAAGGGCGCCTTCGGGCGCCCTTTCTTTTTTTACGACGCCATCGCCTTGAGCGCGGCGTGCATCGGCGCGTAGAGGCGCTCGTGATAGCCGAACGCTTCGCGGTAGATCTGCTGCAATGCGCCGAGGTCCTTTGGCGCGACGACGAGGTTCACGCCGTAGAGGAAGGCGGCGTTTCCGTCGAGCGTGCGCAGGCTCTCGGAGAAGAGGATGAAGAACGCTTTCCGGCGATCGGTCGGAGTGAGCGAGATGATCGGCGCGAAATCGGCCAGCGGCGGCGGCGTGACCTGCGCCGGATTCAGCATCACCACCGGCGGATACTCCTGCATGAAGTAGTCGCGGGCCTGCGCCGGCGCGGCGATGACCACCGGCATGAAGCCGATCAGCTTCGCGGCCTGCCGCAGCGCGGGGCTGTCGCTGCCGACGATGAGCGCCTTCGCTCCGAAACTGTCGTCGTCCTCGTGCGTGTGCTGCGCCTCGGCATTCGCAGCCGGCGCGGCCGCGGCGGCGGCCATCTCGAGGTTGCGCCGATCGACGGGCAGCTTCGTTTCGCAGACCGGACACGGAATCAGCACCGGCTTCATCGGCAGCTTGGTCTCGTCGATCGAGAGGACCTTCTGGCAGGACGTGCAGGTGATCTTCATCGCCTACTCCAGCATCGACAGCATCGAGTCGCTGTCGCTAGTCTCCGGCCGCGCATCCGCGTCCTCGTCGGTCAGGCGCAACGCGAGGTTGGTCGGATTGGTCGCGTACGCCAGCGCGATCTCTTTCGTGATCACGCGCTTCTGCCACAGCTTTTCCAGTTCGTCGTCGAACGTCTGCATCCCGTCGACTGAGCCATCGTGCATCGCGTCGATCAGCGAGCGCCCCTCGGTCTCGCCTTTGAGCACGTAGTCGCGCGTGCGCATGGTCGACTTCAGGATCTCGAGCACCGCGATGCGTCCGCCGCCAACCTTCGGCAGCAGACGTTGTGAAACGACGTAGCGAAACGACTGCGCGAACCGCGTGCGCACCTGTGGCTCCTGATCTTTCGGAAAGACGCCGACGATGCGATCGACGGTCTTCGCGGCATCGATCGTGTGCAGCGTCGAGAGCACGAGGTGGCCGGTCTCGGCCGCTTCCATGGCGATCTCGATCGTTTCGACGTCGCGCATCTCGCCGATCAGGATCACCTTCGGCGCCTGCCGCAGCGCGGCGCGCAGAGCGAGCGCGAACGTTTTCGTGTCCGCTCCCAGCTCGCGCTGATTCACCGTCGACTTGATGTGCCTGTGCATGTACTCGACCGGATCTTCGACCGTGATGATGTGGTACGCGTAGTCGTTGTTGATCTTGTTGATGAGCGCCGCGAGCGTCGTCGATTTGCCCGATCCGGTCGGCCCGGTGACCAGCACGATGCCGTTCTTCAGGTTGCAGATGTTCGACAACTCCGCCGGCAGGTGCAGCGACTCCAGCGTCGGAATGCCCTCGGGGATCACGCGCAGCACGATCGCGTACGTGCCGCGCTGCGCGAAAACGTTCACGCGGAAGCGCGTCTTCTGCGGGATCGAGTACGACAGATCGACGGAACCGTTCGTAAGCAGTGTCCGAGTCAGCTCGCGGTCGCCGCGCAGCATGTGCATGGCAATCATCTCGGTCTGGTACGGCGTCAGCCGCGGCAGGCCGGGAAAGTTGACGGCGACGAGCTGGCCGTCGATCTCCACCTGCGGCGGACGGCCGACGGAGAAGTTGAGATCGGAGACGCGCTCCGACATCTTCAGCATCGCCTCGAGAATGGCGTCGAGATTGAAGTTCTTCATGGCTTCGCTCGGGTGGGCGACATTGTACGCATTCTGCCAAGTACAATCGCCGCGCATGTCGATCATCGCCATCGATTGGGGCGGCCGCCGCATCGGCGTGGCGGTGAGCGATTCCGGCAGCATCGCCACGCCGCATTCGGTGGTGAAGAACGAGGGGGAGATCATCGACAAGCTCGCGCGTATCGCCTCAGAACTCGGCGCGGAAACGATCGTGGTCGGCATCGCGCGGCGCGCGAAGAGCGACAGTGGCGAGCAGAAGTTCCGCGATTTCGCCGAGCGTCTGCGGCAGAAAACGTGCAAACCGGTCGTGCTCTGGGACGAAGCGCTGAGCACCACTGAGGCCGCGCGCCAACTGCGCGAGAGCGGTACGAAACGGCGCGACGCCCAGCGCGAGATCGACATGCACGCCGCCGCCGTCATCCTCCAGTCCTACCTCGACGCAGAAGCCCGGAGGGCGTCATAGCCCGCCGCGCGAAAGCTCGCGGCGGCTGCCGCAAGCTCCTGCAGTCGCTGACGACCATCGGCGTCTTCGCGATCCTTCTCGCCGTCGCCGGCGGTTGGTTCTTCCTGCGGGCCATGCGCACGCCGTACAAAAACTACAGCCAGCCGTTCAAGGACGTCGAAGTGCGTCACGGATTGCGCACCGCTGCGATCCTCAAGCACCTCGAATCGGAAGGGATCATTCGCGACGAATACATCCCGCTGATTTACATGAAGGTGGCGCGCCACAATGACAGCATCAAGGCCGGCATCTACGAATTCTCGAAGCCGATGACGTCCGAGGACGTGCTCGACAAACTGATTCGAGGCGACGTCGTCGCGAAGAGCATCACCGTCCGCGAAGGGCTCGACCGTTTTGCCGTTGCACACATCTTTGTGCAGGAGGGATTCGGACGCGACGCCGAATGGGACAAACTCACCGGCGATCCTGAATTGATTCGCGATGTCGCACCCGAGGCGAAATCGTTGGAGGGATACCTCTTCCCTGACACGTACAAATTCAATCCCGGCACGCCGCCCCGCGCGATCGTGCAGGCCATGGTGACGAACTTCCGCAAGCACTTCGGCGGCGAGATGAACTACATCACCACCGGCCTCAATCTGCACGAAACGGTGACGCTGGCGTCGATTGTGGAGACCGAGGCCCGCATGCCGCAGGAGCGGCCGCTGGTCGCGTCGGTCTATCTGAATCGCATCAATCGCAAGATGCTCCTCGGAGCCGATCCCACCGTCATCTACGCGTTGAAGCTCGCCAAAACGTGGGACGGCAACATTCACAAAGCCGACCTGCAGATCGATTCGCCGTACAACACCTACCGTTTTCACGGCCTCCCGCCTGGGCCGATCGCGAACCCGGGACTCGCATCGCTGCAGGCCGCCGCCGCGCCAGCCAAGAGCGACTTCCTCTACTTCGTCGCCAAGCACGACGGCACGCACGCCTTCGCCACGAACATCGCTGATCACGACCGCAACGTCCAGATTTATCAGGTGCAGTGGTACCGCGATCAGCGCGCGGCGCAGGCGGCGGGGACGCAAACCACCAAATAACTCACTGCGAATAACCTTCGTGCTATCCTCCGCGGACCGCACAAAATTCGGGGGTCCGTCGAGTATGTCTGCGAAAAACCGTCCGTACGAGCAGTTCGGTTCGTTCATCCTGTTCAAGAAGCTCGAGACCGACGCTCTCGGCGATCTCTGGCGCGCGGGCCGCGTCGACAACGGCCAACTCGGACACACGATGGCAGTCCGCCGCCTCCTCGGCGGCAACCGCGCAGCGCTGACGGCGAGCGCCGGCGAGGCACACAACCTCGTGCCGCTGCTGGCCGGAACGACGTTCGCCAAGGATCAGACCATCGACGTCACGAGCGGGATTCCGTTCGTCGCGCACGATTACGCGGGCGGCCGGTCGCTGCGGCACATCGTCGATCGCGCGCGCGGCGGTAACGGCATCAGCCCGAATCCGATCCCGCTCGATCAGGCCATCGTCATCGCCGAAAAGATTGCGCTTTCTCTCTCCACGACTGCCGATCTCCGCTACCTCGGCAGCCGCCTCGCGCACGGCGCGCTGATCCCGCAGTTCGTGTGGATCACCGACGAGGGCGAGATCCGTGTCGGCGGCCAGGCGCTGGGAAAAGGCCTCATCGCGTCGATGTCCGACACGAAAGTCGCGGCGGAGCTGGGCCGCTATTTCGCGGCCGAGTATCGCGCCTCGGCGGAAATCTCGAAGTCAACCGACGTCTACTCGCTCGGCGCGATTTTGTATCTCCTCGTCACCGGCGTCGAGCCGCCGGATGCGGTCACCGGCAGCGCGTTCGCGCAGACGATCCGCGCCGCGAAGACGTTCTCGGGACAGCCGCTTCCTGACGATCTCCGCGCCATCATCGAGAAGTCGCTCGCAATCGATCCGACTGCGCGCTACGCAACGATCGGCGACATGAAACAGGTCTTGTCGGCGCTCGTCCACGGCGGCAACTACTCGGCGTCGACCTTCAACCTCGCCTTCTATCTCAGCAATCTGCTCAAGAAAGAGCTGGAAGGCGAAGCGCTGGAACGCGAGAAGGAGTCGAAGGTCAACGCCGCTGCCTATGCGGAAGCGCCGCCGATCGCCACGGTGACGCCGATGACGGTGTCGGCCGACGACGCGCCCGCGAAGAACCGTATGCCGTTGTACGCAGCCGCTGCCGCGGTCGTCGTTGCGGTCGCCGCCGGTGCGTTCTACATCCTCAAACCGAAACCGGCAGCGCCGGTCGTCGTCGCGCGCAAGGCGGCGGCGCCGAACGCACAGTTGATCTCCCAGCCGATCGTTGCCGCATCGCCCACAACCTCGACGACTGCGCCGCTCGATCCCGCCGCGCAGAAGAAGGCCTTTGAAGCAGCCGTGCAGCAGAAGATGCAGGAAGAGATGATGAAGCTGCAGTCGGACATGAACCGGCAGCTCAAGCAACAGCAATCGAAGAACGCGCCCGTGCAGACTGCCAGTCTGATCTCGTCGCCCGTGCCGTCGCAGCAGTCGGATGACCGCGGTTCCGCGGCGGCGCTCGATCAGCGCCGCGTAGCAACACAGGCGCTGACACAGACACAAGCACCCGCGCCGCAGCCGGTCATCCCCCAGCCGCAGACCTCGGCCGCAGCCCCGCCTCTGACGCAGGCGCCCGTCTCGACGGTCCGCGAAGGCGACGTCGTCGACGTCATGGAGCTCGACAAAGTGCCGCAGCCGCTTTCAACGCCGCACCCGAACTATCCGCCGCTGGCGGCGCAGCAGCACGCGGAGGCCACGGTCATCCTTTCCACGTTGATCTCGGAAAACGGCGACGTGACGGACGTGAAAGTCCTGCGAGGCGACGCTCGATTCGGTTTCAACGATTCCGCCATCCGGGCCATGCGCGGCGTTCACTTCACGCCTCCGATGAAGGATGGCAAGCGCGTCAAGACCTGGCGTCCGCAGACGATCACGTTCGCGGGGCACTAAGGCGCAGATTTCCAGAGGATGCGGTTCAGTTGCATGCCGAGGTCGCGCGGATCGCTGCCCGTGTGCGAGCGCGACAGATTCATGACGTGATCGACGGAGAACACCAGCTCGTCCGGTGCTCCGCTTCGTGAGTCGACGACGTACAGCCGCTCCACGTTCGCATGTTTCGGCACGAAGCGATCGATCACGCGGCCATCGAGCATCACCGTCACATTCGGCGGAGGCTCGCCCTGCAGCGGAAACGTGGCGCTGAATTCGAGTCGCGCGCGATGCGCGAGTGGCCCGAGAAGCGTATGGCTCTCCGATCCCATCCACCGCCACTCCTTCCCCTCGTCTCCCTGCTCCTCGCCATACCAGCCGGCGCCGAACTTGATCCAGCCGGACATCGGCAGCACGGACGCTTCGAAGTAGCGGCGGTTGAACAGCGCCCAGAGCCGCGTGTGAGACCGCCGGAAATTCACCGCCTGCGCCGAGAAGCTCGGCCGGTCGGCGGCATACACCGCGTTCTTCTCCGCGTGCACGGTCGACGGATCAAAGTCGCCGGCCACCTCGATCAACTTGTAGTCGGGCAGGAAATAGGCGCCGAACGCCTTCAGTCCGTCCGCCACGAAGATCGTTCCGCCAGGCGCCACGTGCTGCCGGATCCAACGCATGGCTTGCACGGGAGGCGAGTCGGTGTGCCTCACCTCGCGAAGACCAGGGCGGACCCAGAAGACGTAGCGTCCGACGATGATCGCGGCGAAGAGGGCCTGAAGCGCCATCGCGAGCCGTTCGTTTCGGGCGTGGGGAGTCGGGAGTGGGGTGTCGGAGCCGGATATTCTGGCTCCGAGCCCCGACTCCCGACTCCCGACTCCCGCCCGCAGCCGTGACGTGATGAACGTCGCTACGACATCCATTCCGTCCGCGGCCAGCAGCGCATTCGCAGCGATGTAGCCGAGGGAAAGACGGCTGATGCCGGTCGGGTTGAGAAAGAACCACGCCAGAAGAAAGTTCGGCTCGAACGTCAGCACGATGTGCAGCTGCGCGCGTCGCGGTCGGAAAAACGCAAGGAGCGCGAACACGAACATCGCCGTCGATGCCGAACGCGACTCGAATGGATCGAAGAGAAAGTCGTGCAGAAGAAACTGCATCGGCTTGCGCACCGGATTCAGCGCGCCGTCGACGGTGGCCACGTAATACTGGTGCTCTTTCGTAGCGGCGACGAAGTCGTCGACGCCGGTGAGCTCCGCGGCGATGCCGTAGCCGGTGAGGATGAGCACGACGATGAGCGCCGTCCCCGCGAAGACGTTGCGACGATCGCCAGTTTTCCATCGGCGCCACGAGGCCACGATCCACGGCCACGCCAGCAATACGTTCTGCGCGCGAACGAGCATCGTCGCGGCGAAGAGGATGCAGCCGAGGATGTAGGTGCCGCGCTTTCGGTCGTCGCGCAGCAGCAGCGCCGCGCCCGCGAGCGAGGTCACCAGCGCCAGCTCGTCGGTGAAGCCGGTGCCGCCCCAGTACCAGACGTTCGGCAGAAAACAGAACAGCATCGCCGCGATGACGCACGTCCGGAATCGAAAGCGCAGCGATCGCGCCAGCGCGAAGATCGCCGGAAACATCAGCAGCGACGACGCCACGCTGATCGCGCGCAGCGCATGAAAATCGTCGTGGATGAAAATCCGCGCGAACTTCGCCAGCGCGAAGAACAGCGGGAATCCCGGCGGATGCGGATGGTGCTGCGAGACGTCGTAGTGATGCAGCGCCGAGGCGAAAAGCGCCTCGTCCCAGTCCCACATCGAATGCGAGATCGCGTAGAGACGCGTCAGCGCGACGAAGAGGCCGAGGATCGTGACGAATAATCGCTGACGCCCAGTCAGCGGCTCGACCGCAGCGCCGCTGTCCCGAATGTTGAATGTTGAATGTTGAATGTTCAATGTTGAATGGACCGGGAGGTTGAATGGAGCGGGAGGCTTTCGTTCAACATTCAACATTCAACATTGAACATTCAACATTGCCTCTTCTGACGCGACGGCACCATTCTCGCAAAATTCGCGGGCATCATGCCGGGAAAGGGCGTCGCCCGCCGATGGAACCTCGACCTTCACGGCATCCGGCGCGACGGAACCAAAGAAACCGGCTTCACCTATCGCAGCGCGGCCGGCTCCGCGATTGACGACGAAAAGACCATCACCCGCATCCGCAAACTGCGCATTCCGCCGGCGTGGCAGGACGTGCGCATCGCCCGCGGCGACGCCTCGCCGCTGCAGGCTGTCGGCGTCGATAAGAAGGGGCGCACGCAGTATCTCTACCACGCGCGATTCCGCGCGCAGCGCGAGGAGGAGAAATTCAAGCGCGTCGTCGAATTCGGCGAGTCGCTGCCTGCGTTGCGCCGCCGCGTCCGCGCCGATCTCAAACGAGCCGATCTCGATCGCGACCATGTCCTCGCCGCGATTGTTCGCCTCATCGATCAGGGATTCTTTCGCGTCGGCAACGACAAGAGTGCCGAGTCCGAGGCCACGTACGGACTGACCACGATCCGCGGCAAGCATGTGAAGGTCGACGGTCCGGTGCTCTTCTTCGATTACGTCGGCAAGTGGCGCAAAGCGCAGAAGCGCGCCATCGAGGATGCTGAAGTCGCCGGCGTCGTGGAGAAATTGAAGACGTTGCGCGAGCCAAAGCTGTTCGCGTTCATCGACAACGGCAAAGTGCGCGATGTGAAGGATCGTCACGTGAACGACTACATCCAGTCGATCATCAGCAAGAACTTCACGGCCAAGGATTTCCGCACCTGGGCCGGCACGCTCCTCTGCTCCATCGCCCTCGGCATGGAAGGTCAGGGCGCGAGCAAGACCGAGCGCAAACGCAAGATCAAGCACGCCGTACAGGCGACGGCCGACCAGCTCGGCAACACGCCCGCGGTTTGCCGGTCGTCCTACATCTGCCCGCGTCTGCTCGATGAGTACATGGACGGCAAGCCCTTCGAGATGCTGCGCAAACATCACAAAGGCTCGCCCGTCGTTCGCGTTGGCCTGTCGAAAGAAGAGCGCGCGCTGCTGAAGTTCCTCCGCGAAACGATTGCCGATCGCCGCCGCCGACCGCGCGCCGCGTAACGGATCTAGCGCGGCATCCACACATCGCTGCGAACGCGAAACACCGCCTCCTGCGCAAACTTCTTCTTATACAAATCGATGATCGTCGCGATCTTCCCTTCATCACCCGACGTATGCACGATCTGCACGATGTGCGTCCGCTCGCGCTCGATCACATTGTGCTGATCGCGCCACTGTCCGGATGCCTCCCACGTCGTCAGGCCTGACGGAAAGCGCGACGTGATCTCGTCCGCCAGGAACTGCTGCCACTCCGCGTCGGTGACGACGCCGCCTTCCGGCTTCTGCGTCCCGAAGTAGAGCGTATCCAGCTCCTGTTTTTCGTAGACCGCCAGGTTCGCGCAGGAGAGCGTAAGCAGAAGCAGGAACGCCGAGGCGGTGCGCATGGCTGGGTAGAATGCCACGCATGCGCCGCTTCGTCATCACCATCGCCGTTTTCCTGTTCACGACTTCTACGTTCGCGCAGCTTACGGACGCGATCATCGACAAAGACGTTCGCGACACGATCGAGGCGTGGCACGTGCCGGGACTGGCCATCGCGGTCGTGCAGAACGACAAGGTCATTTTCCTCAAAGGCTACGGCATCAAAGAAGCCGACAAGACGCAGCCGGTCACGGCCGACACGCTCTTCGAGATCGGCTCGACCACGAAAGCATTTACCGCAACAGCCATGGCCATGCTCGCGGATGAGAAGAAGCTGTCGTGGGACGATCCCGTGCGCAACTACGTGGCGGGATTCCACGTCTCCGATCCCTGCACCGACGCGCTCATCACGCTGCGCGACATGGCCTCGCATCGCAGCGGCGTCGCGCGCCACGACGAGCTGTGGGACGACAGCGATCTGCCACGCGAGGAGCTGATCCGCCGAATCGGCGTGATGAAAGTGTGGCGTCCGATCCGCGCAGGCTACCAGTACAACAACCTTATGTTTGTGACGGCCGGCGAAGCAGCCGCGTCGGCTGCGAAGATGCCGTGGGAGCAGTTGATCCGTACCCGAATCTTCGCACCGCTCGGCATGACCGAGTCGCGCATCACGTTCGCCGAGTGGCCGTCGTCGGATCACGCCACCGGCCATCGCTGGAGCTCGAAAGGCCAATGGGCAGCGATCCAGCCGATGCGCAACTACGACGCGCTCGCACCGGCCGGAACGATCAAATCGTCCGCGCACGACATGGCCCAGTGGCTCCGCTTCCAGCTCGCCGGCGGCGCCATCGACGGCAAGCGGCTGATGTCGTTGTCCGCGATCGAAGAGACGCACACACCGCAGACGATCATCCCGATCGGTCCCGCCTCGCGCCTGCTCTACCCCGACACGAACTTCCTCACCTACGGCCTCGGCTGGAACATCTCCGACTACCACGGCGAGCTACTCGTCGCGCACGCCGGCGCGCTGAACGGCTTCCGCAGCAATGTCGCGCTCCTCCCCAAGCGCAACCTCGGCATCGTCATCCTCGAAAACGTCGGCCGCGGCACGGCACTGGCCGCGCTCCGCAACACGATCATCGATCAGTTCCTCGGCGTCCCCGCTCGCGACTGGAACACCGACATGCTCGACGCGGAGAAATTCGAATTCGCCAAAGGCGACGATGCGCAACGCGAACGCGAAGCGAAGCGCGCCACCGCGCCGAAGCCGTCGCACGATCTGCCCGCATTCGCCGGCACGTACCACAACGCCGGCTTCGGCGACGCGACGATCAGCGTCGCGAACGATGCGCTGATGCTGCATTGGGAACGGTTAACCATTCCGCTCGTGCACGAGAACTACGACACGTTCAGCGCGATCGATACCGTCGAGGACATCGACGAGCCGGTACAGTTTCGACTCGGTGTGGATGGTGCAGTGGCGGGGTTCACATTGTTTGGGGAGGAGTTTCTTGCTGCCCACAAACCCCAATCCTGACGGTTCCTTCGCGAAGCGAACCGTCAGGATCTCCGGTGGCACCGGCAGAATGTAAATTTGAAAGCAGCGCGGCGCCACCGGAGATCCTGACGCCCGCTGCGCGATCGCAGGATGAAGGCTTTCCGCATCGCTTCGCGAAGCGCAGGATGGACTGAAATGACCAAACGAATCGTCATCATCGGCGGCGGCTTCGGCGGCTTGTACGCGGCAAAGACGCTGGCAAGAACGGAAGTCAGCATCACCCTCGTCGACCGACGAAACTATCACCTCTTCCAGCCGCTGCTCTACCAGGTCGCGACCGCCGCGCTGAATCCGAGCGACATCGCCGCGCCGATCCGCGCCGTGCTGCGCAAACAGAAAAACGCCAGCGTGATTATGGGAGACGTACAAGCAATCGACGCCAATCGCCGCATCGTCATCATGGCCGACGGTGAGCTGGCCTACGACCTCCTCATCCTTGCCACGGGTGCCACGCATTCGTACTTCAACCATCCCGAATGGGAGGAGTACGCGCCCGGCCTGAAGACGATCGAGGACGCGCTGGAAATCCGCCGCCGCGTGTTGCGCGCGTTCGAAGCGGCCGAGCGCGAGACCGATCCCGAACGTCAAAAGGCGTGGCTGACCTTCGTTATCGTGGGCGCCGGTCCGACGGGCGTCGAGCTGGCCGGCGCGCTGTCCGAGATCGCACGACAGACCATGCTCCGCGATTTCCGGCGCATCAATCCGACCAGCGCACGCGTGATCCTCGTCGAAGGCAAGGAACGCGTCCTCCCGCCCTACCCTCCTCCCCTCTCCGCCAAGGCCGCCGATCAATTGCGCAACCTCGGAGTGGAAGTCGTGACGAACGCTGAGGTCACGCGCATCAACGATCACGAAGTCTGCATCGGCGAGACGACGATCCCAACACGCACGATCCTCTGGGCCGCGGGCGTGCAAGCCTCCCCGCTCGCGAAGAGCCTCGGCGTCCCGCTCGATCGCGCCGGTCGCGTGCTCGTCGAACCGGACCTCAGCATCCCCGGTCATCCCGAAGTGTTCGTCATCGGCGACCTGGCCGCAGTGAAGAACGACGACGGCTCCCTCGTCCCCGGTGTCGCACCCGCCGCGATTCAGGAAGGGACTCACACCGCGAAAAACATCGCGCGAATCGTGAACGGCCAGCCCACCCTCCCCTTTCGCTACTGGGACAAAGGCTCGCTAGCCACGATCGGCCGCGCCGCCGGCGTCGCCGATTTCGGCCGCCTCCGGCTCAGCGGCTTCATGGCCTGGGCCGCGTGGCTGGCGGTGCACATCTTCTTCCTCATCGGCTTCCGCAACCGCGTGCTGGTCATCCTGCAATGGGCCTGGGCGTACCTGACGTACCAACGCGGGGCGCGATTGATCACTGGGAAGGTCGAGCCGCTGATGAAAGAGTGAGGTAGCGCAGGTCTACAATGCCGCGCACTTGTCCGTCCTCGATCTCGTCATCATCGTCGGATACCTCGCTGCCGTGGTCGGCGCGGGCGCGTGGTTTGGGCGGAAGCAGCAGACCACGAGCCAATATTTTCTGGCCGGTCAGAACGTTCCGTGGTGGGCGATCAGCGCGTCGATCGTGGCGACGGAGACATCGACCATCACCTTCATCTCCGTCCCAGGGATCGCGTATGCGCGCGGCGGCGATTTCACCTTTCTGCAGCTCGTCTTTGGCTACCTCATCGGACGAATTGTCATCTCAATTCTCTTCATCCCGTCGTACTTCACCGGCGATCTCGTCACCGTCTATCAACTGCTGCAACGTCGGTTCGGATGGCGTGTACGCGCGCTGGCGTCGTCACTGTTCATCGCCATGCGCACGATTGCGGATGGCGTGCGGCTGCTGTTGACGGCCTTCGTGCTCGCAGCGGTTTACGGCAGCGTGGTCGGGGTTTCCGCGGAGTCGGTGATCACGCTTTGCGTCGTCGGCATCGGCGTGGTGATGATCATCTTCACGTTCTACGGCGGCATGGAGGCAGTGGTCTGGATCGAGGTCGTCCAGCTCGGCATCTACATCGCCGGCGCGCTGGCGGCGGCGATCGTCCTGACGCGGCACATCCCCGGCGGTTTTTCGGCGGCGATGGAGATCGGGCGCGCGTACGGGAAGTTCCGCGTCTTCGATTTCGCGTTCGACGCGACGAAGACGTTCTCCTTCTGGGCGGGCCTCATCGGCGGTTGCTTCCTAACGATGTCGACGCACGGAACGGATCAGTATCTGGTGCAACGATATCTATGCACCGACCGGCCGCGCAGCGCGGCGCTGGCGCTGCTGTCGTCCGGCGTCGTCGTGCTCGCGCAGTTCATCGGATTCCTCTTCATCGGCGTGCTGCTGTTCGCGTTTTACGCACCGTACAAACTGGCCGGCTACGCGACGGCCGCCGCGTCGGCGCCGTTTCATGCGCCCGATCAGGTCTTCCCCGACTTCATCACGCGCCATCTCCCCTCGGGATTGTCAGGGCTGGTCGTCGCGGCGATTTTCGCGGCGGCGATGTCGTCCTCGCTCAACTCGATCGCGGCAGCATTCGTGGCCGATCTCTACAAACCGTTTCGCGAGAACAAACCGGACCGCCACTACCTGCGCGTCTCGCACGTGGTCACGATCATCGCCGGCATCGTGCAGATCCTCGTGGCCCTGGCGGTGCGTCACAAGAGCGAGTCGGCGCTGAGCACCGCCCTCAGTGTTGCCTCGCTCATCAACGGCCCTATCCTCGGCGTGTTCCTTCTCGGCAGCGCCAAACGCGGCGGGCCGCGCGCCGCGCTGGCCGGGATGACCGTAGGAATCGCCGTCGTCCTCACGGTTCGTTTTGCCACGCATGTGGCGTGGCCGTGGTACACCGTCATCGGGTCGCTGACGACGTTCGCCGTCGGCGCGCTCATTCCGGAGCGGGAGCATGCGACGGTTTAGCGCCGCGGCGCTGGCCGCG
>JAXDIO010000224.1:0-3525 GCA_034663965.1 Thermoanaerobaculia bacterium | reverse complement strand
AGCGCAATCCACAGCTTCCGCCACGTCCGGAATTTGTAGTCGGCGGAGAAGAGGTACGACATCTCCTTCGAGGCGTACCGCTCGTTGAGAGGGTTCTGTGCGGTGTCGCGCGTCACCGCGGCGAATTATACGGCGTTGACACCATCGCACCGACCCGCGACACTACCTTCACACATGCAGCCGGCCGTCTCCACGCGCTCTCCGCGCCGCGCCACGCAAGCGATCCGCCGCATCGCGGTGATGCTCGTGGCGATTCTCATCCTCGCCGGCATCGCCTCGCTCTTCGTCACCGGCCGCGCGACGTCGGAGTTGCAGCAGTCGAGGAAGAGAGTGGAATCGCTCAACGCCGAAATCCGCCAGCTCGAAAAAGAGAACGCCCGCCTCCGCGCGGAAATCGACAGCGTGAAGAAATCGACCTTCGCCGTCGAACGCATCGCCCGCGAGGACCTCGGCATGTCGAAGCGCGGCGAGGTGATCTACCTTCTGCCCGCGAATTCAGAGCCGCGTTAACTTCGCGTACTTGGCGATGAACTTTTTCGAGCCGATGCCGCGGTCGAAGTAGACGGTGAGCTTGGCGTCGGGACCGGAGCCTTCCATCGTCAGGATCGTTCCGTCGCCGAACTGTTCGTGACGAACTCGTTGGCCGCGTTTCAACGTCGCGGGCGCGCCACTTGGCGGCGTGGCCGGACGGAGCGCAGCAGGATCGAGTTGCACCGGCGATTCTTTGAAAAATGACAGGACGCCGTTGACCGAGTCGTTCTTGCGCGGAGGAGGCGGCGCTGGAGCGGGCGAAGCATTGCGCGGCGAGGCAAGCCGCGGCGGCGGCGAGGCCGGACGCGAATACGTCGACGGCTGCGCGCGGCGCGGCTCGCCCGAGTAGCGGTCGCTGTAGCGATCGCCCTGCCGCATCGGCCGCTCGCGCCACGACGGCGCATCGGGTACATAGCGCGCGCGGGCCATGCGCACTTCTTCGCGCACGTTCTCCGGAATCTCGGTGATGAACGGCGACGGACTCTGCTCGCGGAACTGTCCGTGCAGCCGCCGCTCCAGGCAGTGCACGCACCAAAGCTGCTCGCGGGCGCGCGTCATGCCGACGTAGCAGAGGCGTCGCTCTTCCTCGAGATCGTCGTTCGAATCCTTCGACTGCGAGTGCGGCAGGATTCCTTCCTCCATCCCGGTAAGGAAGACCACTTTGAACTCCAGCCCCTTCGCCGCGTGCAGCGTCATCAGCGTGACGCCTTTCTGCGACTCGTATTTGTCGAGGTCCGACATCAACGTCAGCGAGTCGAGGTAGTCGCCGAGCGTCGCGCCCGGATTCTGCTCCGTGTACTCGCGCGCGGAGTTCATCATTTCATCGATGTTCTGCAGGCGCGATTCGTCCTGCACGTCGCGCGATTCCGCCAGCATGCGGCGGTAGCCGGTGCGCAGCAGCAGATAGTCGTACAGCTCCGGCAGCGGATTGTTCGCCGCGCGTTGCAGGTCGTGCACGATCTCGCGGAACTCTTTCACCGCCTTCGATGCGCGCGGCGGCAGGAAGGAGAGATCGCCCTCGATCACCGTCCACAGCGTCACGTTTTGCGCCGTGGACTGATCGTTGAGCGCTTTCATCGTCGTGTCGCCGATGCCACGTGACGGCACATTGATCACGCGCTCGATCGAGGGCGTGTCGTGCGGACGGATGGCCAGCCGCAGAAACGACAGCACGTCCTTGATCTCGGCGCGCTCGTAAAACTTCACGCCGCCGACAACGGAGTACGGGATGTTGCCGCGCAGCAGCTCTTCTTCAAACGGCCGCGACTGCGCGTTCGTGCGAAAAAGAATCGCGTAATCGGACAGCTTGTAGCGCCCGCGCATGCTGGTCATCTTGTCGATGACGAACGTCGCCTCCTCGCGCTCGTTGCTGCATGTCACCACGCGCACCGGCTCGCCGCTGCCGGAGTCAGTGAATAGCGTCTTTCCCTTGCGTGCGATGTTGTTGGCGACAACGCCCGTCGCCGCATCGAGGATGTTGCCGGTCGAACGGTAGTTCTGTTCGAGTTTGATGATCCGTGCGCCGGGAAAATCGCGTTCGAAGTTGAGGATGTTGTTGATGTCCGCGCCCCGAAACTTGTAGATCGACTGATCCTCATCACCGACCGCCACGATGTTCTGCTTCTTGCCCGCCAGCGCCTTGATGAGCATGTACTGCGCACGGTTGGTGTCCTGATACTCGTCGATCAGCAGGTGCTGAAAGCGATTGTGGATCTCCTCGGCGATGTCTTCGTTCTTCTCGATGAGCGCGACGTAGTTTCCGATCAGGTCATCGAAATCCATGGCGTCGTACTCTTTCAGCCGGCGCTGATACATCCGATAGACCTCGGCCACGCGCGAGCCGAAGAAGTCGAGGTTCTCTTTCTCGTACTCGGCCGGCCCGATCAGCTCATTCTTCGAGGCCGAAATGCGGTTCAGGATCGACCGCGGCGGAAAGGCTTCATCGTTCATCTGCAGCTCGCGCATGCAGCGGCGGACGAGCGTGAGTTGATCCGAAGTGTCGTAGACGGCGAACGATTTCGTGTAGCCGAGGCGGTCGGCGTAACGGCGCAGCATCCGGAGCGAGGTTGAGTGAAACGTCCCAATCCACAGGCTGCCGTGCGCCCGCGCGCCGCTGCCGGGCACGAGGTGGCCGACACGGCTGACCATCTCGCTTGCGGCCTTGTTGGTAAACGTTACGGCGAGGATGTTCGTCGGATGCACACCGAGCTCGCCGATCAGCCACGCGATGCGATACGTGATCACGCGCGTCTTTCCGGACCCCGCTCCGGCCAGGACGAGCAGCGGCCCTTCGCCGTGCGTCACGGCTTCGCGCTGCTGCGGGTTGAGTCCGGTGAGGTCGATCATCGGGCGCATGGTAACAGCCGATTTTCGACGCGAAATCCATTCGCTATCGGGCCTTGTTCTGACGCCAAATCACCGATTCGTACTACACTTTGCAGGTTCGTCGATGCGGGAGCCAGGGGCCGCCACGGCAACCAACTCGGAGGCTTAATACATGTTTGGTCTGGGATTTCCTGAGCTAGCCCTCATCCTCATCATCGTCATCGTCATTTTCGGCGCGGGAAAGCTTCCGCAGCTCGGCAAAGGCCTCGGCGAGGGCATTTCGAACTTCCGCGACGGTCTGAAGGGTCGCGAAGAAAAGAAGCCGCCAGCAGTCGAAGAGAAGAAGAACGCGTAATACCTTTCGAAGGGCCGCGCATTGCCACTGACGCCGGAACCCGCAGCACCTCTGTATCAATCGGAGATCTCCCAGATGCCTCTGGCCGAGGTGCTGGTGAAGATCCATCGATACCGCGCGCCGGGACGCGTCGATTGCAAACGCGGCGATGAGATCAAGCGGATCTACCTCGATCACGGTCAGATCGTTTTCGCGACGACGAATCAGCTAGCGGAATCGCTCGGCGACAAGCTCCTCCGCGAAGGCCGCATCACGCGCCGGCAGTACGAGGAAAGCGTCGCGCGCGCACGCGAGACCGGCAGCCGTCACGGCAC
>JAXDIO010000221.1:0-3505 GCA_034663965.1 Thermoanaerobaculia bacterium | reverse complement strand
TCGCGCGCGCTCCTGGCAACGCGCCTCTTCGTGGGTTACTCGCGCGGCGATTTCCCCAATTTCTATTATTTCGGCGGGCTGAATACCGTACGCGGCTACGATTTCCGTTCCATCATCGGTACGCAGGCCGCGTATGCGAACGTCGAGCTCCGTTTCCCGCTCATCGACATTCTCACCACGCCGATCGTTGCGTTTACCGGCATTCGCGCCAATCTCTTTTTTGACATCGGCGGCGCGAAGCTCCCGGGACAGAAATACACGTTCCTGAAGGACCGCCGGCTCGTCAACGGAGTGGCATCCGTCGGCTACGGCGTTTCATTCAACATGCTCGGCCTCGAGCTGCATTGGGATTTCGCGAAACGCACCGACCTCCGCAACGTCTACGGCAAGTTCCGGACGGAGTTTTGGATCGGCGAGGTGTTCTAGCCGGCACGGCCGGCGGCGTTGGTTGCCCAAGGCTCGGCCACCATTGCGTTTTAAAGGATTGTGACTCGTCGGCTGAAAGACTTAGGCGGCGCCGGTTTTCGGCGCCACCTGAAAATCGAGGGCGTGCCGTTCAGACGACTGCGCGTCTGCCGACGATGAGACGGTAGATGAATAGCAGGGCGATGGCGCCGATGATCGAGCCGATCCATCCCGCGCTCTGCTCATTGTGACCGAGCATCGACGCCAGGAAGCCGCCTACGAACGAGCCGGCGATACCGAGAAGGATCGTCACGATCCAGCCACCCGGGTCGCGTCCCGGCATGAGGAACTTGGCGATCGCACCAACCACGAGACCGAATAGAAGCCATCCAATGATGTTCATGTGTTCTCCTCCAGGTTCGGGCAGCCAGAGGTGGCTGACGCCGTACTGAAGAGCAACTAGGGTGCCACTGACGGACCGAACCGCATAAAAACGGACACAAGAGACCCGTACAATGCGCCGTGCCTTTCCACTTCCGGCTGGCTGCGGTTCCGTGGGCAGTGATGTGTCTGCTGCTCGTGGTGTTGGCGGGAGTCATTCTGCAGCGTCAGCGTGCGTCACGCGTGGCGCGGCTCTTCTGCCTGATGTTGTTCCTCGTGGCCGGCTGGTTCCTCGGGTTCGCAGCCATGTTTTCGACTACGTCGCCCACGCTCGCCGCGATGTTCGGACGGTTGGCGATCGCGTCGGTCGCATTTCTGCCGGCTGCGGTTTATGACTTCACGGCCACGTCGATCCGCAGCTATGTCCGTCATCGCTCGATCGTTCTCTTAGCTTGGTTTGCGGCCACGCTTTTCGCGTTCCTCATCCTGGCGACCGACTTCGTCCTCGCGGGGACGCGGCAGTTTTCGTGGGGCGGCTACCCGCGTGCCGGCGCCGGCTTCCCGCTTTTCCTCGTCTACTTCGCCGTCGTTCTGGTGTTGCAGATGTTCGAGTACATGGTCGAGTACCGCCAGACGAGCGATGAGCGACGCCGGCGCCGCATCCTCAATCTGATGGCCAGCTTTGCCATCGTTTATCTCTCCGTCGTCGACTTCGTGCCGATGTTCGGCGTCGATCACCGGCCGTTGGGATACGTTCCCGTCTTCGCGTTCGTTCTCTTCGCGTGGCGATCGATTCGCAGCCATCGCTTTCAGGCCATCACCGCGGCGCGGGCGGCGAGCGAGATTCTCGACACGATGGCCGACGCGCTTTTCGTCATCGACGCCGAGGCCAGGGTGCGGGTCATCAACGACGCCGTGCACACGATCTTTGGCTATACGGAATCCGAGATTCTCGGCAAGACCATCGACGCGCTCGAATATGTCGATCTGGAGGCCAGCATCTCGCGGACGCTGCGCGACATGCTGCGCCGCGCGCCGATCCGCGACGAAGAGCGCGTCTTTCGAAGGAAGAGCGGCGAGCGCATCGACGTCAGCATTTCCGTTTCACCGCTGCACGAGCGCGACATGGAAGGCGGCGCGGTGTTGATCGCGCGCGACATCCGTGGGCGCAAACGTGCCGAGGAAGAGTTGCGCGCGTTCACGGTCAAGCTGCAGCAGAGCAATCGCGAGCTTGAAGACTTCGCATACGTCGCATCGCATGATCTGCAGGAGCCGCTGCGAAAGATTCAGGCGTTCGGCGATCGCCTCAAAGCGCGTTACGCCGAGGCGCTGACGACGGAAGGCATCGACTACCTCAACCGCATGCAGAGCGCGGCGGGGAGGATGCAGTCGCTGATCAACGACCTGCTCGTCTTTTCGCGCATCACTACGAAGGCGCAGCCGTTCGCGCCGGTCAATCTCGGTCTCATCGCGCGCGAGGTCGTTCACGATCTCGAAGTGAGCATTCACCAGAGCGGGGGCGAAGTCGTCGTCGGCGAGTTGCCGGAGATCGACGCCGACGCGATGCAGATGCGCCAGCTCTTTCAGAATCTCGTCGGCAATGGGCTGAAGTTTCAGAAACCGGATGTGCCGCCGCGCGTGGAGGTATCCGGAAGCTCTGTGAATGGACACGTTCAGATCGTGGTGACCGACAACGGAATCGGATTCGACGAAAAGTACGCCGACAGAATCTTCACGATGTTCGAACGGCTTCACAGCCGCGCCGCGTACGAAGGCACCGGCATCGGGCTGGCGATCTGCCGCAAAATCGCGCAACGCCACGGCGGCGACATTCGCGCCTACAGTTCGCCGGGAGAGGGAGCGAGGTTCGTGGTGACATTGCCGACACGGCACGAAACACGGGGTGATTGATTAGCGGTCGCAAAAAAGCAATGTTGAATGTTGAATGTTGAGTGTTGAATGTTCAATGTTGAACGACCTCCGGTCTGCCACCGGCTCGGCTTTCATTCAACATTCAACATTGAACATTCAACATTGCCTCTCCCGCACGTAGAACGGGATCGAACTTCAGAACGTCGACCCAAAAATCGCCCAACTACTCCTTGTAGATCTGCCTCCCATTCGCGTCTTTCGATTGCGCAAGAAAAAGTGCAGGATTCCGCACCGTGAAGGTGCGGTCAGTGCTCCTCTTCTTCCAGATCGAACAGGTCGTTGGCCCGGACCGGCTCATGTGCCAGACGCCGTACCGCCGCGATGATTGCGGCGATGCAGCGGCGTGTCGGTTCCATCCGTCCCATTCGGATCCGCAAGAGGTGCTGCCGGCTGTACCCCGATTCGCGTGCGAGGTGGGCCGGTTTGATCCCGCGGCTTTTCAGGTACTGCTCGAGTCGTGTCGGCATGTGCAATATAGTGCATTCTATGCCGATGAAGGATAGGTGTCAATGCACAGAGGCATACGAGGGGAGTTAAATACGGTCAGTTTTGGTAGCCAAAGCGCAAAATCCTGCCTTCGTGCCTTCGTTCCTCACAATCATCACCCCATGTTCCTTTTTCCCGCTCCAACTATTTTTTCTCCACGAGGGGTGGAAATCCTCGCTTTCGTCACCCCTTATGCGAGTCTGTGTCGGCAGCGGCGGTCTCGCACCCGCCCTGGCCGGCAGTTTGGAGGCGTGCAAACCTCCGCGGTCATGGGCGGTGGCAACCGTCGTTAGTTGCTTAC
>JAXDIO010000180.1:0-3029 GCA_034663965.1 Thermoanaerobaculia bacterium | reverse complement strand
GTGGGACGTGGCGGGATTTCGATTTCGCTCACGACTCCGGCGAGAGTGCAATCGATGATCCTACCCAGGTGAACTGCTTGTTGAAATCGACGCCGAGCATTTTGCCGCGCGAGAGGCGGACCAGGTTCTGCGCGAGGATCGGTTTTGCTTCGTCGTCGGGGCGGAGGAACATCATGCGGATCTCGATCTTCACGCCGCCGCCGTCGGCGGCCTGCAGCGCCGGCTCGTATTCGATCTTCTCCTGCACGCACCAGGCGTGACGGTCGGCAGAAGGAATCGCATCGAGATCGGCAGCGGTCGGCTCGACATTCACGCCGCCGCCTGCAAACGAGAAGAGCGGCTTGAGGACGTAGCGCGCGGTGAAGTCATCGGGGACGCGTTCGAGATCGGAGACGAACGTGGCCCGCGGCACGGAAGGATGATCGAGGAACGGCAGCGAATACTTTGACCAGGCCCAGTACCAGTTCGGATGTGGCGCCCATTCGATGTCGAGCTCTTCGCGGTAGTCGAACGGGATCTCGATCCGTTTGCTGATCAACTCATCGAAGACGACGCGGTTGTAGATGCGGCGGATGCGCGTGTTGCTGAGAAAGAGCTGCTTGCCGCGTTTGGTGAGCGCGCGCGGATCGACGGCGTCGACGCCGGTGAGCAGCTTGGTCGCCGCAAAATCGGGATACGTTTTCTGCTTCGGCGGATCGATATCCATCAGGATCACTTCGGCGGGATCGTGGCCGCCGGTGATGGTGCGTTTGGCAAGATCGATGAAGGAATCGCGGTCGAGGCCGGAGAACCAGCACGACCATTCGCGATCGAGGCCGTCCATCGTGCGCATCGTGTCGCGCCACGCGTCGCGCTGGGTGACTTGCAGGCACGTCAGCGACGGGAAGCCCTGCAACTCGATCAGCTTCGGAACGAGCGTGCCGTGCTTGCGGACGACGGCGAAGTCGACCTGCGTGAAGCTCGGCAGCGCGTCCATGCCGGGCGTGTCCCAGCGCGCCGGAATGGCGCGTTTCATCTGTTCGATGCGCGCGGGATCGGAGAGTTGCGTGACGATCGCTTGCGCGGCGTCGGTGATGGATCGCTTGAAATCGTCGGGCAGAAACAGCGGCGACTCAGCTAAACGAAACTCGAACCTGCAATCGAGGCGCGACGACAGCTCGCGGACGTACCACTCGTAACGCTCTTGCGTGATCTGCGAGTTGAACAAACCACGAAAGCGCGGGTCCATGGTTCTTACGCGATCGCGACTTCGCAGCGTTCGGCGATGAGCGCACCGAGGTGATGGCGGATCGGGCCGAGGAGCGAGTACTCCGAGGTCAGGCGGCTCTCGCGTTCGAGGTGGGCGAACATGTCGCGCATCGTCACCACGCGCTCGCGGTACCACGCCTCCGAGACTTCGCCGTGCGCGCGCTTCTCTTCGAGCACGGTCATGATGTGCTCGCGGTCGATGATCTCGGGATGGTGATTGACGCCGAGAATGCGCGGCAGGCCGTCGTTACCGCGCGCGAATTCGAGCATCGTCACGCCGTCGCTGGACTCCTCTTCGCGCGCGATGATCGTGGCCGAGGAGTGTTCGGCGATGAGATCGAAGAGGCGGTTGTCGACCACCCGGAAGCGGCGGCGGTCGGGCAGTTGCTTCGCGAACTCGCCAAACCAGGGGTGCGCCGCGGCTTCGTTGGTGAGGACGTTCTCCGGCATCCCATTGCTCTTCTCGGCGCGCAGTTCCGGACGCGCGGCGCCGGACCAGCGGCACATCAGGCCGAAGCTGTGGCAGACGCCGAGGAGCGAAGCAGACGGATGCGCGGCGATGTCATCGAAGAGGCGGAACAGCGGCGCTTCCCAGGCGGGATTCTCGGCGATGCCCTGGCTCTCTTCGCGGATGCCGTCGTTCATGCGCGGATCGAGATGGCCGGGACCGCCGGTGCCGACGTAGAGACGGAAACGTCCGTTCGGCGATTGCGGGATCTGCAGCGCGCGGCGCACGTCGAACGACAACACGCGGACTTTCGTGCCGGCGGCAACGAGCGCATCGCGATGCGGCTCCGCTGATTCGAGCACGGCGTGAACGAGCGAGTCGTGGCCGAGGTTTGGCCAGGCGTGGTTCATGTCGAGGATGGCGACGTCGATGCGGTCGCGGTACGGGCGCGGCTCGGAATCCGCCACGCGGACGTATTCGAAGAAATCGTAGGTCTCGTGGATGTCGCGTCGTGGCATGGGTTTCGTCAAATGACGCCGTGCTCCGTCTCGCTGATGATGTAGTCGACGACGGCGCGCAGATCTTTCGTCTCGTCGAATTTCTGCAATTGCCGGTCCGCGCCGGTGCCGCGGGCGACGATGGTGCGCGCGTAGTAGACCGCCTCGCGCGAGCCGAGATCGTCGACAACGTCGTCGACGAACGCGAGCAGCTCTTCGAGGAGATCGGTGTACGGCACCTCCTCGTTCCGGCTGAAGTCGATCAGCTTGCCCTGGATTCCGAACCGTGCCGCGCGGGCCTTGTTCTCGTTGAGCAGCATGCGCCGGTAGAGGCGCCAGCCCATGTTGCGGCGGTAGAGCGTCCACAGTTTGTAGGTGATGGCCTGGAAGAGCGCGGCGATGCAAATGGTCTCTTCGACGCGCATCGGGACGTCGCAAATGCGGTATTCGAGCGTCGGGAAAAACGGATGCGGACGAACGTCCCACCAGATCTTCTTCGCGTTGTCCATGCAGTTCGTCCGGATGAGCAACGCCACGTACTCCTCGTACTCGCTATTCGACCGGAACGAGTCGGGGATGCCGGTGCGCGGGAAGCGCTCGAAGACTTTGGCGCGGTAACTTTTCCAGCCGGTGTTCTGGCCGCACCAGAACGGCGAGTTGACGGACAGCGCGAAAACATGCGGCAGGAAGTAGCGGGCCGCGTTCATCACCTGAATGCGCGTCTCCAGGTCTTCGATCGCGACGTGCACGTGCAGTCCGAAGATGAGATTCGCGCGCGCCACCATCTGCAGGTCGTAGACGATCTGGTCGTAGCGCTCGTTCGACGTGATCGGGAC
>JAXDIO010000165.1:0-10260 GCA_034663965.1 Thermoanaerobaculia bacterium | reverse complement strand
TCAGCCGCGGCAGCCACTGAAATCCGAAGTCGTTCGCCTTCGTCGCCGCATCGCCGTAGTACGCCTTCAGCAGCGAGACGATGTACTTGTCGATGTTGAACCACCACCCCTTCGGCGACTTGTGCGTCTCGATCCAACTCGCGAGCGACTTGTCGTCCTGCGCCGGCATCGGCAGGTAGCCGGGCAGGATGTCGTAGAGCGTCGGGATGTCGGTCGATCCCTGAATCGAGGCATGCCCGCGCAACGCCATGATGCCGCCGCCGGGACGCCCGATGTTGCCGAGGAGCAGTTGCAGGATCGCCGCGGCGCGAATGATCTGCACGCCGGACGAATGCTGCGTCCAACCGACGGCGTAGCAGATCGCGCCGGTTTTCTCGCGTCCCGAGGCGCTGGTGAAAATGTCGGCGACTTCCAGGAAGCGCTCCTTCGCAATGCCGCACGATTGCTCCACCATCGCCGGGGTGTAGCGCGCGAAGTGGCGCTTCAGCACTTGGAAAATGCAGCGCGGATGCTGCAGCGTTTCGTCGCGATGCGGCTCGTGCAATTCCTGCGCTTCGCCGCCGCGATCCTTGCCGTGCCCTCCCCGCTCCTCGTCCATGCCGGGTTGCGCAGTCGGCTCGGCGCCTTCGTACAGCCACGTCGTCGCGTCGTACTGTTTCTTCTCCGCATCCCAGCCGCTGAACAAACCGCCGAGATCTTCCGTGTCCTTGAAATCCTCGCGCAGGATCGTTGCGGCATTCGTGTACGGGACGACGTAGTCGCGAAAGTAACGATCGTTACTGAGCGTGTAGTTGATCAACGCGCCGAGGAAAACGATGTCGCTCCCCGCGCGCAGCGGCAGCCAGTAGTCGGACATGGCCGAGGTGCGGTTGAAACGCGGATCGACGTGAATGATCGTCGCGCCGTTCTTTTCGCGCGCCTCGATCACCCACTGAAATCCGACCGGATGGTTCTCGGCCATCGACGAGCCCATGATCAGAATGGCGTCCGCGTTGGCGAGATCCTGCTGCGCGGTCGTCGCGCCGCCGCGCCCGAACGACGTCCCCAGACCGGGGACGGTGGAGCTATGTCATATCCGGGCCTGGTTGCTGACGCAAACCATGCCCAGACCTCCCGTGAAGAGTTTTTTGATGAGGTAGTTCTCTTCGTTGTCAAGCGTGGCGCCGCCGAGGTGGGCCATGCCGGTGGTGTGCATGACGCTGTCGTCGAACGTGCGCGAACGCGTTTCCCAAACGCGATCGGACACCATGCGCATGGCCTGATCGAGCGGCAATTCGATCCACGATTTCGATCGCGGCGCGCGGTACTTCACCTTCGTCATGCGCCCGTCATGCGTGACGAGCTGATACGACGCCGACCCTTTCGGACAGAGATGCCCGCGCGAAATCGGCGACTCCGGATCGCCCTCGATCCCGACGACCTTCCCCTCGCGATGGTAAACAAGTTGACCACATCCGACGCCGCAGTACGGACAGATGGACCTTGCCACATCCGCACCCTCGGTCTTCGGCCGGAGCGCGTGCGTAGCCTCGGACATCGCCTCCACGCCGGTGCCGTCGCTTCCGGACTTCAACTGCCGGATCAGCGGCCACTTCAGAAGGAGCTCCGCAAGCATGCGACGAAGTGTATGCAATTCGCGGGGACAACAGCGTCTCGTTCGTAGCGCCGCCGGCTCGGCGGCTGTACCGCCAGCGGCTCGCTGGCGTTTTTCTCTACGTGCCGCCGAGCCGGCGGCGGTACAGCCGGCGGGCCGCCAGCGCTACGCTGGGCGCAACTTCACCGACAGCGTCATCTCGAACTGCGCGACCGGCTCGTCGCCGAGTTTCTTCGGGACGCGCGCGGTGACATGCACCGTCGTCTCCTCGCGTTCGCCTGACGCGACCGCGCGCCGCACGAGTACCTGAATGGCCTCGCCATCCTCACACGCAAAGTGCACATCATCCTCGGGGCGTTTCAAGAACTCCGCGCGGACGGCTTTGAAGACGAACGACAGCCGCACCTTCATCGCCGACATGAGGTGGAAACAGATCAGCCCGCCGGCCACATCGGCGCCGATGCAGAGCGCGCCGAAGTACATCGACTTGAGGTGATTCTTCGTCCGCCAGTTCAGCGGGATGCGCACCTCGCAGCGGCGCTCGTTCACTTCGAGCACCGAGGGCTTCGTGAAGTAAAGGAGGAAAACGTGGCGCAGCGCCCAGAGGCGGACGCCAATCGTAGCCTTGTTCATCGCCGCGCCTTCTCGGCGTCGACTTTGCGACGCGCATACGGCGCGGTGGCGCGATCCCATATCGCATCCGGAATCAATCGCGCGAATCGCATCAGCATCGACATCGGCCGCGGAAACTCGATGACCCGTTTGCCGCGTTCCAACCCGTCGGCGATCACGCGCGCCGCATCGTCCACCTTCATCAGGAACGGCATCTTGAACCGATTCTTGTCTGTCATTGGTGTAATCACGAATCCCGGATTGACCGTGGTCACGCCGACTCCGTACGGCCGCAGCTCGACGCGGCTGGCCTCAAGAAACGACTGCATGGCCGCCTTCGTAGCCGAGTAGACAGAGGAGGCCGGAAGTCCGCGCAGTCCCGCGAGCGACGCGATTCCCGCAAACCTTCCCGCCCTCCGCTCGATCATCGACGGAATCACGGCATCGAACAGATTGAACATGCCGATTACGTTCACGCGCATCATCAGCTCCGCGTCGGCAAGCACGAACTTCGCCGCATGCGACAGCACGCCGACTCCGGCGTTGGCGATCGCAAGATCGAACGGCCCGCCGAGGATTGCTTCACCTTGCCTCACAGCATCGCGGACCGCGTTCGCATCGGTGACATCGCACGCCAACGCAATCGATTTCGTCGGCAGCTCTCGGGATAGCGACTCCAGCAGATCCGCACGCCGCGCCAGCAACGCGATGTCCCATCCGCGCCGCGCCAGCTCGCGCGCCAGCGCCTCCCCGATCCCGCTCGATGCGCCGGTGATGATTGCTCGCATGGACGCGGAGTGTATCCGCGGCAAGACCGCGAGGTGTGACGAATCGCGCGATGCGGACGTTCACTCGCGCGCGGAGGCGCGCTCGCCAATACAGCCCCCGGCTCGGCCGGGGGCTGGACGGTCGCGGACGAATGTGCGGCCGCGGAGGCGGCCGCTACACGATCTCGCGCCGCGCGAGCATTTTGTAGTGGCCGCGTCCGCGGCCCAAACTTCGTTCGCGCTCGTTTTCCCCGCGCAGAGCGCGGCTGCTTTGGAGAGGGCGCGCCTTCGCGCGCGACCACCATTGAACTCGATGCGCTACGATGTCCGGCGTTCTTCAGCCATGACGAAACCGGCAAAAATCGCACTCGCCGTTGCGAGCATCTGGCCTTTTGTCTGGATGCTCATTTTTGTCCTGGTTCTCTTCGGGACCATGTTTGTCTTCTCGGCCTCTCCGCAGACCAGTGATCGACACACCGGCATGCCGTTCCCGTTCTTTCTTTTCTTCGCCGGACACATTGCGACGATGTTCCTCATGTTCGCGCTGACCGCGTTTTACATCGTCTATCTGTTTCGAACGGATCGCATCGCCCAAGACAAGAAGGCGCTGTGGGCCGTTGTTCTCTTCCTCGGCAATATCCTGGCCTTCCCGGTCTTCTGGTACCTGTACATTTGGAAAGAGCTGCCCGCGATCAGCAACGGCTGAAGGACATGAGAGCGTTCGATGACTTCGTGACCGCCGCGCGAGCATTCGTCGCGTGGGCGGAGTCGCCCGCGTCAGCAGACGCGCACGCGGAAGCGGTGGCAGCGCGACGAAACGTCGTCGCCTTGATCGCCGCCGCCATCGCGCTGCCAGACGGAGCACCGAGCCTGGCGCGGTCCATCTCCGACGACGAGTATCAGCGCGTCTATCGTCGATTCGGAGCATTGCCTTTCAACTACTACAGTGAATCCTTCAACCCTCTCGTCGTTCCTGCCGAGGAACCCGTCGTTGCGGATCTGGCCGATGATCTCGCGGACATCTGGAGGGACGTGAAAGAAGGGCTGCTGCTCTACGAATCAGGTGAACCCGAGAGCGCTGCCTGGCACTGGTCCAATCACTACTCATTTCACTGGGGACATCACGCCACCGCAGCGCTTTACGCGCTTCAGTCGTGGTTCTCCTCCAGCGGCGACGACGACGCGGCGGAGCGCACCATCTAACCGCGTAAGAACTCCACCCTCTTCGTGCGCGTCCCACCGCTATCGAACGCGTAGTACTTGTGATCGCCGAGCTGCTCGCGGATGAATGACTCCATCTCCGCGATCGCGGCGTCGAGGCCGCGCGGCGGTTTGCCGAAGCACTTCCAGACGATCCGTTCCCCGTCGAACTCCCAGATTCCCCGAAGCATCCCGCCGGACAGGATTGCGTTGTGGTGGAGCATTTCGGCGTCCTTTGCGGGGATCGCTCGGCCGCTGGTGTCCATGACTTCGGCATCGTCATCGTCGATGAACGGAGCGAGGCCGCGGTGGAGGCCGAAGAGGTTGTCGCGGAATGGGAGGAGGATCACGGCGTCGTCGGGGCGGCGCGGGGGGACGGGGATGTCGTCGATGCGCTGCGATCCGACGGCTTCTTTTGCGGCGCGTTTGCCGATTCCGGCCCACCAGGCGAAGTCTTCGACTGAGGCCGGTGCGGACCAGGTGAGAAATCGCGAGGCGAGGGCGCGGTCGAGATCGGGCGGCGGGGTTGTATCGATTTCGGCGGGCCAGCGGCGGTAGAGGTGGGTGCGACCGTCGAGTCTTCGTTCGGCGTTGGTCCGCAGCACTTTTCCTTCGGATTGCAGGAGTTTCAGTGTGGCCGTCAGCGTGGAGGTGATGCCGAGGCGTTTGCCGGGGTCGCCGAGGTCGCGGATCAAGGTTGGCGGGAGATCGCGGCGGAGTTGGTCGGTGGTGCGGGTGTCGTCGGCGAGAGTCTTCAGAATTTGTTTGCCGAGGGATGAGAGCTCGGAAGCGTCGATAGGGAGCTTGCGGAGGCGTGCGGCGTAGGAACGGCGGCCGGCGGCGAGGGCGATGCCGGCGTCGGCGCGCGGGACGAGGAAGGCGGTGTCGCGGACCGAGGGGAGCTCGAGGATCTCCATCCGCTCGAAGACGGCATCGTCAACATCTTGACGAGTTGCATTCGGGATGCGGGCGCGGATGGAGAGGTACGGTCCGGTGCCGCCGGCGCTCGGAATCCATCCGGCTTTGTCGACGACATCGGCGATCGAGATGCCGTGCCGAGGAGGGAGGATTTGGCGCTCGAACCACGGTTGCGTCATTTCAGTTCCGGCAGTTTGACGCGCTCCTCGAAAATGCGCGCGAAGAGATCGCCGACTTTGGCCAGACGATTCGGCATCGTGCGCAGGTTGAATTTTTTGGGATCTAGCTTCTTCGTGACCTCTTCCCATTTCAGCGGCGCGGAGACGGGGGCGCCGTCGATGGCGCGGAGGGAGTACGGCGCGACGACAGTTTTGCCGTACGCGTTCTGCATGCAGTCGAGGTAGAGGCGTCCGCGGCGTTTGTTCAGCGCGCGCTCCATCGTGAACTCGGGGACTTTCGCAGCAATCGCGGCGCTGATCGAGCAGGCGAACTCGTTGGCCTCCTCGTGCGTGTAGCCGCCGGCCAGCGGGATGAAGACGTGGATGCCTCGCTTGCCGGAGGTCTTCGGCACCGACGGCAGGCGCAGGTTATCGAGGAGGCGGCGGACGATGATGGCGGCGTCGATGGCCTGCTCGATCCCCTTCCCTTTTGCGGGATCGAGATCGAAGACCAGCCAGTCCGGCTCGTCGAGCGCGGCGCCGCGCGAGGCCCACATGTGGATGGTGAGCACCGACATCTGCGCCAGCCAGCGCAGCGTCTCGGGCTTGTCGACGACGAGATGCTTCACGCTCTTGTTCGCCGTGCGCAAGGGCGTTTCAATCGTGGTCAGCCACGGTTGCGCGCCGCGGCCGACGTCCTGGTGAAACCACGACGGCTTGTCGATGCCTTCGTTCCAATGCTCGAGCGCGAGCGGCCGGTCGCGCAACGCGCGGATCATCGGCTCGGAGACGGCGGCGTAGTAGTCCGCTACGTCCTGCTTGGTGATGCCGTCGCGGGGGTAGAGGATGCGGTCGGGGTTGGTGAGGGTGACCCGGGTGTCGGGGGTCGGGGGTCGGGGGTCGGAGCGGGGTTGTGCGGTTTTCTTTGACGGCGACTTCTTCGACGGCTTCGCTGATTTCTTCATCTCCGACTCCCCACCCCCGACTCCCGACACCCGCTCCCGAGTCACTTCCGAAACATTCTTATCTTCCCGCATCCCCAGAAACGACGGATGCCGCAAGCGATTGTCTGCGGTCCATTCAGTGAAGGCTACCTGCACGACGAAGCGCGGCTTCACCCAGGTGGCCACGCGTTCGCGCGGCGCGTCCACTACCAATGACTTCGGGACGATGTCCTTCGACAATTCGTCCTTCCACCAGACGCGCTGTTTGGCGGAGAAGCCGGTGCCGACTTTACCGGCGTAGTGGAGAGCGCCGTCGTCGCCCATGACCGCGAGGTGCAGCGAGCCGACCTGACGTTCGGAGGATGTGGACGGATTCCAGCCGACGACGATCAGTTCCTGCTCGTTGATCGCTTTGATCTTCAGCCAATCCTTCGATCGCCGCGGTTCGTAGACGGATGAGCGCCGCTTGGCGATGACCCCTTCCCATCCCGATTTCTTCGCCCGCTCCAACGCCTCGGCGCCGGACGTGGTGATTTTCTCTGAGACTTTGATTGCGGCAGGAGTCCGCTTCAGCGTTTTCTCGAGCATCGTCCGGCGTTCGTTGTAGGTGAGATTGCGAAGGTCTTTCCCATCGAGCCAGAGGATGTCGAAGACGATCAGGATCTCGCGCCGGTCGCCCTGCTGCAGAAGCTGGAATCGCGGCGCGCCCTGCTCGTCGAGGACGACGATCTCGCCGTCAATCACAACCTCCGGCACTTTCAACTTCGACAGCGCCGCGGCGACGGCCGGAAAGCGCGGCGCGAGATCGAGCTCGTTCCGGCTCCACATGGCGATGTCTCCATCGACGATCGCGCAGACGGCGCGGAAGCCGTCGTACTTGAGTTCGTACGCCCACGACTCACCTGCCGGCGGTGTGTCGGTCAGCGTCGCCAGCATGGGCGGGAAGACTTTCCTTAGAAGGGATTCAGGTGTTTGTCGCTTTGTGGGCATCGTTGACGCTCGCGCGGTTGCCGGGAAAGCGAATGTTGAATGCTGAATGTTGAACGTTCAATGTTGAATGAAAGAAACGAGCGGCGGAGCTACCGATCCTCATTCAACATTCAACATTGAACATTCAACATTCAACATTTCGCTTTTGAAGTCTTTGCTTCCGCCATGCCTAGTAGTGCACGCGATGCTCGTACACAAACGGCTCCCGCCGCCCGTGCTGCACCACCGGCGTAAAGACCGCCTGGCGCAGCGACGCCGCGTTGCGCAGCTCCAGCGCGGCCGAGCCGGTGGTGTTCCGCAGCGTGCGGACGTTCGTTACGACGCCGTCTGTGTTCACGTCCGCTTCGAGGACGATGTCGCCGTGTGCTCCGGGCTGCGTCACCGGCTCCGGATCGCGCGTGAAATGCGGCTTGGTGTTATCCGCTTCCTTCGTGGCCTCGGCGGCACCGGCCAGCTCATTCCCGTGTACCCACCCACTTCCGCCGGCGATTCTCACCTCGGCCCACTCGCCGCGACGCGACAACACCGACACCGACTCGCCATGCTGATACGTCGTCACGACCGGCGCGGCATCCGCCGCTTTCGCGTGAATCTTGAGCGCGCCGTCGCGAACGTATTGCACTTCGATCGGCATGCGCGTATCGATCGTCGCGGTGTTCGGCGTCTCGCGATCGCAGGCGGCGAGAACGATCGCAGCAATCAGGAGCGCGCGCTTCATCCGAACACATCCCGTTGCGTGAAGATCGTATACGAGATCGCCGTCGCCGCGATCGCCCATGTGCCGAGGAGGGCGATGCAGAAGAGCATGGACATGCCGTCGTAGGGCGGAGGTTCGCCGGTGTAGTAGTCGGCCAGCGGCAGCGCGCTGACGAAGAGGTATTTGCCGGCGGTCCAGTCGGGGCTGATGCGCGTCAGGATCGTGCCGCCGATCAGCGATGCCAGCATCGTCCCGATCGCGGCCGCGCTCGACTTGAAGAGCACCGACAGCAGCAGTGCGATGCAGGCAACGGTCAGCAGCGCGAACCACTCCAGGCCGTACGCGATCAGCGTGTCTTTCCATAGCGGCAGCTGGCGCACGGCGTCGATCTGCAGCGCTCCTTTGGTGATGGAGAAGCCGGTGAAGGTCGGCGCCGTCCAGCCGCCGCGCGGCAGGAACGGCGCGGAGACGCCGTACGCGAGTACCGCGCCGGTGGCCAGCGTCAGCGTTGCGAATCCCCACAGCGTGACCAGCTTGGCGGTCAGCACTTTCCATCGTCGCACCGGACGCGTCAGTAGCAGCTTGTCCGTCCCCTCCGCATTTTCGGCCGACACGATGTCACTGCCGAGGATGCCGACGAGAAGTGGGAGCAACAGAAATCCAGCAACGTTCGCAAACGTGCGCACGAAAAGCGGCGCCGTCGGCTTGTTCGGCTCGATGTCGTGATCGAGATAGAACTGCAAGCGATTGATCTCCGCGCGCAGCGACCGCGCCCAGCTATCGCCGATCCGCCCGCGCCGCAACGTGTTCTGGTATCCCGCCACGACCTGCTGCGTCTCCGCCCGCCAGTTGCGGTTGCGGTTGTCGCGCAGCCGCCGGTACTGCGAATACGTAACGAGCGCGATGATCGCAAAGAGAATGGCGGCGACGACCGCGAAGCGTTTGCGGCGCAGGATTTTGAGCGTTTCGTTTTGGACGAGCGGGATCAGCATGGGCGTGGTCAGTCTACCGTCTCGCCGCCGGTCGCTTCGAGGAACATCTCCTCGAGCGATTGCGTGCGGCGCTGGGCGTGGAAGACGTTGATGCCAGCGTCCACAAGCGCGCTGATTACCGGCGGGGTATCGGCTTCTTCGATGGCGATCCAGATGCGGTCGGTGTCGGTGCGATAAGTCAGATTGCGATCGGTTGCGATGGCGGCGGCGCGCGCGACGTCGTCGACGCGCAGTTCCATCTCGCGGCGGCTGGAGATCAGCTCACGCACCGATCCTTCGCGGAGGATGCGTCCCTTGTGAATGATGGCCACGCGATCGCAGGTCAGCTCGATCTCGGCGAGGAGATGCGATGAGATGAAGATGCTCATCTCACGTTCGCTCGCGAGGCGGCGGAGCAGTTCGCGGATTTCGCGGATGCCGGCGGGGTCGAGGCCGTTGGCCGGCTCGTCGAGGATGAGCAGCTTCGGGTCGCCGAGGAGCGCTTGAGCGATGCCGAGGCGCTGGCGCATGCCGAGGGAGTACGTTCCGACGCGTTGATCGAGACGATGCGCGAGCGACACGAGATCCGCGACGCGCTCGATCTCGCTGCGGCTCACGCGGAGCATGCGCGCGAAGTGCTCGAGGTTCTCGCGGCCGGTCATGAAGCGATAGAGGTCGGGATTTTCGACGATGCACCCGACGCAGCGCATGGCATGTTCGAACTGATGCCGCTGATCGAATCCGCAGATGGTCACGCGGCCGGACGTCGGCTTGATCAGGCCGACCAGCATGCGGATGGTCGTGGTCTTGCCGGCTCCATTCGGCCCGAGGAACCCGAAGATCTCGCCGCGCTGCAGCTCGAACGAAACGTCATCGACGATCGTTTTGTCGCCGATGATTTTCGTGAGGTTCGTCGCGGTGAGCGTGGGGCTGGTATCGTTCATTCGTGCGCCGTTTTCTGATCTGGTACCTGCCGCTCACCGCCGCGATCGTAGCCGCGATTCTGTTCGGCGCCGGATTCTACTCATTCCTGCGCGGTGACATCGGGTCATCGGTTTCGATCGCATCGCCGGCACGCGTCACCGCCGCCGCACCGCGCCAGCAAATCGTCCCGATCATCCTCGGCGACTCTCTCGGCCGCGGCGCCGGCGATGAGTCGGGACTCGGCATTGGCGGCCGACTCGTCGACGAGCTACGGAAGCGGAACGTGAGCACGAAGAACATCGTCAACATCGCCATCAACGGCGCGCGGACGCGCGATCTCATCCAGCAGCTCGGCAGCCGCAACGTGCAGACGCTCATCGCGCAATCGAACGTCGTCATCGTCTCGATCGGCGGCAACGACTTGTGGGGCGACAACAACTGGCGCAACGGGCCGCCGCGTGACCCCGAGGGCGTCATGAAGGATG
>JAXDIO010000039.1:0-10432 GCA_034663965.1 Thermoanaerobaculia bacterium | reverse complement strand
TGCTCGAGGACGTCGACGAAGATCGGGAAGACGGTGTCGAAGTCGCCTTTGAGCACCGACATCGAGACGTTCGAGGAATCGTTGTCGACTCCGGTCTCGACGCGCGCGGCGCGCGCTTCGAGGAAGTCGTCGAGCTCGTCGCCCGTCTTCGACTGCGTGCCGCCCGTGCGCCAGGAGCCGCCGAGAATGCCGGCCAGTCCGGTCTTCTCCGCGGCAACGTCGCGCGAGCCGCCGCGGATGCGGGCGCGGCCCTGAATGAGCGGCAGTTCGTGATCCTCCATCAGGAAGACGACCATGCCGTTGGCGAGTTGCACGCGCTTCGGTTGTGGAAGCTGAATCTGATGCAGAGGGGGAGTCTTGATGTCGTGATAGTCGGAAACCTGGGCGAACGTGGAAAGCGACAGGGGGAGCGTCAGGAACGCCGTCGCCGCCGCGATCGCATGCATGCGAAGCGATGTCATTTCGTGTCTCCCTTCGGCGCCGGGGCGGCGGCCTTCTTCGCCGATTCGATCATGGCCGTGGTGCGGTTGTTCGGGACGAACGTGGCGTTAGCGACGCGTTTGATGTCGGCGGGCGTGACCTTGTCGATCTTCTCGACCTCCCGAAATAATTCGCGCCAATCGCCGAACGTGGTCTGGTAGGTAGCGAGCTGCAGGGCCAGCCCGGAGTTGCTGTCGAGCTGACGGAGAAGGCCGGCTTTCGCCCGGGTCTTGATCGACTGGAGATCATCTGCCGACACGTCCTCGCTCTTCAGCCGATCGATCTCGGCGTGAATGGGATCGGCCAGTTCGCCGGCGGTGTGTCCGGCGGTAGGGACGCCCAGAAAAGCGAAAAGGTTGGGGTACTTGTTTCCGGGGAAGCCGTTGAATCCCACTGCCGCGGCGGCCAGCTTCTTATCGCGGACCAGCGAGCGGTAGAGACGCGACGTGCGGCCTTCCGAAAGCAGCATCTCGATGACGTCGAACGTTGGTGCGTCGGGGTCGGTCTCCGCGGGGCGGTGATAGGCCTCGAAGTAGAACGGCTGCGACTGCTCGCGCACGATGACCGAGCGCTCCGCGGTCTGCTTCGGTTCCACCGTGCGGAGCGGCTCGGGCGCCGGCGCCTTTGGCAGACGTCCGAAGTACTTCTCGAGGATCGGCATCACTTCGGCGGCCTTGAGATCGCCGACCAGCGCGATGACCATGTTTGCCGGGACGTAGTTCTTTTTAAAAAACGCGGCGGCGTCGGTGGCGGAGAAACTCTCGAGGTCCGACGGCCAGCCAACCACCGGCTGTCCATACGGATGTGCCGTGAATGCCGCGGCCAGGGCCTGCTCGATGAGCCGCCCGACGGGGCTGCTCTCGGTGCGCATGCGGCGTTCTTCATGAACGACTTCGCGCTCTTTGTAGAACTCGCGGAACACCGGATGGAGGAAGCGCTCCGAGTCCAGATACGCCCAAAGCTCCACGCGATTCGACGGGAGCGAATAGAAGTACGCCGTCTCGTCGTCGTTGGTGAAGGCGTTCACGCCGACGGCGCCGGCGCGGTCGATGATCTTGCTGAACTCATTCGGCACGACGAACTTCTGCGCCTCGTCGATTGCCGCCTTCCACTCCTTGTCGAGCGCGGCGATCTTCGCCTCGTCGTGATTGACCGGATCGCGGCGGGCGCGGTCGTACGCGGCGTATGCGTCTTCGACCTTCGCCAGTGCGGCCGATTCCGCCGTGTAGTTCGACGTGCCGACCTTGGTCGTGCCTTTGAACGCCATGTGTTCGAACATGTGCGCGAGGCCGGTGATCCCCGGTACTTCCTGAGCCGAGCCGACATTCACGATCGTTGCGAACGAGAACACGGGGGCTTCGGGGCGCTCCATGACGATCACGGTCAGGCCGTTGTCGAGTTTGCGCACGGTGGTGCGCTTCTCGGCCGAGGCGAGATCCTGCGCGTGCAGGGTCGCCGTGATCGTCAGAAGCAGGAAGAATGATGTGGACAGTCTTCGAACTGCTCCCTTCAAATGATGCCTCCAGTTGTTGGATGTTTTCCGCGCGTGCGCCAGGCAGACGCTTCCCGGGACGCGAGGATCTGCGGTTTCTGTGATACGTCTTGACGCGACGAGGGTTTCGATTATTGCACGACGACGACGATGACGAATATCGAGGCTGGAAGCGGCCCGGACCGTTGCCTCCGCGCGGTGTTTCGCTCGAGGACGGCGAGTCGCTCGACTACCTCTGCGGCTGGTTCCGTATCTTCCAGTACGAGCGCGGCCATCGCTATTCGACCGACGATGTTCTGACCGCCTGGTACGCAACCCAATGGGCTCCTCGGGTCTCCCGCGCCGCGGACCTCGGCTCGGGAATCGGATCGGTGGCGCTCATCTGCGCGTGGCGCCTTTCCGGCGCGACGTTCTGCACGGTCGAGGCGCAGGCGATGTCGGTGCGACTGGCGCGGAAGAGCATCCGATACAACGGCGTCGAGTCGCGCTTCACGGTGTACGAAGGCGACCTGCGCTCTTCCGTTCTTGCCGATGAACAGCCGTTCGATCTCGTCACCGGATCGCCGCCGTACTGGCCGGAGTCCGCGGCGACTGGCGCCGCGCATCCGCAGGCCGTGCCGGCACGGATCGAAATGCGCGGATCGGTTTTCGACTACGCGGCAGCAGCGTCGCGCATCCTCGCGACGGGCGGGATGTTCGTCTTCGTCTTCCCATTCATCCAGCGCGAACGCGCCGAGGAGGCGATGACGTCGAATGGACTGGTGCTGCTGCGCCGCCGCGACGTCATTTTCAAAGAAGGCGAACCGCCGATGATCTCCCTCTTCGCCGCGATGCGCGCCGCCGATCTCCCGCCGGGACGCCAACCGTGGATCGAGTCGCCGCTGGTTATCAGATCGAATACAGGCGCCGTGCATCCGGAGTACGCCGCGATCCGTATCAGCTTCGGTTTTCCGCCGGGGGACATTCCGGCGGCGCCACTATGATGCCGCCGGAGGATGTAAATGCCGCTCGCTAATGCCCTGATCGCGGAGCTGGAACTGGAAGGAAAATCGACGGTGCGGATGCTGGAACGCGTCCCCGCCGGCAAACTCGAATGGCGACCACACCCGAAATCGCTGACGCTCGGCCGCCTGGCCTGGCACCTTGTCTCCATCCCGTCGATTGCCGTGCGACTGATGGCGGACGGAAAGTTCGACCTAAAAAACGGCGGCCCGCAGCCGATGCCGGACAATCCGGAGTTCGTGGAGACGTTCCGCCGCAATCTCTCCGCGATTCAATCGACGCTCGCGGCGATGGACGATGATGCGCTGAAAGCGCCGTTCGTGATCTCGCGCAACGGCGACGTACTCAACGAAACGCGCAAGATCATCTTCGTCCGCTCGGTGCTGATGAACCACAGCTACCACCACCGCGGACAGCTCTCGGTCTACCTCCGCCTGCTGGACGTGCCGTTGCCGGCGATCTACGGGACGAGCGCCGACGAGGCGATGTAGTGGTTCGGTAGGGGGGTGGCCGGAGCGCTGGCGTCCCGCCGGCTGGCTCGGCAGCGTCCTCGCCGCCGAGTGGGGCGATCGCGCGGCGCGTGGCGCTCGGCAAAGAGTTGCGTGACGTCAAACGCGGCGCAAGCCTCCCATTCGGCGGCGAGACGCCGCCGAGCCAGCCGGCGAGGACGCCAGTGCTCCGATTGCTTCGTGTGCAAAACTACGCTGCATGAAAATCGTCGCAGGGGATATCGGCGGGACGAAGGTTCTGCTGCAACTGGTCGATGCGTCGCAAGCGGGACGGACGGTGCTCGCGGAGCAGCGGTATGAGAGTCACGCGTATGCGACGTTCGACGCGATGCTTGGCTCATTCATCAGCGACCACGTTCCCGCACCGATCGATGCAGCGTGTTTTGCCGTCGCGGGACCGGTGTTCGCCGATCGGGCCGAGGTTACGAATCTGACGTGGAAGATTGACGCGCTGGCGCTGGCGAAACAATTTTCGATCGGTCGCCTCTCGCTCATCAATGACTTTTACGCCGTCGCCCTCGGCGTCCCGATTCTCGCGCCGGCCGATTTCATCGTTCTCAACGCCGGCACCCGCGTCAACTTCGCTCCCATCGCCATCCTCGGCGCGGGCACGGGCCTCGGCGAAGCGAATCTCGTTCACGACGGCGGGAAGTGGAACGTCGTTCCATCCGAGGGCGGTCACGCGGATTTCGCGCCGCAGGATGAAGAGCAGGCGCGCCTCTTTCTCAACCTGCACGCGAAGTATGGTCACGTTAGCTGGGAACGGCTGCTCTCCGGGATGGGACTGGTGAACATCCACAACTTCTTGTCGGGACACGATCGGCCCTACGACGAAACGCTGCCGAAGGAGATCGCCAAAGCGTTCGCGGACGGCGATCCGACCGCGGCGCGGACGTTCGCCATCTTCGTCGACATCTACGGCGCCGAGGCCGGGAACATGGCGTTGCGGCTACTCGCGCGCGGCGGCGTCTATCTCGCCGGCGGCGTCGCGGCGAAGAACATCGATCGCTTCACCGATGGAAAGTTCATGAATGCCTTCCTGCGCAAGGGACGCTTTCAAAACATCCTCGCCGCGATTCCGGTCAACCTGATCACGAATCCGAAGGTGGGACTGCTCGGCGCGGCGGAGATGGCAATGAGAGTGGTCAGTGGCCAGTGGTCAGTGGCCAGAACTCATACCGACTGACCACTGGCCACTTGCCACTGGCCACTTCGCACGGAATCGCGAGCCCCGCCCATCCGTTCGTCGTCGCGCAACCAGGAGTCAACACACATGGGTCTTTCTGTCGGAATCGTCGGGCTGCCGAACGTGGGCAAGTCGACGATCTTCAACGCGCTCACCGCCGCCGGTGCGCAGAGCGCGAACTATCCTTTCTGCACTATCGAACCAAACGTCGGTATCGTGCCGGTCGTCGATGCGCGCCTCGACAAGCTGGCCACGCTCGCGCAGAGCAAGCAGACCGTGTACACCGACCTGAAGGTCGTCGACATCGCCGGTCTCGTGCGCGGCGCGTCGAAAGGGGAGGGACTCGGTAACCAATTCCTCGCCAACATTCGCGAGACCGACGCCATCCTGCACGTCGTTCGCTGCTTCGACGATCCGAACGTCGTTCACGTCGAAGGCTCCGTCGATCCTGAGCGCGACATCGAAGTGATCGAGACAGAGTTGCTGCTGGCGGACATGGACGCCGTCGGCAAGAAGCTCGATCGCGTCGGCCGGCTGGCGCGCGTCGGCCAGAAGGAGTACGTCGTGCAGGCCGAGGCACTGGAGAAGGCGAAGGCGGCGGCGGACAAAGGGACGCCGTTGCGCGCGGTTGTGTTTGACGACGCCGAGCGCGAGTCGCTTCGCGAACTGAACCTCATCACGCTCAAGCCGGTCCTCTACGTCGCCAACGTCGCCGAATCGGACCTCGGACAGGAAACGCCGCTGCTGCAGAAAGTCCGCGCCATCGCCGCCGAGAAAAAGGGCGAAGTGGTCGTCATCTGCGGCGAGCTGGAAGCGCAGATCTCCGATCTTCCTCCCGCCGAGCGAGCGGACTTTTTGCAAGAGATGGGACTCGAAGAGCCGGGCCTGAACGCTTTGATCCGTGCCGCATACAAGCTCCTCAATCTCGAAACGTTCTTCACGGCGGGACCGAAGGAAGCGCGCGCCTGGACCATCGAGCGCGGATCGAAGGGTCCGCAGGCGGCCGGCAAGATTCACAGCGATTTCGAACGCGGTTTCATCCGCGCCGAAACGATCGCCTACGACGACTACATCACCCTCGGCGGCGAGCAGGCGGCGAAGTCTGCCGGGAAGATGCGCAGCGAAGGAAAAGATTACGTGGTCCAGGACGGAGACGTGATTCTTTTTAGGTTCAATGTGTGAGGAACGAGTGGCCAGTGGTCAGAGGCCAGTGGTCAGAAAAATCACGCTCTCGTTCCTGACCACTTGCCACTGACCACTGACCACTTCAAACCATGCAGTTCACCATCCTCAGCGACGAAGGCCTTCCCATCCGCGGCGATCTCGACATTCCGCCGGGGGCGAAGGCGCTTGCCGTCGTCGTGCACGGCTTCAAGGGATTCAAGGACTGGGGCTTCTTTCCGTGGCTCGGCGAGACGCTCTGCAATCATCGCTTCGCGGTCTGCCGCTTCAATATGTCGCGCAGCGGGATCGATGAGAATCCGGACACGTTCGATCGCCTCGATCTTTTCGCCGACGACACGTACTCGGGACAGATTGCGGATCTGCAGAAGGTCGTGCGTTACGCGCAGCAGCGCGTCGATGCGCCGACGTTTCTGGTCGGTCACTCGCGCGGCGGCGGAGTGTCGCTGCTGGCCGCGAGCGGGATCGAGAACCTAAGCGGCATCGTCACCTGGAGCGCGATCTCGCACACCGACCGCTGGGACGACGCCACGAAATCGCTCTGGCGCCGGATCGGCTACCTCGAGGCGGAGAACACGCGCACGAAACAGATGATGCGGATGTCGACGCGCATGCTCGACGACATCGAAGCAAACCGCGATCGCCTCGACATCCTCAAATGCGTCACGCAGATCGAGCACCCGATACTGGTCATCCACGGCGCGCGCGACGAGAGCGTGCCGGTCGCCGAGTCAGCCGAGATCGCGTCGTACGCCGACGATCCGTCGCACGTGATCATCGCCAACGCCAGCCACACCTACAACGCCATCCACCCACTCGTGCATGTTCCGTTCGAGCTGACGATGGCTGCCGCGCTGACCGCGCGATTCATCAGCGTGTATTCGTAAGCAGCTTCGCAACCTGCATGTAGTACGTCCGCGCCTTGTCGCGATCGCCGGCGAGTTGCGCGGCGTGTGCGGCGCCCGAGAGACCGTTCAATCGTCCTGGAGAGTCTTTCAACGATCGTTCGTATGCAGCGAGCGCCTCCTGCGGACGATTCGTCGCCAACAGGAAATCGCCGAGCATCTCGCGCGCGGGGAGGATCGATCCCGGTGTGACCGGACTCTTGTCCATGGAGTCTTCGAGATCCGCGGCCTTGCGCAGCGCGGCTTCCGCGACATCCTCATGTCCCTCGGCATGCGCAGTCCAGCCGTCGACGGCGTCAATCTGCACGGTGACCTGATCGGCCCAATACCCGTTCTTCTGATCGAGCAACATCTGCCGCAACCGTTTGAGCTGCTCGACGTCCGCGCGCGCTCCGGCCGGATTGCCACCGCGTGCCTTGCCCATCCCTGACGCAAAGTACGTCACGGCCTCGGCGTACGCGTAGCGATCCCACGGAAAATTCGCAGGACGCACGGTGAGTGCTGCCGCGTCCGACCAGCGCTTGCGCTCCAGCGCGTATCGCGCGGGAACGGACGCCATCGCGTAGTAGCCGGCGAAGTTCTCGACATCGAGCGATTTGATTGCCGCGAGTTCGTCAACTAATCGACGAACGGGTTCGTCGTGACCGAGCTGGAGGTAGGCGTAGGCGAGGTAGTCGGATGCGTGAAGGTTGTCGAAGGCAACAGCGCCGGGATGCGTCCGCGCCGCATGATCGCGCGCGGCTTTCGCGGATTTTAGATTCGAATCGATCGTCTCCTGCCACATGCCGAGCCGAACGAAGATGTGGGAAGGCATGTGGAGCGCGTGCGGCGACGAGGGAGCGATTTTCGCGTACGCGTAGGCGGCGTTGAGCGCGAGCGGCGCGAGCGCGGGGTAGTCGAAGGAGTGGATCAGGTAGTGGGAGATGCCGGGATGGTCGGGATGCGTCTTCAGCAGCCGGTTGAAGATCTCCGCCGCTTGTTTCTGATACGCGTACGTCTTGTCCGTCGGCATCGACATGCCGTGTGAGATGAGCGAGAGGCCGTAGAAGATCGCCGCATCATCGTCGTTCGGATTCGCGGCCGTGACGCGCTGCATGCCCGCTTCGTAGGCGCGAGCGCGGGTGTTCAGATCAACGTGCTCGACGTCGGTGTAGAACGCGCTGATGGCATCGATGTAGCCCTTCTCGCGATCCGTCTTCGCACCGACAGCCTTCGCTTTCGCCGATGCGGCAACACCGCGCGCGAGCTCACCCGGCGAGTAGGGGCTCGGCCACGCAGGGTGGTAGTTGCTCATCGCCACGCCCCACCACGCCATCCCGCATTGCGGATCGATGGCCGCCGTTTCGTTGAACGCCTTCTCCGCCTCCTCGTACCAGAACGAGTGCAGCAGCGCCACCGCGCGCGTGAATTTGCCCTGCGCGGCGGGAGTGCAGCTGATCGGGAAGTTAACCGTTCCCAGACGCTCAACGCCCTCGGCGTGATGTTCGTGCTGCTCCATCTTCGCGAGGAGATTTGCGGTGACGAGCAGACAGACTGCGATTGCGGTGCTGATTCGGAGAACTCGTCTCATGAATTGCTGTTCCTCGGCGAATTGTAGCGAGTCGCGGCTCACCATGCCTGCGAGGCCTCGCGTTTTGCGCTAACCTTGGCGTATTGATGGAGTGGTGGCAGCACAACTGGGGCAACGTCGCCAGCGCCGTTGGCCTCGCGATCAGCGTGTTCGCTTGGCGCCGGGCCCAGCGCGCATCCGATGCTGCGAGACGGGCGCTCGCCGCACAACATCAGCGAACGCTCGCTCAGGAGTTGAGATTGTGCAGCGACAAGGTTTCTAGCGTCGCCAGGCGATGTCGGAGCAATGACTGGCTTGGCGCTGGCGACGAGGCGGGCGAGGTCCTACAGCGGATAACGATCGCGGAGAATCGGTGGAAGGATCAACTCGTTGATAATCTGAGCAGGAACGCGCTGAATATGGTGGTCGAACATCTAGGATTGGTCGCCGGAGTCGTCAGGCGGTTCGCTTCGAGCGGGAGCACTGAGGAGCAGGCCGTTGTATTGGATCGCGCGCTAAACTTGGTACGAAGAAGCTTGCGGCGGAAGTAGGCAAACACGAGCATGCGGTAGAAAAGTTTATGGAGTGAAGACATGACTGAGTTCGAAATTCATGACGACGATGCCGCTTCAACGGTCGCGAAGGTGCTTCAACTGACGAGGCAGGAGACGCTCGCGTGGGAGGCTACTGCCGATCAGTATGTGCTCATAGCGCCCTTCAAAGGGGAGTACGTTTTCCGGTTGACGCGCTTTGAGAATCCTTCGCCGTATTCTCCATATGCAACCCTCACGCATGGGCTTGCGGTGCTAAAAGGCCGGCAGGTTCTGATGTCATTCGGAAGCGAAGAATTCACGGAGACGCGGAATCTTCAGAAGGCACTTGATGAGCCGCAATCGAGGACAACATCGGCCGAGTACTTTGAGGAGCTTTGGAAGAGGGCCTTTTATCGCGCAAACCGAGTCCCGGAAGAGCTGGAACGGGTAAACAAACTGCTCGATTCGGAACTGAATCAGTTAGCAGCGAGTCACTAGGCGACGCCGGAGATTCCCTCCGCGGCTCCGCGTTGAACCTACGTCGTCGGAGGCTCGGACGATCCCGGTCTTGATCCCCCGCGACGGCGACGGCGCCGGCGCGGGCCTGCGGGAGTGGCGGGCTGGTCGGGCATGTCGTCATCGAGATCGGGTTCGGTGATCGGATCGGGCTTGACGCCGCGGTCCTGGAGTTTGTCCTCATCGAGGAGCCACACCCATTGCGTCGATGGCGGCTTCGCCTCGGGGCGCTCAGGGCGCTCGCGTTTCGGAAAGGGAGGGCGCGTTGCGGTTCGCGGTTCACGAGGGACGCGATGCGGCATCGGGCGGCGTTCGGAGACCGGCATCTCCATCCGCTTCATGCGCACGAGCACTTCTTCGCTGAGGCGGCGGTTGACGGAGATCAGGTCGGCGACAAGTGCGATGAGGAGCGTCTGGAAGCCGATGATGAGAAAGACGGCGGCCAGGATCAGCGACTGGATGTGTCCGCCGCGGTCGCCGTGCGCGAAGTCCCAGAGGAAGCGAATGCCGAGGGCGGAGCCGGCCAGCATCAGCAGTGCGCCGATGGCGAAGAAAGTCTTCAGCGGTTTGTAGATCGTGTAGATGCGGAAAATCGTCGCGATCGATTTGCGGAGGTACGTGCCGAGGCCGCGGTAGAGGCGCGAGGGGCGCGTCGGCGCGTTCGTGCGCACGGGAACGGACACCACGCCGAGGTTGCGGTTGCCGGCCTGGATGATCGTTTCGAGCGTGTAGGTGAAGGGGTTGAAGACGTTGATCTGCATCGCCGCGTCGCGTGAGAACGCGCGGAAACCGCTGGTGACGTCACCGACGCGAATGCCCGAGGCCAGTCCGACAGTCCGGCTGCCAAGGCGCTGAAGAAGGCGCTTGAATCCGGACATGTGCGGCGATTTCGAGACTTCGCGATCGCCGATGACGACGTCGGCGCTGCCGCGCACGATCGGCGCGATCAGTTTCGGGATGTCGGCGCCGGCGTACTGATTGTCCGCATCCGTGTTGACGATGATGTCCGCGCCGAGGCGGAGGGCGGCGTTGATGCCGGCCAGGAACGCGGATGCGAGTCCACGATGCGTCTTGAGCT
>JAXDIO010000022.1:0-14118 GCA_034663965.1 Thermoanaerobaculia bacterium | reverse complement strand
TCGGCGGCGGCCCGGAGACGAAGACGATTTTTCACGTGACGCGCGGCCCGGCCAGCCTGCCCTCGTTCACCTACGACCTCGCCGCGGCGATCGGTGTTTTTGTCGACGCGCAGTCGTCGCAATACGCAATGACCGGCACGGCGAAGTGGCCGCTCGTCGCGCCGGAAGGCGGACGCGACGCCTTGCGCGCCGCCATGGTCCCGCTGACGCTCGGCAGCGATCACGAGGTCTACAACTCCAGCTCCTGGAGCATCCCGGCCATCTATCTCAACGACTGGCCCGATCGCTACATCCACACAAACGCCGACACGCCGTCGAAGATCGATCCGACGAAACTGAAACGTGCCGGCTTCATCGCCGCCGCCACCGGCCTGGTCCTGGCAAACGCCACCGCCGGCAACGCAGCGGAAATCGTGAGTGTGATCGAAGAAGCAGCGATGCATCGCGCCGCCGAGGCGAGATCTCAGGCGCGCGACCTCCCGCCGGCGGAGGCCGCAAATCGCCTGCGCTTCCAGCTCGCCTACGAGGCACAGATGTTCGATTCGATGTCCCGCTTCTTCCCGCCACCGCCCGCCGCGCGGTCCGAAGCCGCAACGTTCGTTGGGAACCTCCGATCCTTCCTCCCGACCACACCCGCACTCCCCGCGTCCGGCCCCCTCTACCGCCGCAACCAAAACATCCGCGGCTCCCTCGACGCCTTCGGCTACGACTACCTCGAAGCCCACCTCGGCCACGACCGCGTCGCCAAGCTAACGTTGCTCAATTTCGAAGGCCCCCGTGGCGACGGCGGCGACTACACCTACGAAGCGCTGAACCTCGCCAACGGCACACGAACCACCAGCGAAATCCGCGACGCGCTGTCGGCGATCTACGGCCCGGTCCCGCAGGATGCTGTCGACCAGTTCCTCGCCGCAGTCGCGGACGGCGGGTTGGCGGAGAGGGTGCGGTGAGCTATGGCTCCACGATCCGCAGCCCCTTGAATCGACCACGGTAGAAGCCGCGATCGCGGGTCAGCAAAGCGTCGGACTGGATCAGGGCGTGAGCCCCGATGAGCAAGTCCGCCACCACTCGCAAGCGCGTGGCCCCGCGCTCGCGACGCAGCTCACGCCAGAGTTGTCCGGCCTTCGCGGCAGCGTCATCGAAAATCGCCTCGAAGCGGATACCGAGAAGCTTCATGGCGTCCGAAAACTCCGCATCAGTCTGGAAATGTGCGCGAACTTCAGCCCAGACGATCTCGCACGCCACGAGTGCTCCGGTGTCATACGCAGCGCGCAGCGCCTCGCGCGATCGCTCTCCATGAACCGGGTCAGCGCCGAGAACATCCAGAAGGACGGACGAGTCGACCGCTACTTTCACCGACGCCGCGCCGTTCGTTTCTTTTTGGGAGCCGCGGGCCGAGGACCGCGCATCTGGTCGAGAAGTTCATCGACCGGCTTGCCGAGTTGCAGGTGACCGAACAGCCGGTCGACCGGATGATTGGGTGGTGCTCCCTTACGCATAAAGACGTCTCCATCACGAATCTCGAACTGGATGACGGTGCCTGCCTCCAGCCCAAGCATTTCGCGTAGCTCGATCGGCACCGTGAGCTGTCCCTTCGAAGACATCGTGCTCTTCATCACGGGTAAAGAATACCACGGCTTACCGGAGCGGTAAGGAAAATTCTCACCCGGTCGCGAGAAGGTTGGCGACATGCGTCATTTCAGCGAGGTGCTCGCTGTCATGCCGCGTCCATTCAAGGAGCAGCAGTTCCAGTGTGAAGGCGCGCATGCCGATTCGTCCGGTTCGTTCAAGGTCCGTGGGATCGATCGCGCGAAGACGCGCAATCGAGCGTGCGCGGGAGGCCGCGAACTCTTCCAGCGCCGGTGCGACCGGTTGGGAGTTGTAGTCCCGCTCGACAGCGAGTGCGCCGCCGTCGATGTCGGGAAACTCCGAGAGAAGATCGCTCAGAAGGCCGGCGATTCGCACCTCGTATCCTTCAACGTCAATGTCGCGCAGATGGAGGAGGTTTTCGCGTAGCGAGAACGCATCCGACGCGGACTTGAACGAGAGTTCCTCCTCACTTCGTCCTTCGATGAGCGCGCGTATACGGTTCGGCGTCTCTTCGAGACGATCGATCACGTCCATCGCTTACTCCAATCGCACCGTTTCCACGGTGTGCGACGTCGAATGCTGACCGAGGCCGTCGGACTTGTCGTTCGACTCGTAGCGGGTCACCACCAGCCGGTCGCCGTTCCGCGCATAGGCCCAATTGTGCTTCTGGTCGACGTCAAAGTTAATCAGGAGAAAACCGGCCTTGATGGACGTCGTCTCCTCGGCGGCCAGCGGCGTTCCGTCGTCTGCGACCAAGACGGACAGCGCGCTCTCGATCTTCTTCACGTGTTTGCTTTCCGACTTCGACATCCTGGGAAAGAGCTTGAACGACAGCAGCCGCCCTGGGCGTCCGCCGAGATTTGCGGGCTTGGTCTGAACGAACTGCGCCGACTCGAGAAGGATGCTGAGCGCCGACGCGCCGTCGAGAAGTTCGGCAACATGGATCGGCCGGACGTGGCTCGTCCCGCTGCGCACCGGCGTCGATTTCTCCGGATCGCGAGCCTCGGCGCGCGCCTCCTGCGTCGCCTGCGCCAGCATGGCCCGAGGATAGATGATGTGGAGGCCGGACTCCCCGATCTCGAATCCGACCGATGCCTTGCCGTCGTCGGCCTTCTCATCTTCGTTCGATCGCGAGGTCGAGGTGACGTCGAGAGTTCCGTGTACCGGTGTCGTTGCCGGAAGCCGGCCGAGTGTCGCGCGCAGATCGGTCAGCCCATCGGCGGCAGCGATTGCAGGAAGAAGCAACACGAATAGCGAGACGTAAAGGCGCATCGATCAATCCCCCTGATGAGGTTCGACGATACCAGCGGGTGATGGTTTCGAAAACTGCGCGCGCGGTATTCTTCCTCTCATGAGTCCGACGACGTTGCTACTGGCGCGATGGGGATTCTCGCTCGCGTTCGGAATCACCGGGCTTTATCTCGTAAGCGTCGCCATTCGCATCATCATCCGGAAGCGCGATTGGAAATTACGGTCGGTCGCAGCCGAGGGAACCATTGTCGGATTCGCGGAAGAGACGCCGACAGGAGATCGGGCCGGTCATCCACTCTTCGCTCCGTTCGTCACCTTCACGTTAGCGAGCGGCGAGTCGATCGAATTCAAGTCGTCCCGCTCCGAGCGGCCGAATCCGTACGCGGTCGGCCAGAAGGTCGCCGTGCGCTACCTGCCGGAGGATCCAAATGGTGCCGACTTGGAGTCAGTGGCCTCGGGGTGGTTCGCGCTCATCGTAGTGATCGTGATGGCCGCCGTCGCGCTGACGATTGCCACGTTGCCGTTCATCCTGCCGCCGCCAACTCCCCGGCCGTAGGAGACTCTTCTACTTTAGTCTCGCGATGCGAGTGCCTCACGAAGCCACGCTACTCCTAATGGAGGGTCGAAACGGTTTTTTCGCGTGATCAAACGTGCGAAGCTCTAGAAACAGCGATGGCGGACTTCTTCCTCCGAATTCTCGTGAGCAGCAGGAGCGACCTGCCCGACGAGCGAATTGCGGCATTCGACGCGATCAGCGAAGCAGGACATGATCCAGATCGGTACGAAGACTGGCCGGCACTCTCGCAACGTCCGCTTGATGCGTCGATTGCGGCCGTGAAGCGCGACGACATCCTCGTCCTGCTGCTCGGGGCAACGTACGGCCTCCTCACAGAAACGGGGCGGTCGATCACGCACGAGGAGTATCTCGCTGCGCGAGAGAAGAACATTCCGGTGCTCGCATTCCTCGTCGGATCCGGCGACCCCGAACCCGCGCAGGCGGAACTCATCGCCGAAGTTGAGAAAAACCAGACGATCCGTCCGGTAGCTTCGATTGATGCGCTGAAGAGCGAAATCAAAAAAGCGCTCAGCGCCGAAGTCGCTCGGGGATACCGCGAGCAGCGCGACGCACCGCTGGATACGCAAATCCGGACGAGCGGCATTTCGGTCGATCGACGAATGGCGATCACGATCGATGCGCAGGCCGAAGTGATCGACAGCCTGCGGGGCGCGATCACGAGACAAGCCGCCGAGAAACTGAACGCGGCGCGCACGGCCTTCCGCGAAGGCCGGCCGAACGATGCCATCGCGATGCTCGACGAGTTGAGAAGAGAGGCAGCGTGGAATCAGATCGATCGGGACGTCCGAGCGCGTGCATTGTCGACACTCGCGAGCTTCCGCCGGGCAACCGGCAGTACTGCGGACGACGTCGAGCCTTTGCTGCAGGACGCAAAGAAGATCGATCCGGATGCGGACCGCTCGTACTTCGACGCTCTGCAGAACTTCGAGGCGAATGGTCCGGTGAACACACTTGAGGTGCTGAGCGTCGTCCGCAACACCCGCACGCTCAATTTGAAGGCGGCGCTCTTGCTCGAGGTCGGCCAAATCGATGAAGCAGCAAATCTGATCGAACAGCCACCCGAGGGCGTTGACAGCGACGTCGAAACGGAACGGCTCCGCGGGTTCGTCGAATTCGCCAGAGGGGACGTTGAAGGGGCGATCTCCATTCTCGAAGCGACAGTCAATAGAGAGCCGCGCTCGTACGCACTTCGCGTCGCTTTGGCGATCGCGAAGATCGCGAGCACGATCGCTCCTGCGGAGCGTCCGACCCAGCCGGGGGCATGGCCACCGCCAGTCGATCCGGCTTTCGTCGCGGCATCGTCCGACATGCTGGCGCGTCTCGACGATGCAGCCGCCACCCTCGGCGAAGTCATCGGCAACACGCAGTGGACAGGTATGCCGCTGGAGCAGGCACGCGGCTGGCGGCTCGCCGCGCTGGCGCTGCACCCGGAACGACGTGAAGCGGCGCGCGCCTTCGCTCGCCAGCTGCTCGAGCTCGATCCCGCGGATTCCGCGGCTCTCGTGTGGTCGAATGCATTCGGGTTCGACGTTGATGTCGAAAAGGCGGAAGCCGTGTTATCGAGTGAGACCGCCTCGCCGGTGAATGCTTCCCGAGTAATCGCGGTCATCGCAGCCGTCGAGCATACGCAAGCGTTCGCCCGGGCCGAGTCGCTCCTCGATCAACATCGAGCTGCGTTCGACGACGAGCCCGATCTGTGGCACTTCTGGAAAGCGCGGCTGCTCATGGACAGGGGTCAGTTCGAGAAGGCGGAAGAGCTGATTCCAAGCATCAATCGCGCTGAACTGCGGGAGACCTGCGAGCTGATGCTCAGTGAGTCGCGTGCGAAAGCAAACGGCGACTGGAACGATTTCGTACGACTGGCCGATCGCCTCGATCCCGGCTATCGGCCGCTGGCAATTCGAGCGCGGCTCGGCCGTTGGAACGAAATCGTCGATCAGGCACTACTTCTTGCCGAGCAAGCGCCGTCGCCCGCGTCCGTCAGCCTCGCGACAACGGCGTTGTTCCATGTCCGGCGCAATCACGAATCGCTCGCCATCCTCGATCGACACCGCGGCCTTTGGTCGCGGTCACCAAGAGCGATTCAAATGCAGCGCATGCAGCTGCGGAACCAGCTCGTCCTCGGCCAACTGCAGGAAGCGCTAAAGGGCGCGGAAAAGCTGTTCCAAAGGACCGGATCATCTTCCGATCTCCTCATGACGATTCACGCGGCGATCTCCGCCGGGCGATGGAAGGATGCGCGCTTCTGGGCCTCGCGGCTTCTCGACATTGATGCGGGCGATGTCAGCGCTGCGGACGTCTTCCGAACTGCACAGACGATCATGATCGAAGATCGCGAGCTCGCGCGCGAGCTGTGGAAGCGTGCGGCGAAAAACGGCGTGGCCAATGAGATCCTTCCACTCGCGATTCGTCTGGCGATGGCGCTCGGCCTCGTCGATGAAGCGGCGGAACTCACGCAGTCTGCGATGGGGACGGGCGTTCTTCGCGAAGCGACGGCCGAAGAATTTGCGATAGCGCAGAACGAGCTAAAGGCTAACATCGGCGCCGCGATCCAAGCGTACGCGCGAGCCGAAATGCCGCTGGCCTTCCTGCTTGCGGCGACGGGACGTCCACTCGCTGACGTATTCGACAAGCAACTTGCGACAGGCGGTGATGGCGCGGTCGGGTCCGTTCAGCCGTTGTACGTCCGGCACGGCGGCAGGATGTTGAGCCATCACCTGTCGCTCGCCGGAGTAACGTCTCTGACGATCGACGTATCGACGATTCTGCTCTCTGATGCGCTCGGCGTTCTCGATGCCATCGAGAAGCGTTTCGAATCGTTGCGCATCTCCTCCGTGACGTGTGCGGCGCTGGCGGAACAGGAGACTCTGCTTCACGCCGCGATCGCAGCGAACACCGACGACGCTGAAAAGCAGCGGCTTGAGCGGCTCGTGACGCGCTTATCTAAACTCGCGTCTCGAATCGGGGCTGGTCTCTCGTCAGGAAAATACGTTGCGTTCGCCACCGCCTCCGCAACCGGCGAAGACGTGGACCTCGACCTCACCTCTCAGGCGCTCGCAGACTTCTTCCTCGCGAGCGATCAACCAAATCACGCGTTCGTCGTCGACGATCGGTTCGCAAGCAGCCGGCTCACCCTGCACGGTTCAAACGTGGTCACGCTACTGAATGTCCTCGCTGCACTTCGCGAAAGTGCGCATCTCGAAGAGGACGGATACTTCAGAATCCTTCTTCGGCTTCGACGTGCGAACTTCCGCTTCATCGATCTCACCGGCGACGAGATCGTCCACTGGTTGACCAAAGCGAAGTGGAACGATGGAGAGCTTCAGGAATCGGAGCCGCTGCAGGTGATGCGCGTCTACATCAACAGCGCGCTCAGTGATCGCAACCTGCGCGTAATCCCGATACCGGCGTCCACGCCGGACCATGCATTCGGCGAAGGACCGTTCGCCCTGAACAGCTCATTCGCACCTGTACAGGCGCTTTCGACGCTATGGTCGTTGACTGAATTCACGATCGAGCAACTGACCGCGATGTCGGATTGGATTCTTCACAACCTGTACACCGGTTCGTTCGGCGTGCAGCACCTCTATGGAAAAGGGTTCAACGCCGCGCGCGACCTGATGCTGAACGACGTCGCGGGCCTCCTGACAATGTTCTTCGATCTCGATCTGACGATCGGCCGGGCATTCGGTGACTGGGTGCAGAGCCGCATCGCCATGCATCGGCTCGACGCGGACCCCGAGCTATTTCCCGACCTCATCGCCGCTATCAAGCAGCAGCTATTGCACATGCTGACGTTGGCGGACGGCGATTTGGGCCGCAAGATCATTCGAGCGGTCTTCGCCGTACTGCCGTCCGGAATTCGTAAAGAAATCGCCTTGGACGCAACCTTCACCACAAAAGTGCAGCTGCGAGGACGGGCGTCAATTCGAATTACCGGGTTTGAGTTCCTCGAAGAAGATTTCTGGAAGGCGATTGCCAGGCTTCGCAAGCGTTCGAGTGTCAGCCTGCGGACGAATGCTGCGGAAAGAATCCGGGTGAGTCGCGCCCCCGGTGACGCCGGTCTCTACTTCGATTTGGGTAAGCAAAGGCACATCTACCCAAACGAGAGCTTCGTCCGCCTCGCATTCGAAAAGGATGGCGAGCTGCGAAGCTACCTGCGCTCGCATCCGGAGATTTTCGACGTCAACGATCAGGCGCTCAACGCTGCGATCGAAGAGCTGCTCGCGCTGCCGACAGCGAAAGAACGCAACGAACGGTATCGCGAACGAGCAGCGAATTCAGCCGCAGTGCACTACGCCGGCCTGCGGGAACTGTTCGGTCAGGCCAACCACACCTTCTCAGATTTGATGCCCGGATCCGATGCGCTTCTTCGCCACTACTTTCCCGGTTTCAACAGCCGTACCGATCTCGACGCGGCGGCGGCATTTGAGCCGTTGATCGAGCGCGCCGATCTTCTTGACGTACTTCGCCGCGCGATCGTGATGCCGATCGGCCTTCCCGGCCGGCTGGTCGCTCGATTTACTGCAGAATCTGAAGCCTGCCGTGGACACATCCTGGCCGAACTGCGTGAGGAAGTCGGATCTCCCGTAGCACGCGCGCATGTCGCCGTGCTCGGCTTTGCCAGCGGTACTGAAGCCGATCAACAGCTCGCCCTGACAATGATCGACGAGCTTGCGGGTTCAAAATCCGCCGCAAAAGAAACGAAACTATTCATGACGGTGCTCCGCTTCGTCTACTGGCGCCTGTCGCGCATCTCTAGCCTCGCGGACGCGCCGCGACTGCTTCTCGCGTGGGCACACGCCGGACGTCTGCTCGGGATCTTCGTCGCGACGAAGAGTGATATCGATCAGTTGCATGATTCGTTCGTCGACGCAGGCATGCAATATCCCAATGACTATTGGACGCGAACCGCGTCGTCACGCGATGTTCTTCACCCGTTCACTGCAACGGGTCTCAGAACGGTCGCAGCGTCACTGGCACACGTCGCGGCGGTCGTGAGCAACAAGAACGATGCGATCGAAGTGGGAAGCAAACTGGAGAAGCTCATTTATCCGAACGGCACCGCCATCGCCTTCCCGTTTCTTCGGGATTCGGGTCTGGGGACGAACGTCAGCCACTCGTTTCTCGACACGGATCTTTCCGATCCGCTGGTTGAAGTAAATGAAGCCGGCGCCGCCCTGCTGACGAGCATGGCCAGAGACGAGATTCTTTCCAGAGCGATGCAGAAGATCGATGAAGATCCGGAGTCAGACACGGCGTGGCAGTTTATCGACGCATTCATCGGCAACCTTCCGCCACCGCCGACCATTCACGCAGGGCTGGAGGAGGTCGCTCGCGGTCCGAAACTCGACGCGATTGCTGAATCGGACACCGCAATCCGCGCGTTTACTGTCCTTTCTAACCTGCAAATTCACTTTGGCGACGACTACCGCGGCCGCGTCGAAGATCTAGCCGTAGCCGCACTAACCCACTGGCAAAAACGCGAGCGCGACGCGAAGGCGACGGCAGAGGATGTGAACCGCTGGTCGTTCATCGCAATGGCTCTCGCAGCGCGGCCGGAATCTCGCGAAGATACAGGCAGCGCGCTCGGACGGATTTTTCGGCGATTCATCGACGCGGCGCCGGAGATCGCTCCGATGCTGTCCGTGTTGTTGTCACGAATGCCATTTCAGTTGCCGATGGACTATCTCCTGCCGCTGTGGCCAGCCGTGATCGCGGTGAGAGCAATGCCGCAGGTCGGGATGTCGCGACGTTTATAGTGAATGCTTACGCTGCGTCGCGAGCAGACTCGCTGCCGGGGCACCATCGGTTTCGCATTTCGATTCGACATTCGCACGCTGCGTGTCCGCGAACGCCGTGTCTCCGCGTGAAACTACTTTTAATTACTTCGGCACGACGGCTTCGTACACCCGCAGCGGCGCATTCGTGATCGTCGCAAGCACGTCGCGCGTCGCGTCGATCTGGCACGCTTTGGAGCCCGCGGCTTCGACGAGAACGGCGTCGACGATGTCCTCGTACTTTTTCCCGCCGTTGATCGTGAGCGTGACGATGGCCGCTTCGAGCGGCGACATGCTCGGATTGAACGCCGCGTTCTCGGCGACGCCGCCGGCGTAGATGCCGCCGTCCGATGTCTTCAGCGCGACGCCCGCGTAGCTGCGGCTGTACGGCGCGTAGGAAGCGTTCGCCGCCTGCAGCGCGGCGCTGGTCAAATGGTCGGCCGGCGAATCGAGCGTCATGCCGTGCGATTGCGGCGACATCAGCGCGGCGGTGACGCCGAGGTCGGTGGGACCGAAGGCGTTGGGCAGGAGAGAGGTCAGCGGCGTGGTGGGCGTGTTCGGCAGGATGATCTGAAGCGTCGAGGCGGTCGTCAATTCGTTGAGGAACTGCCGGCAGTAGCCGCACGGAGCCGCGGAGACCGCGAGGAGGTCAATGCCTGTTTCGCCGAATGAAATCGCATGCACCGTCGCGGCCTGTTCGGCGTGGACGGTAAAACTGAGCGCCTGGCCGGGGAACTCGTAGTTCGCGCCGAAATAGAGATTGCCGCTCACGCCGTGCGCGACCGCGCCGACGAAGAAGTTGGAGATCGTCGGAATCGCGAACTGTTTCGCGCGCGGGATGAGGCTGAGCATGAGCTGCTCGAGCGGGACGCCCGAGCCGACGATGCGCTCGACGACAACGGCGGGAAGGTAACCGCCGGCGGACTGACGCGCGGACTCGATCTCTTCGTTCGGAATCATCGTGACTCTCCTTTCTACTACGAAGTTCTAAGATTCGCTCCATTGATTACGTTCGATCAGATCCGCGAGCTGGCGCTGAAACTGCCCGGTGTCGAAGACGGCACGTCGTACGGAACGCCCGCGCTCAAAGTCAAAGGCAAGCTCCTGGCGCGTCTGAAAGAGGACGGGCAGTCGGTCGTCTTCCGCGTCACCTTCGATGAGCGCGAGCTGCTGATGCAAACCAAACCGAAGGTCTTCTTCATCACTGATCACTACCTCGGCTACCCCGCCGTGCTGATGCGGCTCAGCGCCGCAACTGCCAGGCAGGCTGCGGACATCATCGAGATGGCGTGGAGGTTCGTCGCGCCGAAACGGCTGCAGGCAACGCGAACCACCGAATGACGATCTGCTACGCTTCGCGAAACGCCTCGCGGCCGTGCGGCGTCTCACGATCAGCATGAAACAGAACACGATTTTTCAGGCCGCGGCGATCGTCGCCGCCGGCATCGTTCTCGCGCTCGTCGCGAACGCCTTCGCCTCGCGCGATCGAAAGGTCTCGCTCGTCGGCACCTATCCGAACGCGTTGAAAGTCCCCGCACGCGAAGTGGTCATTGCCCCCGCGCCGGTCGCGACGCAGCCCGTCGCAACGACGACGCAGCCGCCACTAACCATCACTGCCGCACCGGCAGCCACAACCGCGACGCAGCCGACAGCGACCGCCGCAATCGAAACGGTCGGGCTAAACCCGAAAGCGAAAACGCCAGCGGCACCGGCGGCGACGACCACACCTGCTCCCGCACCGCAACCGCCGGCGCGCGAGTTCATCGTCCATCCCGACAAGCCGTACATCGAGATCGCGTTCAACGACGTCAAGACGCTGCACGATAAGAACGCGCTCTTCCTCGACGCCCGCCGCACCTCGGTCTACGAACAGGGACACATCCCCGGCGCTCGCACTTACTCGGTCTGGGAGTCGGACATCGACGACAAAGTGCAAAAGCTGTTCGCCGAACGCAGCGATACGTCCGCGCAGGCGCTGCCCATCGTCATCTATTGCAGCGGCGGCGATTGCGAGGATTCACACATGCTCGCGCAGAAGCTCTGGGGCATTCAGTTCAACAACGTCTACGTCTACAAAGACGGCTTCCCCGACTGGCAGCAGCACGGCGCGCCGGTTCACACGGGAGCGAATCCGTGAAGCGATACCTGACGCATCCCTGGCTCACCATCCGCGTCCAACTCGCCCTCGGCGCGATCTTCGTCGTCGCCGCAATTCCGAAGATCGCCGACCCACCCTCGTTCGCGCACATGATCTACAACTACCGCCTCGTGCCGGCGTCGCTGATCAACCTGAGCGCGCTGGTGATGCCGTGGGTCGAACTCCTCGCCGGCCTCGCCCTCCTCCTCGGCGTCTGGAAAGCCGCCGCGCGAAACCTGATCGGCATCCTGCTGGCGATTTTCATCATCGCGATCTCGATCAATCTCTTCCGCGACAACGCTATCGACTGCGGCTGTTTCAACGTCGCCGATCGCGGCAAAACCCACGAACAGCGCATCTTCGACATGAAGGTGGACGTCGTCCGCGACCTCGGCATGCTGCTGATGGTCGCGCAGTTGTGGTGGGCGGGAAAACGCGAAGATTCGGAACCGTAGCGTCCGCAGATGACTGACGCCGAGCCGCCGCAGACTAGCATCATCCTCTACCAGACCGAGGACGGCCGGACACGCATCCAGTGCCGGTTCGAGAACCAGACGCTGTGGCTCACGCAAGTCGAGATTTCCGAGTTGTTCCAGACATCGGTAGCCAACATAAACCTCCATCTCAAAGCGATTTACGCTGAAGGTGAACTCATGGAGGAAGCAACTATTAAGTCTTACTTAATAGTTCGAAATGAAGGCGCCCGGAGAGTGTCCCGCGAGGTGCTGCATTACAGCCTCCCTGTCATCCTCGCGGTCGGCTATCGCGTGCGCAGTCATCGTGGCACCCAGTTCCGGCAATGGGCCACAGCGCGCCTGACCGAATACCTGGTGAAGGGCTTCACCATGGACGACGAGCGGCTGAAAAATGTTCCGGGCCGGGGAGAAGAGGATTACTTCGATGAGTTGCTGGCGCGAATTCGCGACATTCGATCTTCGGAACGGCGTTTTTATCAGAAAGTGCTCGACATCTACGCGACCAGCATCGACTACACGCCGAACTCGGAGATGACCCAGCAGTTTTTCGCAACCGTACAGAACAAGATGCACTGGGCCACGCACGGTCACACCGCTGCGGAACTGATCCACGAACGCGCCGACGCGAACTTGCCGCTCATGGGGCTTCAGACCACCCGCCCGGGGAAAATCATCCGCCGCGATGACGTGTCGATCGCGAAGAACTACCTCAGTGAGACCGAACTGGAGAGACTGAATCGGATCGTGAGCCTCTACATCGAGTTCGCGGAGCTTCAAGCGCTCGACCGCCGGCCGATGACGATGCGCGACTGGATTCTGAAGCTCGACGAGTTCCTGAAAACCTCCGGACGCGAACTGTTGCATCACGGTGGACAAGTCTCCGCCGAAGCAGCGAGGATCAAGGCAGAACGCGAATACGACCGGTACCGCGTTTTGATCGACTCGCAACCACGTCAGGTGGATACAGATTTTGAACAAGTTATGGGACAGACGCAGAAGATTCCGCGGACGACGAAACCAAAATCGCGGAAGCCGTGACCTAACGCATCCTCGCAACAAAAAAGGCGGCTCATCGAGCCGCCTTTCGATTGATGCGATTCGGATTGAACCTACTTCTTGGCGTTGACTTCCGTTCCGTCGCAGGCGCCGAGGAACTTGCCGGTCATCTTGGCGGACATGTTTTGGTCGCGCATCTTCATCTGCATCGAGCCTTCGTACGTATCGCCATGATAGGTCGTGCTGCCGGTACCGGTCATGCCGGACTCTTTGCACTCCATCTTCCACGACACGGTCGTACCTTCGACCTTCACGTCGGTGTACGTGCAGCCGCCGCGCTTGTCGCCTGTCTTCGGGATCAGGTTCTCCGCGTTCTCGGCCTGCTCCTTCGTGACGCAGACGGCCATCGTGTGAGCCGGGATCTTCATCGGCATGTTGGGCATTTCCATCTGGACCGTGCTTTCCCATTTGCCGGCCTTGGCAATCGAGGCGGCCATCACGGGGAGCGCGAGCGAACAGACGAGCGCGAACAGAATGATGTTGCGAAGCTTCATTGAATCCTCCGTTGGTTGGTTTGGCGGAGGAGTATACGTCAGAGCTTCCGCACACCTCGGCTACGAGTAGACGGCTCGATGCGCAATGCGCCGGTCAGCGCGGCCGATTCATTGCCGCTCTTCACCATCACCACGACCGAGCCGGCCGGTGTCGCGGCATCGACCGAGAAGGTGGCGCAGACATAGTTGCCTGACCACTTGAAGTCGGACGTGCGATGGAAGCCGGGGTTGGGGACATCGAAGGTGGTCATGCCGCTAGTGAAACCGTCGCCGCCGACGCCGAGGGTCATGGTCGTGCCGGCATGCAGCATTGTGGGCATGGCCTGGAGTGACACGTTGTCGGTGCCGGTGGCCCATGCGCCGATCCACTTCGGATTCAAGCGCACTGATCCCGCGCCGTTGACGTTGAGATTGCCGTAGATGCGGCCGTTCTCGACGTGGAGCGGACCGCCGTCGGCGTACTGCGTCGGGAACGATGTCACCTTCGCGGACTGCCAGAAGCCGGAGAGATTCTGTACGGCGAAGGGACCGTCGAGCGGCTCGGCGTAGATGCGGTACGTACCGCTCGGCACGCCCTGCATTGAAAAATTGCCGTTCTTGTCGGAGAGCGCGGTCGACACTGGCTCGCCCTTGTCGTTCACCGCCACGACCTGCGCCGCGAAGATGCCGCCGTCGTCGCCGTACACGCGGCCTTCGAGCGTGGCGCCCGTGGCCGGTTTGTTTTTCGCGTACGCGGCGCCGATGGCAACGCGGTCAT
>JAXDIO010000012.1:0-2688 GCA_034663965.1 Thermoanaerobaculia bacterium | reverse complement strand
TGAATGTAATTGGCGACGCGTTTCGGCAGAAGATCGTGCGGTTCCATGCTCTTCCTTCCTTCAATGCTTTTTCTTTTTCTTGGCTTTGCGGCGGATGGAGGCCGGGTGGCGGATGCTCTCTTCGTACGAACCGACGCTCACGGAATCGGCGCGCGCGATGCTGATGAACACTTCCTGACTGCGGACCGGACGCTGCTCGCCCGGCGTGCGGCGGCGATAGTTGCCGTCGGGTTCCAGCGTCCACGACTTCACGTTGTCGGCCAGCGCGATGTGGAGAATCTGCTCGCTGATCCGTTTGGCCACCGCGCCGTCGCGCACGGGGAAGGCGGTTTCGATACGGCGCAGGAAGTTGCGCGGCATCCAGTCGCCGCTGGACAGCCACACCTCGGGAGCGCCGCCGTTGGCGAATCGGAAAATGCGCGCGTGCTCGAGGAAGCGGTCGATGATCGAGATCACACGGATGTTCTCGCTGACGCCCGCGATCCCCGGCACAAGACAGCAGATGCCGCGCACGAGCAGATCGATCTGCACGCCGGCCCGGCTGGCGCGGTAGAGCGCCTCGATGACGCTCGGATCGGCGAGCGCGTTCATCCTGGCAACGATGAAGGCCGGCTTTCCATCGGCGGCGTTCTGCGCCTCGCGATCGATCATGCGGATCGTCCAGCGGAGGTACTCGATCGGCGATACAACGAACTCGCGCCAGCGGAGCGCGTTGCCTTTCGTCTCGACGAGCTCCTGCACGCCGGCCACGCTGAAACCGGTGAGCAGATTCATGAGCTGCGCGGCGTCGGCGCCGAAATCGCGATCGCAGGTGAAGAGATCGACGTCCGTGTAAAGGCGGCCCGTCACGGCGTTGTAGTTGCCGGTCGACAGATGAACGTAGCGCCGCAGTTCGCCCGCTTCCCGGCGGACGATGAGGCAAACCTTGCAGTGCGTCTTGTAGCCGACGATTCCGTAGACGACCTGCACGCCGGCTTCTTCCAACGTTCGCGCCCAGGTGATGTTCTTGCGCTCATCGAACCGCGCCTGCAGCTCCACGACCGCGGTGACTTGCTTTCCAGCCCGCGCCGCGGCCGAGAGGGCGGCGATGATCGGCGATCCAGGATCTGTGCGATACAGCGTCTGCTTGATCGCAACGACGTCGGGGTCCTCGGTGGCCGCCTGCACGAACTCGATGACCGCGGTGAACGAGTCGTATGGCCGGTGCAGGAGCAGATCGCCGCGCCGAATGATGGCGAAGATGTCGTCGGTCGTCGCCAGCTCCGCGGGCATGCGCGGATTGAACGGCGTCTCTTTCAGCGCGGGCTTGTCGGTCTGCGTGTAGAGCTGCTGGAAATCGCCGAGCTTCAGCGGACCCGGCGCGAAGAAAATGTCGTCGGGCGACGAGTCGGTCGCGCCGGCCAGAAGCGCCAGCAACGGATCATCGACTCCCTTCTCGATCTCCAGCCAGACCACCTCGCGCCGCTCGCGGCGCCGCAACTCGATTTCGATGCTCTTGAGGAGGTCCTGCATGTCTTCCTCTTTGATGTCGAGATCGGAGTTGCGGATCACGCGAAACGCCGAGGAACGAAGGACCTTCAGACCGGGAAAGAAGCGATGGACGTGCGAAGAGATGACGTCTTCGAGCAGAACAAAGCGCGTCTTCTCCGGCATAGCCACGAGGCGCGGAACGGACTCGGGGATCTTGATGATGGCTACATGCCGCTCGCCGCGCTCGGACTCGAGCTGCAGCGCGAGGTTGAGCGAGAGGTTGGCGATGAAGGGAAACGGGTGGGCGGGATCGATGGCCAGCGGCGTGAGAATCGGCTCGAGGTCGCGGCAGAAGTACTCCTCGACGAAGTTGCGCTCTTTTTTGCCGAGGTCCGCGACCAATTCGACGCGGATGCCTTCCTTGGCCAGGGCCGGAATCAGCTCGTCGCCAAGGCATCGGTAGATTTCGCGCAGGAGCGAGCGGGCGCCGTCGCGCACGGCCTGCAGCCGTTTCAATCCGGTACCGCGCGAGTCGGCGGCGACATTCGCGGCGATGAGGTCGCGGATCTCGCCAACGCGGATCATGAAGAACTCGTCGAGGTTGTGCGCGCAGATGCTGAGGAACTTCATTCGCTCCAGCAGCGGAACCGAGGGATTACTGGCTTCCGCCAGTACGCGCTCGTTGAATGCGAGCGCGCTCAACTCGCGATCGAATAGCGGAACGGGAAATGGCGAGGCCAGAGGGACGGCCGCAGGCGGCGCGGCCTCACTCAAAGGCGCTGCGGGAACTGTTTCTGCTGCGGATGACATCGGGGCGGCAATGGTATGCACCCGCGATGCGCAAAAGCATCGGTGTCCGTGTAAATTTTGAATGAACGCGAAGAATCGCCCTACTTGGCATCATCTCTGAAGAGCACAGCCGTATCCCTACGAGGTGGCAGTCATGTTTGATGATGTCCTGATCGAATCTGCTGGCAAGGACAAGAAAAAAGGCGGCTGGAAGACGGTGCTCATCTCCGCCATCCTGCACCTCGTGATCATCGGCGCAGTCGTAGCGGCCGGGCTGTACGTCAAGAAGAATCCGGAGATCATCACCAAACCGATTCAGGCCTTCGTCGTCTCCGCCCCGCCACCACCGCCACCTCCCCCGCCGCCCGCGGCATCGCACGCATCATCGACGCCGCACGTGCAGCACGTCGAGCCGCAGACCCATCAAAC
>JAXDIO010000431.1:0-6417 GCA_034663965.1 Thermoanaerobaculia bacterium | reverse complement strand
CTCCTCGCCCGTCGCCGTCGATGCTGCCGGTATCGAAGGAGAGGCGATCGAGCTGCGTCCGTTCCGGCAGCGCGATGACGATCGTCTGCGGCGCGATCGAATTCTCCGGCGTGGCCCAGCCGCTCGTCGCCTTGTCGTCGAGCAGCCAGAAGGCCGACCACCCCTCGGAGTACTCCTGCGGCTTCTGGACGATAAGCGCGCCGGAGGAGAAGGAGATGAGACTGGGCGTCTCGGCGGCCGGTGCGGTGGTTGTCGATGTCGTGGCGGTCGATGATGCCGTGGCGGTTACTGTATTGGTGCCGGACGATGCGGCCGGAGGCGCCGCCTCTTTCTTTCCACAGGCGAAAACGACGGCGGCAAGGACGAGAGTGACGAGCAGTCTGCGCATGCCGCGAATTATAGGGAGAGGATCACCGATCCCGTTTTCTCATCGCGATGTAGACCGCGGCGTCCCAGGCGTTGTGGATCCCGATCAGCAGGAGCAGCAGCGCCGCCGCGGCGACGACGTAGAGCGCTCCCACTTCGTGCCAGTACGTTGCGATTCCGCTGATGAAGAGACCGAGGTATGCGACCGAGGGAAGGACGATGTGCCAGATCCGGTCCTCGAGAACGGGCTTGTAGTGCATCTCTTTGCCGAAGCGAAGCATGACGATCGTCGCGTAGATGATTCCGGCCAGCCCCTCGGCGGCCAGACAGGCAGCCAGCGATGCGGCCGTTTGCCGCGGCACGCAGAGGACCGCGGCGATCAGCAGCGTGGCGCAGAAGTGAACGACGGTCGGCGTCGCGAAGACGTCGGAACCGGTGCTGAGCCCTTCGGTGTCGGCGCTTAGCGCGACCACGACGAATTGCAGTCCGGTCAACGCCGCGGCCGATGACCCGACGATGACGTAGAACGATTCCCACTCACCCGCGACAGTCATTCGGCGCCTCCTTGCGAAGGAGGCATTATCACGTCTTCGCGAAACCGATTTCGCGTGCGTTCCGCGGCGACGGCGTCAGAAGGGAGCGCAACGCTTTGAACATGTCGCCGAGGTCGTCATCGTGATCCGTCACCCGTCGTTCGAGGGCGTCGAGGCGCTTCGCGATCTCGGCGTGCCCGCGCGCGTACGCACGCAAGCGGATGAACGCGCGGATCACGAAGACGCTCATCTCGACCGCACGCGGGCTGTTCAGAACCGAGGCGGCCATGAGCGCACCATGTTCGGTGAAGGCCCATGGAAGGTACTTGACGTTCTGTCCGCGCTTCAAGGTCACAGATTGTGACCTTGAACGGAGCGCTCGTTTCGCTTCAGCGGCGTTGAGGCGAAACACGAAGTCTGCCGGAAAGCGATCGCGGTTTCGTTTCACGGCCTGGTTGAGCACTTTTGTCAACACGCCATACGCGGCAGCGAGATCCATATCGAGCATCACGCTCTGCCCGCGTACCTCAACGATCGGAGGATCGAGTGATTTCGGCGTGAGCATCTTCCTCCCGGATGCGGCGCGTTTCGTTCTTGTCGTCATGCCATTTGTATACCTCGGATGCCGCACAACTCCGAGGCACCCCATCATTCCTCAGGCGAGTTCTCGGTGCTCTCTACTGGCCGTAGTACAACGCCCTGCTCCGCGTGGGGCGGGTTTTGAGGTGGTCACAAACTGTGACCACCTCCGCTCACGTTGGTTGGAGGTCAAGTTTGTGACCTCAAGGAGCTCACTCAGACTTCGCCGTTCAAGGTCACAATTTGTGACCTTGAACGAACTGCCGCGCGACGGCCCTATCATTCGTCGAGATCGTGCGCCTCTCTCTAATCGTTTTCGCGATAGCTCTCGCTCCCGCGCTCCGCGCGAGCGACTACGTCGCCGACAGTGCCTGCGAGAGCTGCCATCAGACCAAGTACGCGTCGTATCAGGGAGTGGGGATGGCGCAGTCGATGCGGCGTCCGCGCGCGGATGTGCTGATCGAAGATTTTCGCAACGCGCGGTTCTTTCACAAGCCGTCGCAGAGTTGGCTCGAGATGGTTTGGAAGGATGGGCGGCTGCTGTTCCGGCGATGGCAGGTCGACGCGAATGGACATCGCATCAATGAAATCGAGCAGCAGGTCGATTGGATCGTCGGGTCGGGACATCGGTCGCGCGTCTACTTGTATCGCACGCCGAGCGGAGCGCTGTTTCAGTTGCCGGTCGCGTGGTATTCGCAGGAGAAGGCGTGGGGGATGGCGCCCGGCTACGACCGCGCCGACCACGACGGCATCACACGATCGGTGCGGCGCGAATGTCTGTTCTGCCATAACGCGTATCCGGATGTCGCTGCGGACTCTCACTTTTCGCCGCAACGCTTTCCGGCGGCGATGCCCGAGGGGACTGGATGCCAGCGGTGTCACGGGCCGGGGGCGAAGCATGTGGATGCCGCGATGGGCGGCGAGGGGAACGCGGCAGTGCGCGCGGCCATCGTCAATCCGGCACGGCTGCCGCCGGCGTTGCGCGACTCCGTCTGTTTTCAATGTCATCTGCAGCCGGCCGTGGCGATGATCGGTCCGCGGCGGTTCGAGCGCGGCGACTTTTCCTTCCGTCCCGGCGAAACGCTTTCGGACTACATACTGCACGTCGACATCGATGAGCCGGGACATCCGCGCGAGCAGCGATTCGAAATCAATCATCACGCGTATCGATTGCGCCAGAGCCTTTGCTACATCAAAGGCGGCATCACCTGCAGCACCTGCCACGATCCGCATCAGCCGCTGAAAAAAGATCCGCGACTCGCCAGCGTCGTCTCGATCTGCCTCGGCTGCCACAAGCGGCATACTGCGTCGAATGATTGCGTGCGTTGCCACATGCCGCCGCGCCGCGCGCAGGACGTCGTGCATGTGGTGATGACGGATCACAAGATTCAGCGCCGTCCGTCCGCCGGTCTCACCGCACCGCTCGCGGAGCATGAATCGACGATCGATCGCGTCGAGTTTCTCGATCGGAGTAGTGCGCCCGAGGGAACGTTGGGCGCGGTGTACAAGGCGGTTGCCGTCCTGCGCACGACGCCGCTCGATTCCGACGCGGCGAACTTTCTGAGCAAGCATCTCGACGCGACGCCGTCGATCATCCCGCGGCTCGATCTCATCGCCGCGCAGTTGCAGCAGCGGCAGTTCGTCGCCGCGTTGAAGTCGATCGGAGCGCTCGGCGATGTCACCGATCCTCGCGTTCGTAGCTGGCGCGGAACCGCGCTGACGGCAACGGGATCGATCTCCGAAGGCATCGCCGATCTTCGTGCGGCGACCGAGGCCGATCCGGAAGTGCCGGAGTTCCAGCTCAACTATGCGGAGGCGCTTCATCGAACGGGACACGATGCCGAAGCGCTCCCTCCGTTGGCGCGCGCGATCGAACTGCGGCCGAACCTCGTCCCCGCGTTGCTGTTGCGCGCCGAAGTGTTCACCGCCCTCGGACGCGCGGCGGACGCGCTCGCCGAGCGTCGCCGTGCGTTGGCAATCGATCCGCGTCAATCTCAGAAAAAATAAACGACAATCCGTCGTAGGTATGCCGGAAAACTTCGACGTAGTCGTCATCGGCGGCGGGACTGCCGGGCTGGTGACGGCCTCCGGTTGCGCGCGGCTCGGACGCAAGGTTGCGCTGATCGAGCGCGAAAAACTCGGCGGCGATTGTCTTTGGACAGGATGCGTCCCGACGAAGGCGCTGGTCGCTACCGCGCGACTCATTCATCAGATGTCGCACGCGGATGCGTACGGCCTCGAACCGCAAACGGTGCGCGTCACACCGAAGGCGATCATGGATTCGATGCGCGCACAGCGGCACGCAATCGAGCATCACGACGATCCCGAGAAGTTTCGAGCGCTCGGCATCGAGGTGATCTTCGGCAACGCGAAGCTCGTGTCGCGCAGCGAAGTCGACGTGGACGGGCGCAAGCTCGCAGCGAAGGACATCGTCATCGCCACCGGCACCCGGACGGCCGTGCCGCCGATCGAGGGATTGACCGAGTATGGCTTTCTCGATCACGCGAGCTTTCTGAACCAGGACGCCTTCCCCGCCTCCCTGCTCATCCTCGGCGGCGGCGCGATCGGGATCGAGTTCGCCCAGATGTTCCGTCGCTTCGGCTGCGAGGTGCTGGTCGTGGAAATGGGCGAGGAGATCATCAACAAGGAAGACGCCGACGTCATCGCGCGCGTTCGGAAGATGCTGACCGAGGAGGGGATCGTGATCCGCACCGGCTGGACGGCAAAGTCGGTACGCTTTGACGGCGGCAAGAAAACCGTTCGCATCGAGAACGCGCTCGGCGAGACGATGGAGATTCGCGTCGACGAAATCTTCGTCGCCAGTGGCCGCCGCGCGAATACCGACAACCTCGGCCTCGAAGCCGCGGGCGTGAAAACGGATCGAGGATTCATATCAGTCGACAAGTACCTGCAGACCTCCGTCCCGCGCATCTGGGCCTGCGGCGACGTTCACGGCGGCATGCAGTTCACGCACGTCGCGGCGTACGAGGCGGTGAAACTCGTGCTCAACATGCTCTTTCCGGGACGCTAGGCCGTGACGTACGACGACATCCCGTGGGGCCTGTACACCGATCCCGAGGTTGGGCACATCGGGATGACGGAACGCGAAGCGATCGAGAAGCATGGTGCGGAAAACGTGCGCACGTATCGCGTGGAGATGACCGATGTCGATCGCGCCGTAGTCGATCGCACCACCAGCGGCTTCCTCAAACTCGTCTGCGACAAACGCGGCCGCATCCTCGGCGCGCACGCGCTCTGCGCCAACGCGTCCACGCTGATCGAAACGCTCGTCCTGGCGCGGAAGAAAAAGGTGACGGTGTCGCAGCTCGCGCAGCTCGTTTCGCCATATCCGTCGCTTGCCGACGCGCTGCAGAAAGCGGCCTCGCTCTATTATCAGGACGTGGCCAAAGGCTGGCTCGGATCGGCGGGCAAGTGGATCGCGAAGCGCTCGCAGTAGCGCAGTAGGAACGGCATTGGCAATAGAATCGCCCGGATTTCGCAAAGGGAGGCAACATGAAAAAACTGATGGTGATCCCGTTCGCGCTCGTTTTCGCCGCGTGCGCACATAGCAAAGGACCGATGGCGACGGCCACGCTCGACTCCACGAGCGGCTCGACGGCGAAAGGGACCGTGCACTTTCAGGACGCCGGCGAAAACGGCGTCGAAGTCGTCGCCGATCTGACCGGAGTGCCGCCCGGCGTCCACGGCTTCCACGTTCATGAAAAAGGCGACTGCGGCAACAACGGCAACAACGCCGGTCCGCACTTCAACCCGACCACGATGGTTCACGGCGCTCCCGATGCCGTCTCGCATCACGCCGGCGACTTCGGCAACGTCACCGCCGACGACAAAGGTGAGGTGCACGCGCGCTTCACCACGCACTCGATCACCATCAACACCGGCGAAAGGGCCGTAGTCGGTCATGCGGTCGTCCTGCACGGCAATCCCGACGATCTCGTCTCGCAGCCGGCCGGCAATGCCGGACCGCGCATCGCCTGCGGTGTCACCACGCTGATGGGAAGCATGTAGTCATGAAACGCATCGCGATCATCGCGCTCGTCCTTCTACCCCTAGCTTGCGCCAGTCGCCAGCCGGGCACGACCAAGAGCACCTCCACGCCGGGCCGCGGCGCGATCAAACTCACTATCACGCCGAATCCGGTCATTGCCACGAACGTCGGCGGGAACACGTACGAGTTTCCGTTCGACGCCGTGGTGAAGGAGACCGGAGGCCATCCGGTCACCATCGAACGCGTGACCGCGAACGTTTTCACCGCCGGCGGAATCCCTGTGGCCACCGAGTCCTACGACGCCGCGAAGATTCAGTCCCTCGGCTTCGCCACCGCGGTCCAGGCGAAGGGCGAGATTCACTACCACTTCGCGCCTCGCAAAGACGTCCCCGACGATCGCCTCTTTACCTCCGTCTACGGCGACATCCGTGTGGAAGGGATCGATGACAACGGAGCGCGCACGACCACGACCACGACCATCACGCTGAAGAAGGGGTAGCAATAGAATCGCGGCATGACTGACGACGATTTGAAACGTCTGCTGGAAGCGAATGCCGTGCGTATCGAAGGTGCGATCGACGGAAAAACGAACGCCATCGAGCAGCGCATGGACCTCGGCTTCGCCGACACGCAGGCGATGATCAAGTTCTCCCACGCGGAACTCGATCGGCGCGTGCGCTACATGGAGCAGACGCTGCAAACGTTGGAAGACAGATTCGTCGGCCTTCAGACGCGCGTCGATCGTCTCGAAGAAGCGACGAAAACAGAGAACTAGGCTTCGAGGTTCAGGCAGTCGATCTTGTCAAAGCACAGACAAGAGTGTCTGTCGTGAAAAGCGCAGAAGAAAAGAAGCACCGTTCTGTAAGCCCAGTCGCTACGATGGTTTCGACGAAAAAAACAGGGGCGCGAAAGGGACAAAACGGTGCAAAC
>JAXDIO010000429.1:0-7746 GCA_034663965.1 Thermoanaerobaculia bacterium | reverse complement strand
GCATCGACCGCTTTGGAACGCGCTACGTCGGGAAAGATGCAGGCGTCGGGGTATCCCTCGATCTTGAGATCGTTGTCCGGCGGCGTTTTGTACGCCTTCGTCAGCCGCTCGACCTCCTGCTGATCCTCGCTCGACAGCGATTGGAACGCGATCCGGCAGACGATGCGGTGTCCATCCCGGCCCCACGCGAACACGTTGCATGCAGAAACGACGATCAGAAAAAAAACGGCCAGAGCTTTGCGCATGAGCGCCTCCCTATTTCGATTTTCGTCAGGAGTCTAACTCTCGATCGTGTACTCGCTCTGCACCAAGCCCTCGGCGAACGTTCGCGTGGCGACATGCGTAAGGCGGACGTCGCGCGAGAGCGGTCCGAAGAGCGGGATGCCGGTGCCGAGGAGGATCGGGATGCGCGTGATGATCAGGCGCTGGATCAGGCCCGCTTCGAGGAATCGCTGGATCGTCACGCCGCCGTCGAGGTAGACGTGGTGGAAGCCGCGTTCATCCAGACGCGCCGCGATGTCGCGCGGATCGCCGGACATGAACTCGCAGTTCGCGCCTTCGGGCGCTTTCAATTCTTTCGTACTCAGCACGACCACCGGCGTCTTCCCATAGACCCATCCGCCGAAGGAGAGCACCGTTTCGAAGGTCTTGCGGCCGATGACGATGGCGTCGACCGAGGCGATGAACTCGTCGTAGCCGTGCGGCTCGGGATTGGCGGGGAGCCAGTCGATCGCACAATCCTCGCGGGCGATGAAGCCGTCGAGGCTCGTGGCGATGAAGACCGACGCCTTCATGACTCAGCTGTTCGATAGGCGAGGAACCACGGCTCGCGGCGGCCGAACTTCGTCGCCAGCGCGGTGCCGATTCCGAACACCGAGGTTAGCGACCATACGATCAAGCCGACGACCGGGATCAGACGGATCGCGCCGAGAATCACCACGCCGATGACGACCATGGCCAGATCGCCGCGCAACCACTTGCGGCCGGCCAGTTGGTCGCGCGTGCGTGAGCCGGCGATCAGTGTGCCGACTGCGTGGAAAACGGCGACCATGCCGTAGATCTTGGTCAAAATCGCAAACACGCCCAGAGCGAAGAGCAGCGGGACGCCGACGTGGTACGGGATCAGATAGCTGAAGACGATCGCCGTCAGTACGAAGCTGGTCACGGCCACGAGGCCGAGGGCGAAGCAGTGCAGAGCGCTGGCGCGCATCTCCAGCGACGAGTAGCGGATCTCGCGGCCGCTGAGCAGCGTAAGCGCGACGGCGGCAAACATCCACACGGCCAGCAGCGCCACGGTGACCGCGGTCTTCTGCAACATCGTGGTCGCGTCGGCGAAGGACAGCGGCGTATGGATGTCGGATCCAAACGGCGCGGCCATCATCGCGGTGACGAGCGATGCGGCGACGACGGTCGGCGGCAGAAACAGCCGCAGTGTCCTAGGCATCGATCCCCCTTGGAGCGCGCCGCAGCAAGGCGATCAGCAATCCATTGACGATGACGAACGCCGCGCCGAACGCGACTTGGGCGCCGAGCGACGCCGAACGCAACGACGACGCGGCGCGATTCAGCAGCGTGCGCATCGCTTCCATCGAAGCCAACGAGCCTTCGACGACGTGCAGCGGAGACATGCCCGCGGCATCCAGAAGCGCAAGCGCGACGATCGCGACCACAGCCGCGGTGCCGAGGACCAGCGGCCAAGCACGATGCGACGAACCCTCCCACGGCGCCAGCGGCAACGCGTCGAGATCGATCGACGGCGGTGCGACATCCGTCTTCTCCGCCAATGCGATCGCCTCGGCGTTGCACTTCGCGCACGTCTGCAAATGCGCGGCATTCGCCTCGGGATCTTCGAGGTATCGCTGGCAGTCGTCTTTGGTCATAGGGGTTCCACGAATCCTTCGAGCTCGACCTTCAACAGGTTGCGAGCCCGAAACAGTTTGTTCTTCACAGTGCCGAGGGGCAGCTTCTTCATCGAAGCGATCTCCTCGTAGGATAGCTCCGCGAAGTGGCGGAGTTGAATCAGCTCACGATAATCGGACGGCAGGTTCTTCACCGCCGAGTCGATGGCGTCGGCGAGCTGCTTATTGTTCAACGCGCGGTACGGCGACACACCCGTGTCGGCGAACTCGCGCTCTTTGGTGTCGTCATCGCCCGGCTTCGGTGAGATAGAAACCTCGTTCACGCTCTTCTTGCGAAGAGCATCGATGGCGCTGTTCTGCGCGATGCGGAAGAGCCACGTCGAGAACTGGTACTTCGGGTCGTAACGATCGAGGGCGACGTAAACCTTCACGAAGATTTCCTGGGCAAGATCATGAGCATCTTCATAGCGATGCGTGATCCGATACACATAGTTGATGATGCGCTTTTCATAGCGCTTCACCAGCTCTGTGAACCGGTCTCGGTCGCCCTCGAGGATGCGCGCCACCAGGGTGCGGTCGTCGAGCTGCTCACGTTCAGCCATTCGTGGTTACGGTTTCCGCGGTCGAAAGTTTTTTTGCGGCCGTCAGGCGGCGAAGGAACGTATGCCGCCGACGGGTGCGTTTCGCGGCCTCGTCGATACGCCGCTGATACTCGGTTCGCTTCGTCTTCAGGATACCGTCATCCGGCGGATAGTTGATGTCGGTAATCTCGGACCATTTGATGAAGAGCGGCCCCGTCAGATCCGTGATCGGGTTCTTCCCTGCCCGGACTAGCTCAGCTTCGGTTCCTCTGCTGAACTTACTCACGCTGATCAGCAAGATACCCTCGATATCGCCATCCCTCTTCTTGTCAGCCCCGAAGACGATGCCGTGGTAGAGACCACGAGTGGTGTGGACGAACGCGTAGGAGTTACGGAGTACGACAGGATAGAAGGGCTGGTGGTACTGAGCGTAGAAGACGTCCCAGAAATGTGTGAAAAAGATCGCGTTTACTCGCGCGACGTAGCGGAAAAAGGTGCTACGCGGATCTCGGAAAGATGCCTCGAGGTACGCGGCCTCTCCATCGGCGAGCACGATCTTTCGTTTCAACGTGCCGTACAGCCGTCCTGTGACCCACGCGGTCCCTCCGAGTACAGCTGCGTAGGTAAACAGGGCTGCCAGTCGATCTCCGCGAACGTACGCCGAGAGATTCGGCTCCTTGTCGAAAACCATAGCGACGCTTTGCCAGTCGATCGTGATCGGCGGCCGGCGAAAAAGCCAGGACGTTCCGCGAAGAAGAAAAGCGGCCAGGGCATTCAGAACCAGACCGGGCAGGCTCGCAGCGAAGAATTCCTCCACCTGCGGGATCTCTTTGCGCGTGATGAGGTCGTACTTCGAGGCAGCCGCGAACTTGAAAAGGAGATGCGGAGCGTAGAGGTAGAAGATGAAACCGGCTACGAGCAGCGAAATCAAGAGAGCTAGTCTCTTTCAGTGTTCCCGCCCTCGTTCGATTCCGCCGCCCGATCGGCAGAAGTCCGCTTGAGCGAGGCCTTTTCTTTCGCCTTTTCCGCGACGATCTCGCTGGCGTCGAAAGTGTTCCAGTTCGTGAGAGAGCGCTCACGAATTACGTTTCCATTTCCGACCACGATCTTCGTCAACCAGTGTGCCATGTTGTCTCCGCTGCTGTTCAACCAATGACGGACGAATTGTACTCCGTCCATGCTTTACTCATTGGTCTGATGATCGAGATCCGCAACCTGATCAAGCGCTACGGCGATTTTACGGCCGTGGACGATATCTCGCTCGACGTGGCCCGCGGCGAGATTTTCGGTTTCCTCGGTCCGAACGGCGCCGGCAAGACGACCACGATCCGCATCCTGGCCGGCCTGTCGCTACCGACCTCGGGCACGGTGCGCATCGATGGTCTGGACGTGATGACCGAGGGCGTGCGCGTCAAAGCGACGACCGGCTACATCCCCGACCGGCCCTACCTCTACGAAAAACTGACCGGCCGCGAGCTGTTGCAGTTCGTGACGAATCTCTACGGACGCGAGTGGCGCGATTGCGAAGCGCGCGGTCTCGATCTGCTCGCGTACTTCGGAATCGCCGATTGGGCGGACGCGCGCATCGAGAACCTCTCGCACGGGATGAAGCAGAAGCTGGTGATCGCCTCGGCGCTCGTCCACGATCCGGAGTTGCTGATCATCGATGAACCGATGGTCGGCCTGGATGCGCTCGCGCAGAAGCAGGTCAAGCTGCTGTTTCGCCGGCTGGCCGAGGAGAAGAAGACGGTGTTTTTGACGACGCATACGTTGTCGGTGGCGGAGGCGGTGTGCGATCGCATCTCGATCATCAACCACGGAAGGATCGTGGCCAGCGGCACGACAGCGGAGTTGAAGAGCGAGAGGGAGTTGGAGGATGTGTTTCTGGAGCTGACGTATGCGGAAATTTAAGGGCTTAACCACAGAGCCTTTATGACACGCGAGTCGATCGCGTCGCTTCGCGCGCGGCTTCGCGCGCTCGTCGCGAATCCGCGCGACGTCGACGTGCTCCTTGCCGACGTTACCGGCCGCACGCCAGCTTGGCTGTTCGCGCATGGGGAGGAGCAAATCGATCCGGCGCCGGTCGAGGCGCTGGTGCAGCGGCGGATCGATGGCGAGCCACTGCAGTACATCCGAGGCAAGGCGGAGTTCTTCGGACGCGAATTCTTCGTCGATGACCGCGTGCTCATTCCGCGTCCGGAGACGGAGTTACTCGTCGAAGCGGCCATCGCGCGCGCGGCGAAACGTGGGCGTGTGCTCGATGTCGGTTCGGGAAGCGGCTGTATCGCGATCACGATCGAGCGGGAACGGCATGATCTCAAAGTCACCTCGATCGACGTTTCCGTCGCGGCGCTGGCCGTCGCTAGACGCAACGCGTTTACGCACGGAGCCAACGTGAAATTCGCCGCGTCGGATGCGTTCGAAGCGATCCGCGGCGAGTTCGATCTCATCGTCGCCAATCCGCCGTACATCCCACGCATCGATTACGAGCACCTCGCGACCGAAGTTCGCGATCACGAGCCGCAACGGGCGTTGACGCCGGGACCGCGTGGGACGGAGATGATCGAGCGCATTCTGGAAGCGAGCCGCGCGCCGATGGTGATACTCGAGATCGGATTCGGTCAGCTCGCGGACGTCCGCGGCGTCGCGCGCGGCTACGAAATTGTTGACGTCATCAACGACCTCGCCGGCATCGAGCGCGTTGTCGTACTATCGCGCCATGGGCGCACATGACCGTTGCCTCTTCTGCCGCATCATCAGCGGCGAAATTCCCGCGAAGAAAGTGTTCGAAGACGATGTCGTCATCGCCTTCAACGACATCAACCCGCAGGCGCCGACGCACGTGCTGGTCATCCCGCGCACGCACATCTCATCGCTCGACGATCTCGATGAGCACGAAGCGAACATCATCGGCATGACCATCGTCCGCGCGACGCAGATCGCGCGAAACCTGCAGATCAACTCCGACGGCTACCGGCTGGTGGTGAATCACGGCGAGGCGGCAGGTCAGACCGTCTTCCACATCCACTTCCACTTGCTCGGCGGCCGCAACTTCGGCTGGCCGCCGGGTTAGCTAAAAGCGTTTCACCACAAAGACACAAAGATCACAAAGATCACAAAGAGATTTTCTTCGTGTCCTTTGTGTCTTTGTGGTGATAAGCCTTTTAAGCCGACGGTGGAACGCGGAACCGAGTCCCGCTGAACGTGATCGAGCGCGCTGATTTTTTGCGCGCGGCCTTGCGGCGAGTCAGGAAATCTTCCTTCGCCTCGGTCAGCGTGCTCGGAACGTAGGTCGCCCCCGCAGCGAGTGTCGTCGCACGATCGCCGGCGAACGCGGAGCCGCCAGCGACGATCATCAGGTCCGGAAAACTCGCGGCGAGGAGTTGAATCAGGCCATGGCCGGCATCGAGATGGTCCGTGTTCGTACACGAGACGAAGACCGCCTCGGGCATCACTTCGCTGATGAACGAGAGCAGCTCCGCGTCCGGCAGATCGGTGAAGTAATCGATGGAGAAACCTTCCTCGCGCAGCAGTTGCGTCAGCATCAAAGTGCCGAGGGAGAGCCGCTCACCGGCGACGGAGACGGCGACGATGTGGCGCTCGGTGTCGGGCACGCCGGCATTGCGGTCGCCGTAACGGATGATCAATTCGCGGATCACGTCCTTGATGAAGTGATCGTTCGCGGGCGTGATGCGCTTGCGGTCGAGCTCCTCCTGCGCGAAGGTCAGCGTGGGGATGAAAAGATCAGAGAACATCTCCTCCATCGTGTCGCTCTCCGCGTGGCGATCGGCGATGGCGATGGCGCCGGGGCGGTCACGCAGCAGCAGGCGGTTGTAGAAACTGAGATATCCCTCCAGCGGATCCTCGGCGCCGAACATGATCGAGAAAATGCGCAGTGCCGGGATGAACTCGCCGCCGACGGTGAGACAGACGGAGATCGGCGTCGCCAGCAGCAGCCCGACCGGTCCCCACAACCACCCCCAGAAAATCGCGGAGACGAGCAGCGCGATCGGAGAGACGCCGACGCGATGTCCGACCACGATCGGCTCGATGAATCCACCGATCAGTTGATCAGTCAGGACGAAGAGTCCGAGCACCGCCAGCGGCGTGTACCAGTTCGGAAAGACGGCGATGGAGAGAAAGGTAGGCAGCGCAGCACTCAGCACCGCGCCGACATACGGGACGAAACGGAAAAGCCCGGCCATCACGCCCCAAAGCGGCGCGTGCGGAACTTTCAAAAGGAAAAGTCCGAACCAGATCAGCGTCCCGAACCCGACGTTGAGCAACGCGATGGTCAGCAGATAGCGGCTGATGCGATCTGACGTTTCGCCGATGGCCTGCGTCGTAACCGTGAGATGCGCGCGGCCGGCCAGCCGCAGCATTTTGTCGCGCATCTGTTCTCGATCCTGCAAGAGGAAGAAGACCAACACCACCACGAGGAACGCGGCGGCGACGAGCTCGATCGTCGGAGCAATATTCTTGTATTGATCGGCGACGTTCTTCCGGTCCGGAATGACGCGCACTTTCAGATCGGCACGCTCCTGCTTGTCAGCGGTCGTCGCCTCTGTGACGCGCCGCAGCGTCGTTTCGACCAGCGCAAACGTGCCGCCCTTGGTCCGTTTCAGGAAACTGAGCTGCTTTTCGATTTTTCCGCTCGTGGCGGCCAGGGCGAACTCCTTGGCCACGTCGTTGAACTGCTGGGAGAGCCACCAACCGCCGAAGCCGAGTCCCGTCACGATCAGACCGAGTGAGATGACGATCGCGCCGGTGCGCCTAAGCGGCGTGCGCTCCAGCAGCGACACGATCGGCGTCAGCAGAAACGCGAAGAGAATCGCCAGCGCGATCGGAACACAGACCGGTTTCGCCAGATACAGAATCGCGATGACGACGACGGTGATGAACAGGATCCGCGACTGCGACTGCCCGCGCCGGTCCTGCGTGGCGCGCTTGTCGGAGAACGTCGTGACGGTCTCCGGCCGCCGCATGGAGATCGTCTTGTTGAAATCGTCGGTATCTTCGTCGTCGTAGCGAGGCACGTTATTAGGCAGTTTACCGCTTGCAGCGGCACGTCAGCCTGCGCGTAGACGCAGGGTCTCCGGTGATACCGCACAAATGGCGCCACAGGCACGAACCGAGTGGCGGCGACGCAGGGTTAGCAACTTCAGGCGCTGCATCTTGCCAAAGCACAGACAAGAGTGTCTGTCGTGAAAAGCGCAGAAGAAAAGAAGCACCGTTCTGTAAGCCCAGTCGCTACGATGGTTTCGACGAAAAAAACAGGGGCGCGAAAGGGACAAAACGGTGCAAAC
>JAXDIO010000393.1:0-23929 GCA_034663965.1 Thermoanaerobaculia bacterium | reverse complement strand
CGTCGATGTCCGGCGGAACGCCTTCGTTTTCGACCACGAAGCCTTCCGGAGTCCAGATGCCGAGGTTCGGCGCGGTGATGTTGCCGCCGTCCATGAGCGTCGGAAATCCGAGGATGCCGACCAGGCCGCCCCAGGTCCGCTTGCCGATCAGGGTGCCGAGTTGGAGCTTGCGGAACATCCACGGCAGCAGGTCGCCGCCGGAGCCGGCCGTCTCGTCGATCAACATCACCTTCGGACCCTGAATCGACGCGAGCGGTGTCTTGAGATCGGCGCCGTAGCGCATGGCCCAGTGGCTGATCATCGGACGACGAAGGATGTCGATGTAGTAATCCGCCACGCTGCCGCCGCCGTTGTGGCGCTCGTCGACGATGATGGCTTCGCGGTCTGCCTGCGGGAAGAAGTAGCGCTTGAAGTAGGTGTAGCCGGCGCCGGCGGTGTTCGGGACATAGACGTACGCAACGTGCCCGTTCGTCGCCTCGGTGACCTTGCGCAGGTTGCCTTCGACCCAATCGCGATTGCGCAGGTTCGACTCGTCTTCGATCGGGACGACTTTGACGACGCGTGAGCCGCTGCCGTCGGCGTTTGGTCCGACAGTCAGCTCGACGATCCGCCCAGCCGTTTGCTCGAAGCGGCTGTAGAGATCCTCGGGATACTTGAGATCGTGACCGTCGACGGCGAGCAGATACTCCCCTGCTTTGACGTCGACGCCCGGCTCAGTCAGCGGCGAGCGCAGCTCCGGATTCCAATTCAATCCACCGAAGACTTTCGCGAAGCGATAGCGGCCGTTTTCGACTTTGTAATCGGCGCCGAGGAGGCCGCCCGGAACGGCTTCGACGTCCGCGAGGGAGTCGCCGCCGCCGAGGCGATGGTGGCCGACGGAAAGCTCGGAGGACATCCACATCATCACGCGATTGAGATCCTGGCGGACCGCAAGGTCAGGAAGGAACGCCGAGTACTTGGCGCGCATGGCGTTCCAATCGGCGCCGTGCATGTTCGGGTCGTAGAAGTAGTCGCGGTTGATGCGCCACGCTTCGTCGAAAATCTGCCGCCACTCCGCGCGCGGGTCGATCTTGACCTGCAGCTTGTCGGTGGCGAGCTTGAACTTGGTGAGGTCGAGTTTGTCTCCGACGTCGACGAGCGAGTAACCGTCCTTCGCGATCAGGATCCGCTTGCCGTCGGCGGAGAGGTCGAAGCCGTCGACCTTTTCGAGCAGCGTTTCTTCCTTCCGCTTTTCGAGATCGAAGCGCAGCAGGTTGTTCTCGTCCGGACCGAAGCGATTGAAGCCGGCGGACTTGAGGTAGAAAAGCTGACCCGTCTTGCCGGCGGCCAGCGAGTCGTAGCCGGCGGGTTTCGGCGGGAGCGCGACGATGCGTTGGGTGAGTCCGTCGAAATCGACGGTGACCGTCACCTTCTTCGAGGCCGCCGTCTTCTTATCGGCGCTGGCCTTCTCGTCGGCCGGCTTGTCGCTCGACTTCGTCTCCGGCTTCATCGCCGATTCGTCGGCGGACTTGGCCGCTTCTTCGTCGCTCTCTTTCGCGATCGGCGATACGACGCCTTTGGCCAGGACGGCCAGGTAGATCGATTGCGTCGAGCGAAGATCGGCGTTCGACTGCGCGAACCAATCCTCGACCGGACCGGCATCGGTCGAAGCGAGGAAGTAGAGATACTTGCCGTTCGCGTCGAAGACTGGCTGGCTGGCGTCGGTGTATGGATCGGTCAGCGGATACGACTTTTTCTCGCCGATCGAATAGAGGTAGATTCGGTTCATGTACGTTGGCGTGTTGCGCGTGTAGGCCAGCCACTGCGAGTCGGGCGACCAGTTGTGATTGAGCACGCGCACCGGGCCGTAGAGAACGTCGCTGGAGACTTTGTCGGTCGTTCCCGACGCGACGTCGGTCACGTAAATCGAGCGCGAGTTGTCGGCGAAGCTGATCTTCTTTGAATCGGGCGACCACTTCGGATCGTCGTAGAAGCCGGCGCCGTCGATCTTGATCTCGCGCGGCGTTCCTTTGCCATCCTGATCGCCGACGTAGAGGCGATACTCGCCGCTGCGGTCAGAGAACCATGCGATCGATTTTCCATCCGGCGACCACGCCGGCGAGCGGTCGTTCGACGCCGGTGTCGCGGTGAGGTTGCGGTCGTCGCCCTTCTCGCGCGGGACAGTGAAAATGTCGCCGCGAAATTCGAACGCGGCGCGCGCCCCCGACGGAGAGATGGCCGTGCTGCGAATGTACTTCTTCCCCTTGACGAAGCGCGGCAATGTCTCGACGAGATCCGCCGCCACGCCGACTTTCACGCGAGTACTCGCGCCGCTTTTCGCATCGAGCAGATGAAGATAGCCAGCCTGTTCGTAAATGATCTTTCCGCCGCCCGCGGTCGCGTTCACGACCGGAAAGTCGGAGTGATTGGTGATCTTCGCGATCTTCTTCGACGACGGGTCGTAGCTGTAGATGTTGAATTCACCGTCGCGATCCGATCGGAAGTAGATCTTGCCGTCGAGCCACATCGGATCGGTGTCGTTGGAACGCCCAGCCGGCTGCGGCACATGCTCGGTCGCGTACGTCGTCGTGTCGAAGATGACGAGGTTCGAGAACTGTCCGCCGCGGTAGTGCTTCCACTCGTTGAATGCATCACCGAGCGGGACGTAGACGATTTTCTTTCCGTCCGCCGAGTAGGTGGCTTTCGCCGCGTGCGGAATGGGAAGCTTCGTGGCCATCCCGCCGCCGACCGGCACCGTGAAGAGCTGGACGTAACGTCCCGTGTAGACCTCGCGCGGCGAGGTGAAAAGCACATTCGCGCCATCCGGAGTAAACCCGAGCGCCACATCATTCCTCGGATGCCATGTCAGCCGCTTCGGAACGCCGCCCTCGGACGGAACGACGTAGACGTCGGTGTTGCCTTCGTAGCGGCCGGTGAATGCGATCCACTTCCCATCTGGCGAGAAATGCGGTCCCGCCTCGATGCCGGGATGCGACGTCAGCCGCCGCACGCCGCTGCCGTCGAGGTTCGCAACCCAGAGATCGTTCGCGTATCCGAACGCGATCCGGTCGCCGCTGACAGCAGGTTCGGAAAGAAGCCGCGTGTCGTGAATATCGACCGCGAGCAACGGAAACGCGGACACAACGATGACGAACAACAGCAAAGTACGCATGCGCATCGGAAGCTCCTGCAAGGTGGGATGGACGACCGCAGGACTGTAGCGCGAAAGCGGCGATCGGTAAAATGACGAAATGGCAAACGCGCGATTCACCGCCACGCTGCTCGACGGCCACAAAGGCGCCGCATTCGAAGTTCCGTTCAATCCGTCCGAGCGATGGTCGATTGAGCCAACGCGAATCCGCGCCGGCCGCAATGGGCATCGCGTGATCGGCACGGTCAACGGCGTCGGATTCGAGAGCGCGATCGTGCCTCGGTCGAAGAAGTTCTGGGTCGAGATCGACGACGCCGTGATGAAGAAAGCGAAACTCGAGATCGGCGATCCCGCGAAGATCGATCTCCGTCCCGCGCCTGCGAAGCCGCTCGGCAATCCCGACAAGATCCTCGCCCTCGTCCGCAAAATCTGCCTCGGCATGCCGGACACCGAGGAGAAGATTGCGTGGGGCGAATCGACGTGGCGCGTGCACGGAAAACTGTTCGCGATGTTCTCCAATAACCACCACGGCGACGGCCGCATCGCGGTCTGGTGCAACGCGCCGCTCGGTGCGCAGCAGGATCTCGTGTCCGCCGATCCCGAACACTTCTTTGTCCCGCCGTACGTCGGCGTCGGAGGGTGGGTCGGGATCAACATGAACAAGCCGCTGCCGAAAGGCGCGCTGGCCGCGATCCTCGAGCAGGGATATCGCGCGACCGAGGAGAAGCGCACCGCTACGAAGCGGCGTAGACGCTGACTACTCGGATGGCTACGCGGACCTCATGAAAATCCCATGACTTTCTGATCCCTCACCGCCGGCGCGCTCTTAGATTACCGGCATGAAATCAACCATTCCGTTTCTGACGCTCGCTCTTCTTTCCGTCGCCATGCCGGTCGCAAACGCGCAGGTGTTCATCGACGTTCTTGAGCAAGTCACGCCCGCGCAGGTGCCTTTCGGCGGCCTGACCGAATCACTGGCGGTAAATCCGACCGACATTCATGACGTAATTGCCGGAACCGGCCGCGGAGGGATGTACCGGTCGCACGACAGCGGCGCTCATTGGTCGTACGTCGCCAGCTTTCCCGCCGACCAGGTTCTCTACGTCACCTTCTGCCCGACCGATGCGAACGTCATCCTCGCCTCGACGTATGGCAATCGGCATATCGCTCGTGACAGCGGTGTCTGGCGCAGCACCGACGGCGGGAAGACGTGGAGTCAGCCGCCGACATCACTGGTACCGGTTTCCGACCGCTGCGCGGATCGCTCCGGTGCGTACGGTATCTCGTGGCTGGGCACCAGGGTCTGGGTCGGAACGGAGTGCGGACTATTGCAGAGCAGCGACCGCGGCGCGACTTGGACCAACACTACGTTCGAGGGCATCTCGTCGTCCGACCGTATCTATGCGGTGACGGCGATCGACGCGCAACACATCGTGGCCGGCGGCGCCGGCGGCTATTTCTACATGCATGACGGCGCCACCTGGCATGCGAGCGAAGGGGCCGCTCCGAACTTTCTCTGCGTAAGGGGTTTGGCGGTTTCGCCCGTAGAACACTCGCTCCTATTTCGCGCCGACTGGGAGATCAAGAGGCTGCAGTACTCCGAGGATGGGGGAATCACCTGGCGCAACTACCCGCAGGAGATTCCGCTCACTAACATGCCGCCGTTTGTCCGCACCGCGGGCATCCCCGGAAGCACGATCTCGTTCGAGTTGTACGTCGGCGACGGAAAAAACCTCTGGCACGGGAGAATCCAAAAGTTTGGGTCGCGCTGGATCCTCAGTCCGCTTACACAATTAGCGATCGCCCATTACGATCCAGGCGATCTTCTCTTTTATCCCGTGACAGAACGTCCCTACCTGCTCGCGGGCGATGGCGGCGTCATGAACACTAAAGATGGAGGTCAGAGCTGGCAGATGGTGGGAGCCGGGCCGGCAGGCCTCAATGCACTGGAGGTTTACGGCGTCACGGTGCAGAACGTGGAGAAGCCCACAAAACGGACGGACGTCGCGTTCACCACCTGGCACAACGAGACGTGGGTTTCCAGCGATGGCGGATCGAAGTGGAATCAGATCGGTCCGGATGAAGCGTCAGGGATGAGTGCCTCTGGCCCCAAGCTCAACGACGGCTCGGAGGAGTGGATCGCCATGCAGCCGTGGACGGGGTCCGGCGAGATATACGCGGCACTGCTTGCAGGAACCGTCCCGTTGGCGCCGCACGTACGGCACGGCAACGTGTGCTATCAAACCTCGGCGTTCTTTCTCAATCCGGCGGACGGCAAGTGGAACGTCATCACCGCTAGCCGCGACTGTGAGGGGTCGGGCGTAATCTACGACCGCCGGACGCCCGGTTCCGACTCTTGGAAGGAGTTGGCCCGCTCGAGCGCCGGCACGTTCCTCGGCTTTCCTCGCGTGGCCGTCCGCGAAAAGAGCGTCACGCTCTATCAATTCGCGACGAAGGATGGCCGCGACTTCCTGGTAAAGATGAACGTCACCGATGGCAATGTGATCCGAAGCGCGGCGATGCGCGACTTCGGTCCGTCCGTTACGGTGGGCGAAGGGGTGCGCGCGCTCAAAATGAGTGGCACCGGCAGCGTCGCCCACTCCGGATACAACCTTTTCGAGCCGGTGTGGGCCGTCAAGCCGGACGACGAGCGCGTTCTCATCGCCGCCGAGACCGTGAACGGCAGAATGATGATGTCCACTGACGGCGGCGACGACTGGACAGACCTGCCGGAACTCACGGATCTGGTCACGAACAAAGGCGCGCTGCAGTTTCAGTCCGCCTTCAACCGACCACCCGAGGCGCAGGTCACGACCATCGCCTTCGATCCGTACGACACGAACCACATCGTGGTCGGCACCATGTCAGCCGGCTTGTTCCACTCGCGCAACGGCGGCGCCTCGTGGCTCCGCGTGCGCAGCTCGGATGCGATCCCGAACATAACATCCGTCGCCTTCAGCGAGGACCGGACGGTCTGGATCGGCTCGGGCGGACGCGGGTTGTGGACGTGGCAGGCCAAGCCGTTCAAGCTCGCTCCCGGAGCGATCAAGGTGATTACAGATGACGCGACGCCCGTGGCTGGCGAACATCGGCGCGAGCCTCCAGTGGCCGACCGCGACCTCAAGACGAAGACGAGATTCCGTCTCCCGCCCGACACCGTGCCCGTTCCTCGCTTCCCTGCGACGGTGCCGCGGCCACCCCATCTTTCCGTCGAAGGCTTGCCCGAGAACGTTGCGTCTGTGAGCGCCGCGCAGGGCACGTCGCTGCGGCTGAACGGCAGAGGATTCCTTCCCGGTCAGCCCGTCACGATTCTCGTCAACGGCCAGCGCGTCGGTACTGCCACGCCCGACGACCATGGAGCGTTCCGGGCCGAGGTGCAGTTGCTCACACGGCCCGGCGCCGGAGCGTTGACCGTAACGCAACGCGCAGACGGGAGGGAGGTGACTGCGCAGCAACCGCTGTTCATCCTCGACGACGATCATGATGCGCGGCGATAGCCAGGGATGCCCGTCGCGTCAGCGGGAGATTGCGGAACTCCGCAGCAACTTACTGAACCGCTCGGCGTCGCGAACCCGAGGGATGTTGTTGAACATCACATACGCATCGCCCTCGCGCGGCAGCTTTGCGATCAGAGTGCGAAGTTCGTCATCGGTGTAGACGTGGTAGTGATTGCCGATGCCGTGGAGGCGCCAATACGTCAGCGGCTGCGGAATGGCATCGCGGTCGAAAGGATCGACGACGTGGGTGAGATCGAGCTCTTCGCATAGTTCCGCGATCAACGGATCCGGCCACGGACCGCGCGGCTCCCACAGGAAGCGAATGCCATCCGTATGTTCGACCTCGGCGAAAAACTTCCGCATGTTGGCGACGTTCTCCGGCTCCGCGCGAAAGCTGGCTGGACATTGAAAGAGGATCGCGGTCGCGCGCAGCAAGCGCGCGCACGCGAGCGTTGTCTCCCAGGCCTTCATCACAATCGGCGTGGTCTGAAAGGCGCCGCATTGCGCGCGTTCCGCGTCGGTCAACGGCGACTTGAGGCGACGGTAGGTGTTGCTCGTGGAGCGATGCGTGATCAGCTGCCAAGCCTTGACCGTAAATTCGAATCCCTCTCCGGCCTGTTCGCGCCAGCGCACAAGCGTGCGCGGCGCCGGCGGTTCGTAGAATGTTTGCTGGACCTCCAGCACCGGAAACGTCTCGAAGTATTCGCGCGCGCCGATCGTGAAGCCGCAGAGGCCGACTTTGATCACATCGTGCTTACGCTTCAGCCGCCGTGCCATGAATCGCAGCGCTGGCGTCGCGCATCAACTCATCGAGGTCGAACGGCTTCGTGATGACCTTCGCGATGCGGTCGTGCGGAAGGCGGCGGAGGATGTCTGGCGCGGCGGCGGTCATGACCAGAATCGGTGGCGTGGTCGCGCCGCGCGACTGCAGATGCGCGATGACGCCGATGCCATCGACGCGCGGCATCATCAGGTCGAGCACGAGCAGGTCGAAGCGGTTCTGATCGAGTTGCACGATGGCGTCGGCACCATCGTTGGCGGTCGTCACCTCGTAGCCCTGCCGCACCAGGACGCGTTGCACAAGCATGCGGATGGCGGGATCGTCGTCGGCCACGAGAACGCGCAGGCCGGCACCTTCGTCAGTTTTCGTCACGGGCGCGAAGTGTAATTCGAAGCGACCGATTACGAGTCAATCTTTACTTCGCCACTGTCCTTCAGCGGCAGCTTCTTCATCTCCTGCAGCGTGATGCGGAGGACGCTGCCGAGCGTGAAGCCTTGCGGGAAGCAGTGCGGGATGCGCACTCCGGCGCCGCTCAGTTCCAGGAAATCCAACGGCGGTTTGCGGCGCGCGAGCACGAAGACCAGTTTGCGCGGGAGGTCTTCGCGATCGTCGGCGTTGAGGTGCAGCGGCTGGAGGTAGTAGCCGAAGTGCATCGTTCGCAGCGCCGGCACGCCGCCCGAAAACTCCGGGAGCGTCACGCTAAGTCCGAGGGCGCCGAAGATCCAATTCTCCTGCGCAAACTCGCCGCGCCAGAAATCTTCCTCGTCCTGAGTGAGATGTTCGAGCCGCATCAGCGCACGCGGTCGATGAACACCGCAAATTGATCGCGGCCCCCGTAGCCGACGCCTTTGTCGCGCGGCTTGCCGTCTGAGGCAGCGATGACCACCGTCGGAAACGCGTTGACGTTGTAGCGGTCCATGAGCTGCTGCACGGCCGGCTCGTTGTGGCCGTCTTCGCGTTGACGGTCGACGACTTGCACCGCGATGTAGCGATCGTTGATCTTCGCGGCCAGAGCGTGGTCCATGAAAACTTCGCGTTCGAGGAGATGACACGGTCCGCACCACTCTGCCGAAAACTCGTAAAGGATCGGCCGGTGCGAGCGTAGTGCGGCAGCCGAAGCCAGGCTGATCGGCGTCCAGTGCACGAGGCTCTTCTGATTCTTCCGCACAACGCCCGTCTCGCTCGTCACCGGGTACTTTGTCGAAACGACGCGCGCGATGATGAGAAGCGCCGTCAGGATCACCAGCCAGATCGGCAGCGCGCGTTGTTTGGTGCGGTCGAAGGTCAGGTTAGTCGGCACCGTACGGAACCTCCCGGCGCGAGAAAATCAAGCAGGCCAGCAGCAGCGTGACCGAGGCATTGCAGAGCATCATCAGGATCCAGTTGCGGTCGAATGGAATGAGCGGTCCGTCCGGAAAAATGTTGCGGCGGATTGCGGCGAACCCCTCGAGCACGCCCGGATGCGCGCGCAGCAGCGCGCCGATCTTGCCCATCTCTCCGCTGACGGCGTTTTTCATCATGCTCAGCAGACCGAAGATCATCGACGAAAGAATCTGCCAGCCGACGTAGGCGGCGACATTCGCATACGAGCGTGAGAAGCTGCCGAGGAACGCGAGCAGACAGCAAACCAGCAGCGTTTTGAGCGCCGCGACGAGCATCGTCGACAACGCCGTGCGCCAGCTGATCGTCGTTCCGGCGATGAGGCGGCCGATGACATCGCTCGCGAACATCACGAGGATCGCAACCCAGATCGCCAGCACCACGCCGATCACGCGCGAGACGAGATACGCCGATCGCCCGACCGGCTTGCTGAGGATGAGTTGCAGCGTTCCTTTCGAAAACTCCGGACCGATGAGCTGGCAGCCGGCGATGAGCGTGAAGAGGCCGATGATCTCGTACGGCGCCTGCGACGGCGCGCCGATGGCGGCCATTGTCACGACGATGACGATCAACACCAGCAGCGCGGCGATGTAGCCGAGGTGGGCGAAATGCCGCCGCAGCGTTTCGACCATCACGACGAAGCTCACGATTCACCTCGGAAGATCGATTCGAGATCGGCCGTGCGTCGCCGCACGTCGATCACGCCCGCACCAGTTCCCACAATCCGCGACACGAGCTGCGCGATCTCTCCCTCGGTCGCGACATTCGCGGTAACGACGTCGTTCTTTGGCAGAACGCCACCAACCGCCGCCGTAACCGTCGCAACGTCGTACGAACCAGCCAGCAGCGTGACGGTGATGGTGATCTTCGCGACCTCGCGCAACGCTTCATCGCGCGCGATCACGCCATCTTTTAGGAACAGCACGCGATCGCAGACTTTCTCGATCTCGGCCAATTGATGCGAATTCAGCAGCACTGCCGCGCCGCGCGCTTTCTCCTCGGCGATGAGATCGCGCACGAGAAAGACGCCGTTCGGATCGAGACCGGAAGTCGGTTCGTCGAGAAAAAGAAAATCGGGATCGAGCATCAGCGCCTGCGCCATTCCGATGCGCTGCAGCATGCCGCGCGAGTATTGCGAGAGCCGCTTGTCGCTTGCGTCGGTGAGTGCGAGCCGCGCCAGAAGCTCGTCGACGCGCGCACGGACGCGATCGCGCGGAACGCCAGCGAGGCGCGCCATGTAGCGGAGGAATGCACCACCCGAGGCGCGGCGGTCGAAATTCATCCGTTCGGGAACGAAGCCGGTTCGGCGGCGAACGTCGAGGTCATCGTTCGAGCGGCCGTCGATCGTGATCGATCCGCTGTCGGCATTGAGAAACCCGACGATGCACGACATCAGCGTGGTCTTCCCTGCTCCGTTCGGACCGATCAGTCCAACCACCTCGCCCGGCGCGATGGTGAGGTCGATTCCTTTGAGCACGGGACGTACTTTCCCGAGCGGGCGGTATGCCTTCGTCAACGCTTCGACGCGGATTCCGTTCATTGCTGGCGCTTCCGCAATCCGGTCACGATCTCGTCCATCTTCGCGCGATGAAAGGTGTCGATCGTCCGCTGCAATTCGTCTTCGGGCGTGGCCGAGATGTCTTCGTTGTAGACCTTCTTCAGTGCGCCGGCGAGGTAGACCTTGGTCTCGATGCGCCAGTTCGGACGGGCGAAAAATTCAGTCTGCACGGTTAGTTTCTTCGGACCGACGTCAAACGCGTCGAGGCGGCCCATGGGTTCATGCTGCGGATCCGGCATGTCTGTCGATGATAGCAGCGCTCAACGAAAGAGCGCGCGAAGCTCGCGGCCGGAACGCTGGCGTCCTCGCCGGCTGGCCCGGCGGCGTCTCGCCGCCGAACCGCCAAACCCTCAACTTTCGCTGGTAACACGACGCCGGCGCAAGCCTCCCATTCGGCAGCGAGGACGCAGCCGGGCCAGCCGGCGAGACGCCAGCGTTCCGGCCGCGAAGTCGCTTAAGCCGTTTGGGGAAACAGCTGCGCCGCGTTGTCCCAGAGAATCTTTCGCTCGACCTCATCGCCCAGTCCGAGCGCGAGAAAGTCGTCGACATTCTTCCGCGGCGACACCACACCCGGCGACGGCCAGTCGGTGCCCCACAGGATTTTGTCCGCGAGGTCGGCGACGCGCGGAACGTAGCGCAGCAGCGCCTTCGGCGGGATTCCGGAGATGTCAAGACGCACATTCGCGTGACGCCGCGCGAGGAAGAACGCGGTCTCGCCGTACAACGGACGGCCGGCGTGCGCGAGGATGATCGGCAGGCGCGGAAAATCGTTCGCGACGTCATCGATCGGCATCGGATCGGCGAAGACGTTGCGCGCACGTGGAAAAACAGACGTCCCCGTGTGAAACATCACCGGAACCTGCCGCTCCTCGCACTCGCGATAAATCTCGGCGAGTTGCCACAGCTCGCCGAGGTACGCGTTCGGCGAGAAAAGCTGATGCGGCGGATGGATCTTGATCATGCGGATGCCGAGGTCGAGAACGCGGCGGATTTCGTCGCGCACGTTGATCTCGTGCAGTGGATTCACCGACCCGACGGGCAGCAAACGGTCGCGATGATCGCGCGTAAAGTTCGCGATCCAGTCGTTCGTCTCGCGCGTGAAGCCCATGACATCGGGCGACACATAGTTGATGCAGCAGATCCGCTCGATCCCCTCGGCATCGAGAAATCGAACCACGCTGTCCGCCGACGCCAGCACGTCTTTCGCGTTCGCATGCGAAGGATCGTCGACCATCGACATCACCTCCGGCTTGAGCATCTCCCACGGCTGGATGTGAACGTGAACATCGAACACGCGCCTGCTCACGCCAGCATCACCAGCCGCATGCACACCGCTGAATCGGGACACGCGCCCTGCAACTCCGTCGATGCCAGAAGCTGCGGATGGATTTCGTCACGATCGATCGGCTTGAATCCGCGTTTTGCGAAGTACGGTTGCGCGGTCGTCGTCAGAAGGTAGAACTCGCGAATGCCGCGCGATGCCAGGCGATCGAGAAGTTGCCGGACGATGCGCCGTCCGATGCCGCGGCTGCGATGCGAGTCCGCAACGGCGACCGATCGGATCAGCGCCGCGAATTTGTACGCCTCGGCACCGCCGCAGCCGACGATCGCGTCGCCATCGCGCGCGACGATGAACGTCTTCCAGTGCTCGTCGATGCCGCTGGTCGGGAGGTTGTTGGCGATCAGGAGCTGGCGGATGACCGGAAGGTCGGCCACCGTTGCGCCGCTGATCGCGATCTCGCCGTCACTCATGACGATCGAGGATAGCAACGCGATTCGCCGCTGTCACGGAAGCGTTCGTCTTCGTTCACGGCATCTCCATAAGAACGTGCGTACATCACAAACATGCGAAACCTCGCCATCATCGGATCAGGAATCAGCGGACTCGCGGCTGCGCACGGGCTTCTGCGCGCCGGCTACCACGTCGATCTTTACTCGGATCGCACCGCGAACGAGTGGCTCAACACCAGCCGCCCAACCGGCACCGCGGCGCGCTTCGATCTGGCGCTGTCGTACGAACGCGAGCTCGGCCTCAATTTCTGGGACCACGCGGCGCCGAAAGGTGAAGGTGTTTTTCTGACGTTTTGTCCGACGCTGCACAATCCGCTGATTCGCCTGGTCGGACGATTCCGCGCGCCGTTCCAGGCGGTCGACGTCCGCCTGCAGTCGTGGCGCTGGATGAACGAATTCGAAACGCGCGGCGGCAACATCGTCATCGAGCAGGTCACCGTCGACCGCCTTGGCGAAATTGCCGCGACGCACGATCTGACCATCGTTGCCACCGGCCGCGCCGATTTGTGCCGCATCTTCGAGCGCGATGAATCCCGCAGCGTCCACGACAAGCCGCAGCGCAAGCTGGCGATGGTGACGGTCACCGGCGGACCTTCGTGCGTCTCGGGCGTTCCGCTACTTCCTGTGAAATTCGACTTCCTCGGCACCGACGGCGAAATCTTCTTCATCCCCTATCACCACAAGGATGCCGGTCCGTGCTGGAACATCCTCGTGGAAGCGAAGCCCGGCTCGCGGATGGACCGCTTCGCCGGGGTCACCGACGGCAATGTCGCCGTGCAACGCGTCAAGGAGGTCGTCGCCGCGCTTTTCCCGTGGGACGAGCCGTTCGTCCGCGACATGCAGCTCGCCGATCCGCTCGGATGGCTGATCGGCGCAGTGACGCCGGCCGTGCGCCGTCCGGCGGCGCGACTCGCAACGGGAGCGGTCGTCGCCGCGCTCGGCGACACTGCGATCTCCTACGATCCGATCGCGGCACAAGGCGCGAACAGCGGCAACAAGCAGGCGCGGCATCTCGTGGACAGCATCGTCGCGCGCGGCGATGGCGCGTTCGACGCCGACTGGATCACCTCAACCTTCGACGATTTCTTCGCAACGCACGCGCGCGACGCCTGCCGCTTCAGCAACCTTCTCCTCGATCCGCTTACCGCGCCGGCCAAGGAGCTGCTCATCGCGCAGTACGGCAGCGACGGCGAACGCGAAAATCATTCGCCGCAGCAGCGCATCGCGGATGCGTTCGTCGAAAACTTCAACGATCCGAGGCTCCTCACGCCGGCATTCACCGACATGGCCGTATCGCGCCAGGTCATCGCGTCGCATGCCGAGGGGCGATGGCTTTGGAATGGAGTGCGAGGCCGGGCGTCGATCGCGCGCGATCAGATCAAAGCGAAGCTGCGCCGCCGCGACGCCGTCCAATAAAAAGGCCGCGCGGGTGCGCGGCCTTGCAGTGGAAAGGGACTTCAGTCGTCAGTGGCGGCTGCCGCTCGACGGCTCATTCTTGTTGCTCTTGCTGTCCCACGACTCGCTGCCCATCGACTTGTCGTCAGACGGACGGTTCGGGGACTTGGAACTCTCGTACCCGGACGATCCAACATTGCCGGTGCGGCTGTTGGGCTCGTTCAGATTCTCCGAGCGGCCGATGTTCTGACCGAAGTCGGCGGACGAGTCGCTCTTGTTCTTTCCGATCTGCGAAGAGGTGTTGCGGTTGACGTCGCCAGCCGAAGTTGACTCAGTGTTCTTGCTCATCTTGTCGCGTTCACGGTTGTCCATTTGCTTCTCCTTTTGGGCCGTTGCCCATGTTATTTGTAGTGCAATGCGGATGCCGCGCCGACTGCTAAACTGCTGAGCCTATGCATGCTGTTCGTTTGATTGCTCTCAAGTCGCCGCTTATTGACGAACTCATTGACGATCCAACCGCTGGGGCCGGCGAGGCGCTTGTCGAGATTCGCGCGGCCGGCATCTGCCACAGCGATGCGCACTATCGCGCCGGCGGAGGAACGGTCGCGCTTCCACTGACCCTCGGCCACGAAATCGCCGGCGTCATCGCGGGCACCGATCGACGCGTGGCCTTGCACTATCTTCACGACGACGGCCGGATGCTCGGCAAGGAAGTTGACGGCGGATACGCGGAGCGGATCGTCGTGCCCACCGCGAACCTCGTGCCGATTCCGGACGGCGTCCCGTTCGACGCGGCGGCGGTGATGATGTGCTCGACCGCGACGGCGTATCACGCGCTTCGCCTGGCGTCGCTCAAGTCCGGCGAGTCGGTCGCCATCATCGGCTTCGGCGGCCTCGGCGCATCGGCCGCGCAACTGGCGAAGGTGATGGGCGCGTACAAGGTCTTCGCAGTCGATCGCGTCCGCGACAAACTCGATCTCGCGCAATCATTCGGTGCGATTCCGGCAGCCGTCGAGGAGTTGCGCGACATCGACGTCGCTCTCGATTTCGCCGGCCATCCGCCCACCACGCTCGCCACCCTCCGCTCGCTGCGCCGCGGCGGACGGATCATGATCGTGGCCATCAATCTGCGCGAGCTGGCCATCGATCCTTACCGTGACGTGCTCGCCAACGAACGCCACATCGTCGGCGTCTCGGACCACACGCGCGATGAGCTCGTCGAACTACTCGCGATGGCAACGCGTGGACTGCTCCACATGTCGCGCGTCATCACCCGACGCGTTTCGCTCGACGCGCCTGCAATCAACGGAGTGCTCGACGATCTGGATGCGGGAACCTCGCACCTGCGCACGGTCATCGTGTGACGCAAAAGGGAACGGTTCACGCGGAGACGCGGGGACGCGGAGAAAAGAAGTGGTTTCTCTCCGCGCTTCCGCTCCTCCGCGTGAACCCGTTCCCTTAGAATCAGGCATGCCATTTTTCCTCGCGCTTCTCGTCGCCGCATCCTCGAATCTGCCCGAGGTCCGCAGCGGCGACGACGTGCTTCGCGCTTTCCGAACCGACGCGCGCATTCGCGTCGTGAACATCTGGGCTACGTGGTGCGCGCCATGCGTCGCCGAGATGCCGCAGCTCGATTCGATCAGCGCCTCAGTGCGCGGAGACGGCGTCGAGTTCATCGGCGTCTCGCTCGATGACGCCATCCCCGGCGATCGCGCCGAGCGGAAGCAGCTCGTTACGCGCTTCCTCACCGGCAAGCACATCCGATTCCGCAACGTCTACTATGTCGGCCGGACGAACGCGCTGGCCGACCGCTTCCGTTTCGATGGCTCGCTCCCGATCACGCTCGTTTTCGATGAGAAGGGTCGCGAAGTTTTTCGTAACGAAGGCGTGATCGAAGCAATGAAGTTCCGGCGCAAACTCGATGACCTGATCAAAAGGAGAAAACGATGAAACGTCTGACTCTTGTTTTCGTTCTGCTCGCCGCCGCGACGTTTGTGATCGCCGAGGAGCTGTCTGTGGGCGCGAAAGCACCCGGCTTCGCGCTGACGAATACCGTCGACGGCAAGACCGTCAGCTTCGCTCCCGGCGACGGCAAGCTCTCGGTGGTCGTCTTCACCTGCAATCAATGTCCATACGCGAAAGCATTCGAAGACCGCATCGTCGCCCTCGGCCGCGACTACGCGAAGCGCGGCGTGACCTTCTACGCGATCGATTCCAACGACGACGCCGCGTACTCCATCGAGTCGGCGTCCGAAATGAAGAGCCGCGCGCAGGCAAAGAACTACCCGTTCCCGTATCTCAAGGATAGCGACAGCCACATCGCCCGCGCATACGGCGCCCGCGTAACGCCGCACATCTTCGTCGTCGACGGCAAAGGCGTAGTTCGCTACCGCGGCTACGTCGACGATTCCGCCAAACCGGAAGAACGCCAGCACACCGGACTCCACGACGCCCTCGAATCCCTCCTCGGCAACAAGGACGTCGCCGTAACCGCGACAAAAGCCTTCGGCTGCACGATCAAGTTCAAGCCGGCGGCGTAAAAAGAGTTCCTCGATTAGATCAATGCCGACGATCAGCAGGTTTTACGGCGTCGTATCCGCATGTTCCACAATGAGCACGCTCCGCCGCACTTTCACGCTGAATATGCCGGATCCGTAGCGGCAATTTCGATCGAAGATCTGGAAGTTATCGCGGGAGTCTTGCCGCGGCGAGCCTTAGTCCTTGTGCTTGATTGGGCGGCGTTGCACCAGCAGGAACTGACGGAGAATTGGAAGCTATGTCTGAACAAGGAACGACCGAAAAAGATCATGCCTCTCGGTTGAGGCCAGTCGTGGACGACACGGTCGTCTCGGTAGAAACGCCGGAGCACCTTCGATTGATCGTGCGTTTTCGCGACGGATTGACAGGTGAAGTCGTCTTCAAACAGTCGCACTTGCGGGGAGTTTTCGAACCGCTCAAAGATCCTGCTTTCTTTGCGAAGGTGTCCTGCGCGGACGGCTTCGTCGAGTGGCCGGGCGAAATCGATCTTGCTCCCGACGCCATGTATGACGAGATCAGCGATCACGGGACCTGGATTCTCGACTGATGTGATCTCCGCCTCTCCGCGCGCTCCGCGTGAAACCCTTCTCCCTTGCGACTACGCCGCCGTCGCGAGTACTGTTTCCCGCCAAATCGCCTGATCGGAGAGAGACGCGTGAAAACTGTACTGCTCGCGATGTTCGTGTCTGTGGCGGCGTTCGCTGCGCCGAAGCCTGCCCCGAAGCCTGCCCCGAAGCCTGCCCCGAAGCCTGCTGTTGCCCCGACGGATTACAACGACGTCTTCAAGGGACTGAAGTTCCGCGAGATCGGACCGGCGGCCATGGGTGGCCGCATCGACGACTTTGCTGTCGTCGAGTCCAATCCCGACATCATCTATGTAGGAACTGCGGCCGGCGGCGTTTTCAAGACCACGAACGGCGGCATCACGTGGGATCCGATCTTCGACGATCAGCCGACGTCGTCCATCGGCGACGTCACCGTCGCGCCGTCGGATCCGTCGATCGTTTGGGTCGGCAGCGGCGAGGCGAACAACCGGCAGAGCGGGTCGTGGGGCAACGGCGTTTACAAATCGACCGACGCCGGCCGGACCTGGAAACACATGGGGCTGAACAACTCCATGGCCATCGGGCGGATCGTCATCTCCCCTGCCGATCCGAATGTCGTTTACGTCGCCGCCGGTGGCAATCTTTGGGGCGCCTCGAAGGATCGCGGCGTTTACAAATCGACGGACGGCGGCAAGACGTGGAGCAATGTCTTCTTCGTCAACGACGACACCGGCGCGACCGACATCGCCATGGATCCCGACTCGCCCGGCACGTTGATCGCGGCGATGTATCAGCGTCGCCGAACGGTCTTCGGTTTCAGCGGTAGCGGACCTGGTTCCGGTCTGTACAAAACGACCGATGGCGGCGCCACCTGGAAAAAACTTGAGAAGGGTTTGCCGTGGGATCCTGACGCCAAGAAAGTCGCGGACGCCGATCCGCAGGCCGTCAAAGAGATCGGACGCATCGGCGTCAACTTCTACCGGCGCAATGCGAATATCGTCTACGCGCTCATCGAGCATGCGAACGGCGGCATCTTCCGCAGCGATGACGGCGGCGAGACGTGGACCAAGCAGTCCGAAACCAATCCGCGCGGCAGCTACTACAGCCAGGTCATCATCGATCCGAACAACGATCAGCGCGTGTGGGTTCACGGCGCGCAGATGTACTACTCCGAGGATGCGGGGAAGACGTTCAAGACGAACGTCGTGCAGAAGATTCACGGCGACTATCACGCCATGTGGATCGATCCGCGCGATTCGAATCACATGATCGCCGGATCCGATGGCGGCATCTACACGACGCACGATCGCGGCCGGAGTTGGGACTACCTCAACACCATCGCCATCGGCCAGTTCTACGAGATCGGCCTCGACATGCAGCGGCCGTATCACATCTGCGGCGGGCTGCAGGACAACAACGTCTGGTGCGGACCGTCGGCCACGTTCGACACGCGCGGCATCGCCAACTCGGACTGGTTCACGGTCGGCGGCGGCGACGGTTTCTACGCGCAGATCGATCCGACCGATCCCAATACCGTGTACGCCGAGTCGCAGGACGGCAACCTGCTGCGGCGCAATCTGAAGACGCACGAATCGCGCTCGATCCGGCCTCCGGCAGCCGAGGGGGAACGGCTGCGTTTTCAATGGAACTCGCCGCTGGTTGTGTCGGCGTATGACAACAAGACGCTCTACTACGGCGGCAACTACCTCTTCAAATCCACCGATCGCGGCGACTCCTGGACGCGCCTCGGCGGCGATCTCACTACCGGCGAAGATCGCGACAAGCTCCCGATCATGGGCCGCGTGCCGGACAAGAACACGATGTCGCGCGACGATGGCGTGCAGGCGTGGCCGGCCATCACAACGATCAGCGAGTCGCCCACGAATCGCGATCTGCTCTACGTCGGCACCGACGATGGCAACCTGCAGGTCACACGCGACGGCGGGAAGACGTGGAAGAACGTGGCGCCGAAGAAGGGCGTTTACGTCAGCCGCGTCGTCGCATCGCGCTTCAACGAAGGCACCGCGTACGCGACGCTCGACGGGCATCGCAGCAACGACTTCGGCGTCTATTTTTTTGTGACCAACGACTACGGCGCGACGTGGAAACCAAGTCGTACCGGCATCGATGACGACGCCGGAACGGTTCACGTCATCCGCGAACACTTCCGCAATCCGAAACTGCTTTTCCTCGGCACGGAGCGCGGGCTTTTTGTTTCGTACGATCAAGGCGGCCATTGGTCGCGTCTCAAACTCAATCTTCCGACGGTGCCGGTCGACGACATAGCCATCCATCCGCGCGAAAACGATCTCGTCCTGGCCACGCACGGACGCTCGATCTGGATCCTCGACGACCTCGGCCCGATCGAGCAGATGACGGACGCGATTCCGTCCGAGGCGTTGCATGTGTTCGACGCGCGTCCCGCGACGGAGTGGCGCATCGCCAATCGCAGCGGCGTCACTGGACACAAAGCGTTCTTCGGACCGAATCCGCCGAACGGCGCTTCGATCACGTACTTCCTCAAATCGAAGGCTGCTGACAAAGAGAAGGTGACGATCAGCGTCACCAACAAGGACGGCAAAGTCATTCGCGAGATCGATGGCACCGGCGACGCCGGCATCAATCGCGTGACGTGGGACCTTCGCACGCGCTCCGTCAACGAAGCGCCGCGCGAGCCCGAGGCCGCAACGGCCGGCGCGACTGCCGGCGGCGGCGTCACCGAGGCGGCCACGGAACAGGCCAGCGAGCAGGGCGGCGGCTTCGGCGGCTTCCAGGGCGCGCTGCGCGTCGAGCCGGGCGAGTACATAGTGAAAGTCGCCTCCGAAAAACTGGAGCAATCGACGAAGGTTGTGGTCGAAGACGATCCGCGCATCGAGATCAGTGCCGAGGATCGCGCAGCGCGTCGCCAAGCCCTAGACCAGCTCGCGCGGATGGCCACCTCGGGCGCCGCGGCTCGCCGCTCCATCACCGGACTTCGCACAGCGCTCAAGGATTACAAGAAAACAAAACTGCCGGAGAACATCCAGAAGGCCGCCGACGATCTTCTGAAGAAAGTCGACGCAACGTGCGTGAAACTCGGCACTCCCACGCAGTGCGGCCAACCGTCCCCCGGCCTCGGCTGGGCTGGTCCGCCGGTCGTCTACACGCCGCCTCCCGTCACCCAGCGCGTCACGCAACTCCTCGGCGGAATCGAGAACTACGCCGCGGCGCCGACCGCATGGCAACTCGATCAAATCAAAGTGCTGCAAGGCTTGCTCAAGGATGCGACGTCCGAGGCGCAAACGATTACGAAGACGGACCTCGAAGCGCTCAACAAAATGATGCGCGACGCGAATGTGCCGTACGTCGCCGTCCCCGTTGGCGGAAGACAGCCTTAATGACGACGACACCGATTCTCCTCATGACGAGCGCCTACTTTGTGGCGCTGGTCGTCGTTGCCTACTTGACTCGGGCAACGTCGCGCCGCGTGTTGGGCGCTGTGTGCGGAGGAGCGGTGGCCGGCGCAATTTCGATGGCGATCATCGCACTGTGTGAAGCGATCGGTTGGTGGCGCATGCCGATCGCGTCGACGCCGTTCGATGCGTTGCTGCTGTACTTCGCCATCTCTATCTCCCTTTCGCCGATCTACCTCGTTACCTGGCGGATCGCCCGCCGCTTCCGTTGGCGCGGCCTTGCGATTTTCACCACGGTCGTGACCGTCATCGGAGCGCCGCGGGATTACTTCATTGCGGCGAAGTTCCCACAGTGGATGGTCTTTTCACCGGGCGTCGCACCGATCGTCGCGGACTCCGTCGCCTACTTCTTGATCGTCGTTGCGGGTCACGCCGTAACGCGGCTGGTAGCCGGACCATCGGCCGCGGACCCGCTCGCGCGATCGATTGCTCCAGTACTGACTTAGAACGGAAAAACTATGTTCACTCTTACGCTTGACGATTTTCGCGAAGTGCGCGCGCGCATTGCGCCGCACATCAAACACACGCCGCTGCTGACGTCGCGCCAATTGAGCGAGCTGACAGGATTCGAAGTCCGGCTGAAAGCGGAGATGTTCCAGCGCGTCGGCTCGTACAAGATTCGCGGACCGCTGAACAAATTCGCATTGATGCCCGACGAGCAAAAAGCTCGCGGCGTGGTCTGCTCCTCGGCCGGCAATCACGCGCAGGGCGTGGCGCTGGCCGCAAAGATTCACGGCATCCGCGCCGTCGTCTGCATGGCCGAAAACGCCACGCCCGCCAAGATCGCCGCCACGCGCGGTTACGGCGCCGAGGTCGTGCTGCACGGAACGATCTGGGACGAGGCGAACGAGAAGGCGAAAGAGCTGGTGCGCGAGCAAGGCCTCACCTACGTCCATCCCTTCGACGACGAGCAGCTCATCGCCGGACAGGGCACGCTCGGACTCGAAATCATCCAGGACTGGCCGGAACTCGACGCCGTCATCGTCCCGATCGGCGGTGGCGGACTGATCTCCGGCGTCTCGATGGCGATGAAGAGCCACAATCCGAACATCCGCGTCATCGGCGTGGAGTCGAGCGACGGCCCGGCGATGAAAGCGAGCGTCGAAGCCGGACACCTCGAAACGATCGACTGCAAAACGATCATCGATGGCCTGCGCGTCCGCCGCGCCGGCGAAATCAACTTCTCCGTCGTGCAGCGCTTCGTCGACGAGATCGTGGCCCTCCCCGACCGCGAAATCTTCGACGCCATGATCTGGATCATGGAACGCTGCAAACTCGTCGTCGAAGGCGCCGCCGCCGCCCCGGTCGCCGCGCTCCTGCACGGACTGGTCAAACTCCCGCCCGGCTCGCGAGTGGCCGTCGTTCTCTCCGGCGGCAACGTCAACCTCGACCAACTGCGGTCGCTGACGTGGAACTAAGCGCCGAACTCATAAGTGACCCGCGCTTCCTCCGCGGCATCGCCCTCTTCAACGAGGGCGACTACCTCGAAGCCAGCGATTGCTTCGAGGAGCTGTTTTTCGAAGGCGTTCGCGACGAGCCCGACTTCATTCGCATCTTCCTGCAATTCAGCGTGGGGATTTTTCACGCGCAGACAGGACAGTGGCGTCCGGCGGTGGAGAGGATCGAGGAGGGGCTGCGGTTAGCGGCGGCGAATGTTGATGATCGCGGTTTCGACCTCGTCGCGCTCGCGGCGGGCATGAGGACTGGGGCGACAGCTCTGCGAGAGAAACAGATCGCTTCGTGGCCGCGGGTCGCGTTTCGCCCGCGATAGATTTTTCACGCGGAGGCGCGGAGAAAAGAGGCGGTCACTCTCCGCGTCCCCGCGGCTCCGCTGATCAGAAGCTGTAGCGGTACTCCGCCGTCACCGTCGAGCCGCCTGTTCGCGGATCGAATCCCGGCGCGAGGCCGGGGCGGTCGCCGGAGACGCGGCAGTATTCGAGGCCGGCTCGGGAGTGCGGATTCGTTTCGTGCATCCAGGCGACGGTGAACGCGTGGCCGTGTTCGCGCGCGAAATCGATGACCGGGTGTGAGGCGTCGCTGGTGGTGAAGCGTTCGATGCGGCCGCTGAAGCGTTCGTGGCCGTACTTGTAGGATCCCAGGATGTAGGCGGTGTCGAAATTCATCGTGAAGCTGCCGCCGGGGAAGCCGACTGCGGTTGAACCGCGCATCCATTCGGCGGCTAAGGTAATCGGGGCGGTCGAACCGACTTCGGCGCCGACGATGTTGAAGCGTGTCAGCCACGGCTCCTCCCCTTTCACGAGGTTGGGCGAGATCGTGGCGCGGTTGTCGATGTGCGTCACCTGGAGCATCGCGCGTTCGGGAAGCGAGATGCGGATGCGTTCCGCGTAGCCGTTCTTGCTGTCGAGGTCTTCGCCGAAGGGGCGGGTTAGCGCGGGCTCCGGCGTCGGCAGGTTTTCATTGTAGGCGGCCAGATAGTTGCCGAACGTCCAGCCGCGGCCGGCCAGGAGCGTTCCCATCGTGTCGTTGCCGCGGAACGCCGTCACGCCGGCGGTCACGTAGAACGACGGCGACCATTGCAAGTCCGCGCCGATCGGGCGGACTTCCTGCGCCATCCATGAATTCAGCGCCGAGTAGGTGATCGTGTACTTCGACGTCCAGAGCGGATCGGTGTTCTCGCGCGAGGTCGGGAGCCAGAACTCGCCGGCGCGGACGCGGAAGTGATCGTTGAAGACATCGGCGTAGGCCTGAACGAGTCCGACGCGTTTTCCGCCGACGTGGCCGGACTGCTGTTTCCGCGCGACGCCATCAGCGTGCACGAGGAACCATGACATCGGCGTCCAGTCGAAGCCTAGTTGCGCGTTGTAGGTGTTGACCAACTTGGTGTCGTTCACGGTATCGGCGCCGACGTCGAAGCGTCCGACGCCGCCCTGCAGCCATGAGCGCTGGGCGTTCACGTAGATCTCTCGCGCGGAGACAAATCCGTGAAGCTGGAACGATTGGGCGCCCGCGGTCGTGGCGAGGCCGATGAAAAGAATCGCGAACGTTTTACGCATTGCACAAATCATAGCGGCTAGCGCGTGCGGAGATCGCGCCAAAGTCCAACTTCGCGCTTGCCATAGTCGATGGTTACCAGAAATTTCGAGAGGATTCGGTTGCCGACACGGGCCTCGGCGACATCCGCCAGCTTCACATCGAGGTCTCCGAGGTCCGCTCCGGCCAGTTGGATTCGAGCGTGCGTCCGGCCGGCGGCGGCGTTGCCGCGCGGGAGCGTGAGCGTGTCGGGCGAGGCGGTGTCGATGATCGCCGGAATCGTTTTGCCGTCGACGAGAATGTTCACGCGCGGCTCGGCGGTGAAGCGGTAGATCGTCATCAGCTCCGGATGGATCCCTTCCTTCTGATACGTCAGCAATCCCGAGGTGTAATCGATCGAGATGGCGCGATTGCCCCAGACGTCGGCGCCGAGGATGCCGTCGGCGACCTTCTGCAGATCCATTTCGACCGGCGTGAAGCGCAGCGACTCCTTCTCGTTGAGTTGCAGTAATCGCTCGCCGGAGCGCGGGCTCCGAGGAAGCGCGGCGGCGAAGTGTTGATCGAGGGCGGTGCGCACACCTGCGACGCCGACGAGGAACTGACCCGGACGGCCGTCGATCGTCGCCGAGGGGAGGAATAGGAGATTGTTGCGGATCACGAAGGAGAGATTGACCTCCTCACCGATCGGCTCGTTCGCCCACGGCAGCGTGGACGAGCACGATGCGAGAAGCAGCAGTGTCGCGATTGCGATGGCAAGCGTTTTCGAGTACATACCGGCGGCGCCGCGGAGAGTAACAGGATGGCGCGGAGGAAAAATGCTCAGCGAATTCAGCAACGAGCCGCTCACCGATTTCACCAAACCCGAAAACAA